>NZ_JAJEJT010000001.1:1271736-1589670 GCF_021390645.1 Paraburkholderia flagellata
CGCATGTCGGTCACGATGCGGATGCGGCGCTTGCGCGCTTCAATCTCGGCGAGACCCACCGCATCGGCGACGATGTCGGCCACGCGCGTGGCCTGGCGCTTGGGTTCGGAGCGCTTCACGAACTCGCGGATGCGCTTGATGATCATGCCCGCGCGCACGGCTTGCTGGGCCGTTTTCTCGAGCACCGGCAGCAGGTTGTCAGGTGCGGCGCGGCCCGACTTCACGAGCGCGACGGTGCCTGAAGCATAGTTGTTGATCGCGGCGAGCGGCTGGTTCAGCTCGTGCGCGAGCGACGACGCCATTTCGCCCATCGTCATGAGGCGGCTCGTGAACTGGAGCTTTTCGTCCTGCTGGCGGGCCAGTTCCTGCGCCTGCTTGCGCGTGGTGATGTCGGTTGCGATCTGCATCTGCGCGAGGTGGCCGTCCACCCACTGGATGTACTGGCGGCGCACTTCGAACCACTTCTGGATGCTCTCGACGTAGACCTCCTGGGCGTCCGCCGTGCTCTCGGTGAGCGCGGTGGCGGGCAGGCCGGCGAAGGCGTCGACCATGTCGATCGAGTCCGAGGAAGCGCTTGCCGAATCGAAGCCGCCGCCGCCCGCGAGTTCCAGATGGCCGTCCGGGCGGATGCCGAACAGGTGGCGGTAGTAGCGGTTTGCAAACAACAGTTCGGCCTCGTCGGCGGCGAGCACCGAGACGGCGGCGTCGAGGCTTTCCAGCACCGTGGTGAAGCGCTCGTGCGCGGCGGCGAGTTCTTCGCGTGCGCGCTTGGGCTCGGTGATGTCGGTCATCGACGACATCCAGCCGGTCTGGCGGCCCGAGCTGTCGATGAGCGGCGAGACATAAAGCCGCGCGTGGAATTGCGAGCCGTCCTTGCGGCGCACGCGCAACTCGAAGCCCGAAGAGGGCGCCTTGCCGCGCAGCGTCATGTCGAGCTGGCGCTGCATTTCGGGGTAGGCGTCTCGCGGCCAGTACGGGAACGGCGCATTCTTGCCGACGAGGTCGCTTTCGTCCCAGCCGGTCATGCGGCAGAACGCCGGGTTCACGTGCGTGATGCGCCCATGCATGTCGAGCACGCGCATGCCGATCAACACCGAATTTTCCATGGCGCGCCGGAAGAACGCTTCCGCGTATAGCGCCTGCTGCGCCTCGAAGCGCTGGCGCGTGTGCTTCCACAGGCTCCAGAGACTCCACAACACGAAGCACGACAGACCTGCGACCAGCCACACGAGCGTGTTGTTCGTGAAGTTGGTCATCTGCGGGTACGAGTACACGCGCACCGAAACGCCTTGGCCCGGCGGATCGAGCGGCAGGTCGTAGTAGACGTCGCGCGGCAGGCGCGGACGCGTCGAGGTGGTGGCGAGCTCGCGGTTGTTCGCGTCGAGAATCGAGATCTTGTACTTGGCCGACAGCTCGGGCGGGATGTCGTGCTTCAGGATGCCTTCGACCGAGAACACGGCCGCGATCGAACCAAGAAATTCCCGATCGCGGTATACCGGCGTCTGCAGCGTGATGTAGCCGTTGCCGACGTCGTCGTAAATGAGCGGCGAGTACACCTGGCGGCGCGTGGCGCGCGCCTCGGCGAAAGCGGCCTTCACGGCCTCGTCCATTTGCGCGTCGTTCGGTTTAGCCAGGCGCTGGCCGAATACCGGCATCGCCGTGTTGGGCCAGCGCGGCTCCTCCTGGCTCGTGTACCAGTTGAGATAGAGGATCTCGGGATGGCCCTGCATGATGTCCGTGGTGGACGTCTGGAAATACTGCGGATCGCTATGTCCCGCGGCCAGGTCGCGAGCCAGCGCCTGCAGCTGCTCCTGCGCGCCGGTCATGGAAAGCCGGATCTGCTGCTGGGCCCACGCCACGTTGCGGTAGAGCGTGTCTTCCTGCTGCTGTTGTTCGCGGCGGTTCAGGCTCCACAAGATCAGGCTCATGACGATCAGAAACACGACGATCGACAGGAGCGGCGTCAGCAAATAGGAGTTCGACCACCAGGGTCCGTGGTGCCAGCGAGATGGCGACGACTCGCCGGGCGTTCCGGGCGGCCGCGCCGAGCGTGCGAAAAGCCGTTCGGTCAACATGGCAAGGATTGTAGCTCAGCGTAAGACACGGAAATGGCGCGAAAAAAGCCGTAAATCGCAGACAAACGGGCGCAAACTGGCCGTTATCGGCTCAGGGGCGCGATCGATTAAGCGTGCGCTGCAACAATTTTTCGCATTATAAAATCGCATCTCGCAATTCGAAAATTTTGTTGCGCGATGGTCAGGGGGGTCATTACAATCGCCCCGAAGCTGCTGCGGTTGGCCCGGTCACGTCTTAAGCGTCGCCGCCCGCATGGTCCGATCAACAGCGTTCCCCTACATCCAGGAGACGAGCATGTCCGCTGTACCCGACGAAGTCCTCAAGTACGTTGCCGCCGACAAGGACGAGGATCCTCAGGAAACCGCCGAATGGCTCGAAGCGCTGGACGGCGTCATTTCGACTGTCGGTCCTGATCGCGCCCACTACCTGATCGAAAAGCAGATCGAATTCGCCCGTGTGCACGGCGAGCATCTGCCGTTCTCGGCGAACACGCCGTACATCAACACGATCCCCGTCGCCAATCAGGCCAAGAACCCGGGCGACCAGGACATCGAACACCGCATCCGCTCGTACACGCGCTGGAACGCCATGGCCATGGTGCTGCGCGCGGGCAAGCACACGAACGTGGGCGGCCATATCGCCTCGTTCGCATCGGCGGCCACGCTTTACGACGTCGGCTACAACCACTTCTGGCGCGCGCCGTCTGCTGAGCATGGCGGCGACCTCGTGTTCGTGCAGGGCCACTCGTCGCCGGGCGTCTACTCGCGCGCGTTCCTGCTCGGCCGCCTGACCGAAAAGCAGCTCGACAACTTCCGCCAGGAAGTGGGCGGCGAGGGCATCTCGTCGTATCCGCACCCGTGGCTGATGCCTGACTTCTGGCAGTTCCCGACCGTCTCGATGGGTCTCGGCCCGATCATGGCGATCTACCAGGCGCGCTTCATGAAGTACCTGCAGGCGCGCGGCATCGCGAAGACCGACGGCCGCAAGGTCTGGGCCTTCCTCGGCGACGGCGAAACGGACGAGCCGGAATCGCTCGGCGCGATCGGCATGGCCGGCCGCGAGCGTCTGGACAACCTCGTGTTCGTCATCAACTGCAACCTGCAGCGCCTGGACGGTCCGGTGCGCGGCAACGGCAAGATCATCCAGGAACTCGAAAGCGAGTTCCGCGGCGCCGGCTGGAATGTCGTCAAGGTCATTTGGGGCAGCCGCTGGGACGCGCTCTTCGCACGCGACAAGACGGGCGCGCTCATGCGCCGCATGATGGACGTCGTCGACGGCGAGTACCAGACGTACAAGTCGGAGTCGGGCGCGTTCGTGCGCGAGCACTTCTTCAACACGCCTGAACTGAAGGCGCTGGTCGCCGACTGGTCCGACGACGACATCTGGAACCTGAACCGCGGCGGCCACGACCCGCACAAGATCTACGCGGCGTTCCACGAAGCGTCGAACTCGAAGGGCCAGCCGACCGTCATCCTCGCGAAGACGATCAAGGGCTATGGTATGGGCGAAGCCGGCCAGGCCATGAACATCACCCACCAGCAGAAGAAGATGCAGGTGGATCAGCTCAAGAAGTTCCGCGACCAGTTCCGTCTGCCGATCACGGACGAGCAGATCGTCGACGTGCCGTATCTCACGTTCGAAGAAGGCTCGAAGGAACTCGAGTACATGCGCCAGAAGCGCATGGACCTGGGCGGCTACCTCCCGGCTCGCCGCCAGAAGGCCGAGTCGCTGCCGGTGCCGGCGCTCGACGCGTTCGAGCCGCTGCTCAAGGGCACGGGCGAAGGCCGCGAGATCTCCACGACGATGGCGTTCGTGCGGATCCTGAACATCCTGCTCAAGGACAAGGCGCTCGGCAAGCGCGTCGTGCCGATCGTGCCGGACGAGTCGCGTACCTTCGGTATGGAAGGCCTGTTCCGCCAGATCGGCATCTGGAACCAGCAAGGCCAGAAGTATGTGCCGGAAGATTCCGACCAGCTAATGTTCTACAAGGAATCGGAAACCGGTCAGATCCTGCAGGAAGGCATCAACGAAGCCGGCGGCATGTCGGACTGGATCGCAGCTGCGACGTCGTACTCGACGCACGGCGAGATCATGATCCCGTTCTACATCTTCTACTCGATGTTCGGCATGCAGCGCATCGGTGACCTCGTGTGGGCCGCAGGCGACATGCGTTCGCGCGGCTTCCTGTTGGGCGGCACCGCTGGCCGCACGACGCTCAACGGCGAAGGTCTGCAGCACGAAGACGGCCACTCGCTCCTGTGGGCGGCTTCGGTGCCGAACTGCGTGAGCTACGACCCGACGTTCGGCTATGAACTCGCGGTCATCATGCAGGACGGTCTGCGCCGCATGGTGCAGGACCAGGAGGACGTGTTCTATTACGTCACGGTGATGAACGAGAACTACGAGCACCCGGCGATTCCGCAGGGCGAGAGCGTGGCGAACGACATCATCAAGGGCATGTATTCGTTCCGCAAGGGCGACGCGAACGCCAAGGCGCCGCGCGTGCAGCTCATGGGCGCGGGCACGATCTTCAACGAAGTGATCGCTGCGGCCGACCTGCTGAAGAACGACTGGGGCGTCGAAGCCGACCTCTGGAGCGTGCCGAGCTTCACCGAACTCGCCCGTGAAGGTCACGAAGCCGAGCGCTGGAACCTGCTGCATCCGAGCGAGCCGCGCCGCGAATCGCACGTCGAGAAGCTGCTCAAGGACACGCAAGGTCCGATCATCGCTTCGACCGACTACGTGCGTGCGCTGGTCGACCAGATCCGTGGTCTCGTGCCGCGCAAGTTCGTGGTGCTCGGCACCGACGGTTTCGGCCGCTCGGACACGCGCGAAAAGCTGCGTCACTTCTTCGAAGTCGATCGTTACTGGACCACGGTTGCGGCGCTCAACGCGCTCGCGGACGAAGGCAAGATCGAGCGCAAGGTGGTTGGCGAGGCGATCGCCAAGTACAACCTCGATCCGTCCAAACCCAACCCGATGACCGTCTAACCCATCACCCCTGTGCATGGCATGTGCGCCTCCCCGAAGCGGGGAGGCGTGTCGTATGCGGCCCCGGAGACACTAACAATGAGTCAAGCGATCGAAGTCAAGGTGCCGGACATCGGCGATTACAAGGACATTCCTGTGATCGAGGTGCTGGTGAAGGCGGGCGATACCGTCGAAAAAGAGCAGTCCCTCATCACGCTCGAGTCGGACAAGGCGACCATGGATGTGCCGAGCCCGGCGTCGGGCACGGTCAAGGAAGTGAAGGTCAAGGTCGGCGACAACGTGTCGGAAGGCTCGCTCGTGCTGGTGCTGGACGGTGCCGGCGCAGCCGCGGCGCCCGCCGCCGCCGCGAAGGCAGAGAAGGCCGCTCCTGCCGCAGCACCCGCGCAAGCGGCGGCTCCCGCCCCGGCTGCAGCGCCTGCCGCGAGCGGCGGCGTGCAGTCCGTCAAGGTCCCCGATATCGGCGACTACAAGGACGTACCGGTCATCGAGATCGGCGTGAAAGTCGGCGACCGCGTCGAGAAGGAGCAGTCGCTCGTCACGCTCGAGTCGGATAAGGCGACCATGGACGTGCCGAGCCCGGTGGCCGGCGTCGTCAAGGAAATCAAGGTCAAGGTCGGCGATAACGTGTCCGAAGGCACCGAGATCGTCGTCGTTGAAGCGGAAGGCGCCGCGGCTCCTGCCGCCGCACCGGCTGCGAAGCACATCGAAGAACCGTCGGACGCGCCCCAGCATGAGCCGGCCAGGCCCGCGGCCGCCGCGCCGTCGGCACTCGCGCAGGCGCCGATCATTCCGGCAGGCGAAGGCGGCACGCGCCGTCCGAGCCATGCATCGCCCTCCGTGCGCAAGTTCGCGCGCGAACTCGGCGTGGATGTTGGCCGCGTGACGGGCACGGGTCCGAAGGGCCGCATCACGCAGGACGACGTCACCGCGTTCGTGAAGGGCGTGATGACGGGCGCGCTCGCCGCGCCCGCTGGCGCAGCCGCTGCACCGGCTGCGGGCGGTGCGGGCCTGAACCTGCTGCCGTGGCCGAAGGTCGACTTCACGAAGTTCGGCCCGATCGATACGCAGCCGCTTTCGCGCATCAAAAAGATCTCCGGCGCGAACCTGCACCGCAACTGGGTCATGATCCCGCACGTCACGAACAACGACGAAGCGGACATCACCGAACTCGAAGCGCTGCGCGTGCAGCTGAACAAGGAGAACGAGAAGGCGGGCGTGAAGTTCACGATGCTCGCGTTCGTCATCAAGGCCTGCGTTGCCGCGCTGAAGAAGTTCCCGGCGTTCAACGCGAGCCTCGACGGCGACAACCTCGTCTTCAAGCAGTACTACCACATCGGTTTCGCCGCCGACACGCCGAACGGCCTCGTCGTCCCGGTGATCCGCGACGCGGACAAGAAGGGTCTTGCCGACATCGCGAAGGAAATGGCCGAGCTGTCGAAGCTCGCACGCGAAGGCAAGCTCAAGCCGGACCAGATGCAGGGCGGCTGCTTCTCGATCTCGTCGCTCGGCGGCATCGGCGGCACGCATTTCACGCCGATCATCAACGCACCGGAAGTGGCGATCCTCGGCCTGTCGAAGAGCGCGATGAAGCCGGTGTGGGACGGCAAGCAGTTCGTGCCGCGCCTCACGCTGCCGCTGTCGCTCTCGTACGATCACCGCGTGATCGACGGCGCAGCTGCCGCGCGCTTCAATGCGTACCTCGCTTCGATCCTCGGCGATTTCCGCCGCGTGATTCTGTAAAACCGATTTGACCGGCTCGCGCCGCCCTCGCCGCACGTTCATGACGTGTGCGTGGCGGTTGGCGCGGCCGGTCATCCTTTAGGGGTAGGGGACACCATGAGTCTCGTCGAAGTGAAAGTGCCGGATATCGGCGACTTCAAGGACATCGACGTCATCGAAGTCAACATCAAGGCGGGCGACGTCATCGAGAAGGAGCAGACGCTGCTCTCGCTCGAGTCGGACAAGGCCACGATGGAAGTGCCCAGCGACGTCGCGGGCACCGTCAAGGAAGTGAAGATCAAGGCTGGCGACAAGGCTTCGCAAGGCACGGTGATCGCGCTGGTCGAAGCAGCCGTTGGCGCGGCCGCGCCTGCGCCGAAGGCCGAAGCGCCCAAGGCTGCTGAAGCGCCGAAGGCAGCCGAAGCACCGAAGGCAGCGGCACCGCAAGCCGGCAGCTTCAGCGGCAGCGCCGACGTCGAATGCGACATGCTCGTGCTCGGCGCGGGTCCCGGCGGCTATTCTGCGGCGTTCCGCTCCGCCGACCTCGGCATGAAGACCGTGCTGGTCGAGCGTTATTCGACGCTCGGCGGCGTGTGCCTGAACGTGGGCTGCATTCCGTCGAAGGCGCTGCTGCACACGGCGCTCGTGATCGACGAAGCCGAAGCGCTCGGCTCGCACGGCATCACGTTCGGCAAGCCGCAGATCGATCTGGACAAGCTGCGCGACTTCAAGTCGGGCGTCGTCAAGAAGCTCACGGGCGGCCTCGCCGGCATGGCGAAGGCGCGCAAGGTCGAAGTCGTGACTGGCGTGGGCTCGTTCCTCGATCCGCACCATATGGAAGTGGCGGGCGAGAACGGCAAGAAGATCGTCAAGTTCAAGCAGGCGATCATCGCTGCCGGCTCGCAGGCCGTGAAGCTGCCGTTCATGCCGGAAGATCCGCGCGTGGTCGATTCGACCGGCGCACTGGAGCTGCGTCAGATTCCGCAGAAGATGCTCGTGATCGGCGGCGGCATCATCGGTCTGGAAATGGCGACCGTCTACGCGACGCTTGGCGCGCAGATCGACGTCGTTGAAATGCTCGACGGCCTGATGGCCGGCGCGGACCGCGATCTCGTGAAGGTCTGGGAAAAGTACAACGCGAAGCGCTTCGCGAACGTCATGCTCAAGACCAAAACGACGAATGCTGAGGCGAAGGACGACGGCATTTACGTGTCGTTCGAGGGCGAGAAGGCGCCGGCCGAAGCGCAGCGCTACGACCTCGTGCTGGTCGCCGTGGGCCGCTCGCCCAACGGCAAGAAGATCGGTGCGGACAAGGCGGGCGTGGCGGTGACGGATCGCGGCTTCATCGAAGTCGACAAGCAGATGCGCACCAATGTGCCGCACATCTTCGCGATCGGCGACGTGGTCGGCCAGCCGATGCTCGCGCACAAGGCGGTGCATGAAGGCCATGTGGCGGCGGAAGCGGCGCACGGCGAGAAGGCGTACTTCGACGCGCTGCAGATTCCGTCGGTGGCCTACACCGATCCGGAAGTGGCGTGGGCCGGCAAGACCGAGGACCAGTGCAAGGCCGAAGGCATCAAGTACGGCAAGGCGGTGTTCCCGTGGGCCGCTTCGGGCCGCGCGATCGCCAACGGCCGCGACGAGGGCTTTACCAAGCTGATCTTCGACGAAGAGACGCATCGCGTGATCGGCGGCGGTATCGTCGGCCTGAACGCGGGCGATCTCATCAGCGAAGTGTGCCTCGCCGTGGAAATGGGCGCAGATGCGACCGACATCGGCAAAACGATCCACCCGCACCCGACGCTGGGCGAGTCGATCGGCATGGCCGCCGAGCTGTACGAGGGCGTCTGTACCGACCTGCCGCCGCAGAAGAAGAAGTAAGTCCGTGCCGCGCCGCTTGTTGCGGCGCGCATGAAGAAACGGCGCACTCCGTGAGGAGTGCGCCGTTTGCATTTGGGGTAACGCTCGGTGCTGCGAGGTGCTACGAGAGGCGCCGGAGCGTAAAAAAGATTCCCGGTCAGCGACCGGGCAAGTGACATGCCGGGCGGCATGCCGGAGCGTTCAGGTCCGGCGCCCGGTGCGCGACTGCTTCTGCGCGCGCACCGGTTCAATCCACAACGTTCAGACCGGCTTCTTGGCCGAAGCGGCAGCCGAGCGCGACGCTTGGGCGGCAGCCTTGCTTGCAGCAGCGGTGGCGGCGTTGAAGTTGCTTTCCGCCATTTCCACGGCTTGCTTCGTGGCCTTGTGGACCGTTTCGTAGGTCGTGTTCGCGGCGTTGATGGCCGACTTGATCACGGCAACTGCGGTTTCCGAGCCAGCCGGTGCGTTCTTCGCGACGTTGTCGACGAGCGATTGAACCTTGCGGTTCTGCTCTTCGTAGTGGGCTTCGGCGACCTTCGCAAACTCAGCCTGGGTGGCCGAGGCGATTTCATACACGTGACGGCCATACGACAGCAGCTTTTCGGTCAGCGGCTGGGCATAGCTCGTTTGCAGGGCCAGGAATTCCTGCGCGTCCTTCACCGACAGTGCGCGCTGGGCGTGTTCCTGCGATTCCGCCAGATTCGAGCGAACGGCCTGAAGGTTCAATTCGACCAGCTTTTCCACGCCTTCGAATGCCTTGCCGGTGAGGCCGAACAGGGTTTCGAGGTTGGCTTTCTGGGCAGCGGCGAATTGTTCAGGGGTCAGCAGACTCATGTTTACGCTCCTGTATGTCGGCGACCTTCGTGGGTCGCCTGAAGTAAGTGGCACGGCGCTGGTGCTCTGTCGCTCGCTTTGTGCGTCGCAACATTGACTCGATTTTAGGATGCTCCGGAATAAAGTCAAGGTTTTTTGGTGCATCGCACAATGTCGATAATTTATTATTAAACAGTCACTTATGCTTCGCGCATGGCCGGCTGCGACAACTGCGTCGATGCCCCAAGGCGCGGGGCTCGCAGCTAGTCGAGGGCGGCGGCGCGCAGGGTGGTGCAAGCGCAGAAACGTGGCTTCTGGCAAGATGCGGCATGGATCGCATGAACGCGCCTATGGGATTTCACCTGGGTGCGTACACCGAATTCCTACATGGAACGTTAATGATCCATTGCGGTCGAACGCGCGTCGCGCGGCACGGCGGCACTGGTGGTCAGACAATCTCACCCGTATTTTCCTCAGTTCAAGTTCCGTACGACGAACGCCGTTAACGCAGCAAGCGCACTGTGCGTGCGCCGCAAACGTTGTGTGCAAGCGGCATCGTGGCGAGAGGAGCGGCTTGGCAATTGTCTGACTCCATCGAATGCGGGAAGTGCATTGGCTCGCTCAATCGAAGGTCATACTTCGGTTTAATGAGCGCCGATAAGTGCTTCAATTTGCGAATTTTTCGTGGTTTTACTACACTTGGCGAACGATCCCGCCGCTCCATCAAGAACACCAATGAAATCCGACAAGCTCCTGTCGTTCTCACTGATGCCGTCGTCGGTTCTCAGCACCGCGTTGTCGGTCGCTGTTTCCGTCGCGATCAGTGCGACGCTCGTGGCGCCCGAGGGCGCCTTTGCTGCGTCGCAAGACGCCGCACCGGCCAAAACGGCCAAGGCGAAAAAGGCCACCAAGAAGGTTGCGAAGGCCGAGCCGGAAACGGCAAAGGCCACTCAGAAGGCGGGCGCAACCCGTACCGTCGCCGCGAAAGACGACGACGCGCGTCCGGTGGTGAAAAAGCGCCGCGTCACCTACACGATGAACGGCCGCCATCATTCGGCGGTGCGCCGCGTCGCGTTCGAACCGCGCCAGCCGACCGTCGGTCAGGCGTTCGGTCTGCATGAGACGCCCGACTCGCTGATGCTGCGCTCGGGCGTTGCGTACGTGGTCGATCAGAACACGCTCGAGCCGCTGTTCGACAAGAACTCGCACGCCGTCGTGCCGATCGCCTCGATCTCGAAGCTTATGACCGCGATGGTCGTGCTCGACTCGAAGGAATCGCTCTCGGAACAGATCGAAGTCACGGACGAAGACCGCGATTACGAGAAGAACACAGGCTCGCGTCTGTCAGTGGGCTCGGTGCTCTCGCGCGAGGACATGCTGCATATCGCGTTGATGGCGTCGGAAAACCGCGCGGCGGCGGCGCTCTCGCGCTACTACCCGGGCGGCCGACCGGCGTTCATCGCGGCGATGAACGCGAAGGCGAAGCAACTCGGCATGACCGATACGCACTTCGAGAATTCCACGGGCCTCACGAGCCACAACGTCGCGACCGCGCGTGACCTCGTGAAAATGGTGAACGCGGCCTACCAGTACCCGATGATTCGCCAGTTCTCGACCGACCGCAGCTACGACGTGTTCACGGGCAAGCGCAATCTCGCCTACAACAGCACGAACGCGTTGGTCCGCAATGCATCGTGGGACATCGGCCTGCAGAAGACGGGCTTCATCAACGAAGCGGGTGAGTGCCTCGTGATGCAGACGACGATTCATAATCGTCCGGTGATCATGGTCCTGCTCGATTCGAGCGGCAAGTACTCGCGCTTCGCGGATGCAACGCGCGTGCGCACGTGGCTCGACAATGGCGGCGCCGACCAGCAGCCGCGCATTACGAGCGCCGATGCAGGCGGCCCTGGCACCTGATCCCCGCCTTTTCGGATTTGCCCGACCAACGCCCCGCAACTGCGGGGCGTTTTGCTTTCTGGCGCGTGCCGCTCGTCCTATGACGAACGGCCGACTGCCTCGTCGTTTGGTTCGTCGGCAACATGGCTCGGTGAGCGATGACCTGGTGCCCAATCCCGCCTGGTTTCAGCGCGCGCGATGCCGCCGACTTGACCGGCATGTCGCGCCAGAACATGCGTAAGCAGATGCTCGGGCACGCGGCGGAATTTCCCCAGCCCGTGCATGAGGGTAAACCGTCGCTATGGCACCTTGGCGACATTCTGACGTGGCTGAACGGGCGCGACGGATACAGCATCGACTCAGCGCTGCTGGAAACGACGCGAACGGTAAGGCAGGTGAATCTGGCAAAAGAAGCGCGCAACCTCGACACGAAGCTGAACCGGAAGCTCGATGAACTGTTTGCGTGAGCCAGGCGGCGAGCAAAAAAAAGCGGAGGTCACGCCTCCGCTCTTCTTGATTCTGCTTCGCCCTGACTTCATGCGGGCTGCACGTTGCCTTCAGCGGGCTCCGCGTGGTAGCCCAGCGACTCCGAAATCGTGAGCGCGGTCTTGCTCAACTGGCCGAGCCACGAATCCTGCAGGCGGTCCGCGGGTGCCGAGAGCGAAAGGCCTGCCACCAGTTTGCCGGTGTCGTCGTAGATGCCGGCTGCGATGCAGCGCACGCCCAGTTCGAGTTCTTCGTTGTCACGTGCGCAGAATTGCTGGCGTACGTGGGCGAGTTCGCGCTCGAGCCGTCCGAGGTCGGTAATGCTGTTGCGCGTGTGGCCCGAAAGGCCGGTGCGCGTGGCGTAGGCGCGCACGCGGTTCGCTTCGTCGGCGGCGAGAAAGAGCTTGCCGACCGAAGTGAGGTGCAGGGGGGCGCGGCCGCCAATGGCGCGCACCACCTGCATGCCCGAGCGCTCCGAATAGGCGCGTTCGATATAGACGATTTCGTCGCCCTGGCGCACGGAGAGATTGACGGTCTGGCCCGTGAGGCGGTGCAGTTCGCGCATCGGCGTGAGCGCCGCGTCGCGCACGGAAAGCCGCGCTTTCACGAGGTTGCCGAGTTCGAGCAGCCGCATGCCAAGCCGGTACGTGCCAGGATCGGAGCGGTCAACGAGACGGCAGCTCACCATATCGTTCAGGATGCGATGCGCAGTCGAAGGATGCAGTTCGGTGCGTTGCGCAAGTTCCTTCAGGCTGACAGGGTCGCTGTGCGCGGCCAGTGCATCCAGCAGGCGCATCATGCGCTCGATTACCTGAATCGAGGTCTTCGGATCCGGATGGGTGTCGCTCATGAGTTCAGATTCGTTTGACACTTGAGACGGAAAAAGCATTGTATCTCGTATTGTGAAAAAAGTAAGCCGTAAGGCCGAGGCTTTCGCTGCACTGCGGCATCTCGCACGGTCGGTGAGGTGATGCAGACCCGCGTTGGTCGTCGCGGCGAAACAGCGGATAATCGGGGACGGTTTTAACGAGGAGTCCCCATGCGAGTCGGTTTGTTCGTCACGTGCCTCATCGACACGATGCGTCCGGAAATTGGTTTTTCGACGCTCAAATTGCTCGAAGATGCAGGCTATGAAGTCGTCGTGCCGCCTGCGCAAACCTGTTGCGGCCAGCCAGCCTACAACTCGGGCGAGCGAGCGCTTGCGCGTGATCTCGCGGAAAAGACGCTGCGCGAATTCGAGCAGTTCGACTATCTCGTCGTCCCATCGGGGTCTTGCGGCGGCATGATCCGTGTCCACTATGGCGATCTGTTTCGCGATGATCCGGAGTTAATGGCGCGTTTCGGCAAGTTGCGCGAGCGCGTCTACGAACTGACGGATTTTCTCGTCAACGTCGCAAAGGTCACGCTGCCGCAAGGGGAGTTCAGCGGGCCGGTGACTTATCACGACTCGTGCTCGGGCCTACGCGAACTTGGCGTGAAGGCACAGCCGCGCGTGTTGCTCGCGCAGCGCGGCGTCGAAGTGCACGAGATGAAGGACTGCGAGCACTGCTGCGGCTTCGGCGGCACGTTTGCCTTGAAGTACGGCGACATCTCGACGGCCATTGCAGACGAAAAATGCGCAAATGTACAGGCGAGCGGGACGGGTGCAGTGGTGCTCGGCGACCTCGGCTGCATGCTGAACATCGAAGGCCGTCTGCGCCGTACCGGTGACACCGCCACGCGCGTGCTGCACATCGCGCAGGTGCTGGCAGGCGACGTGTGATGCGCCGCTGGTTGCCGTCGCGCCTTCTGCGCGGAATGCATGAATAGCCCAGACCTCGCCGAACACCGCACAACATCGCCCACACGCCATGCAAGTCCAATCGATGCAGTTCAAGGCGCGCGCCGGTCAGAAGCTGGCCGATCAGCGTCTGCAGCAAAACCTCAAGAAACTCTCGACCAAGTTCGTCTCGGCGCGTGCCGAGGCGATCACCGCGATCGATTTCCCTGCCACGCGCGCGGCGCTCAAGGCGCGCCGCAACCGTGCGCTCGAGAATCTCGATGTCTGGCTCGAGCAGTTTGAAACGCAGGCAACGCGGCGCGGGGTGACCGTGCTCTACGCGGAAACGGCGCAAGACGCTGCAAAGCTGGTCGCGGACATCGCGCGCCGCCACGACGTGCACAAGGTCATCAAGACCAAGTCGATGGTTTCAGAGGAAATGCGCCTCAATACGGTGCTCGCGGAAATGGGCGTGCAGTCCATCGAGACCGATCTGGGCGAATACATCCTGCAGATCAATGACAACGAGCCGCCGAGCCACATCATTGCGCCCGTCGTCCACAAGGACAAGGACGAGATCGCCGATCTGTTCGCGAAGACGCATGGCAAGCCACGCCTGACCGAAATCCCCGATATGACGCGTGAGGCGCGTGAAGTCCTGCGGCCGCATTTTCTATCGGCGGATATGGGCGTGACGGGCGGCAACTTCCTCGTGGCGGAAACGGGCTCGGTCGTGCTGGTGACCAACGAGGGCAACGAAGGCATGTGCACCGTGATGCCGCGGGTGCATGTGGCGGTGACGGGCATCGAGAAGGTGCTGCCTACGCTCGAAGACCTCGCCACCGCCATGCGTCTGTTGCCGCGTTCGGCAACGGGGCAGGCTACGTCGAACTACTTCTCGGTTCTAACTGGCCCGCGCGGACCTGAGGACCAGGACGGCCCGCAGCACATGTACGTCGTGCTCGTGGACGGCGGTCGCACGGGCCTGATCGGTGGCGAATTCCAGGAGATGCTGCGCTGTATCCGTTGCGGGGCATGCATGAATCACTGCCCGGTCTATCAGAAGGTGGGCGGCCATGCGTATGGCTGGGTCTACCCGGGGCCGATGGGCTCTGTGCTCACGCCAAGCTATGTTGGAATCGAAAAGACGCTCGATCTTCCGCAGGCCGCTACGCTCTGCGGCGAGTGCAATAGCGTCTGCCCAGTGGGCATTCCGCTTTCGGACTTGCTGCGCAAACTGCGTGAGAAGCAGACGGAGCGGCATCTACGCCCGTGGCGCGAGCGCGCGGCGCTCGCCGCGTGGGGCTGGCTCGCGCTGCATCCTACGGCCTACGCGTTGCTCACCAAGCTCGGCGTGCGGATCCTGGAGCGCATGGGCGGGCAGGCCAGGCTCATTCGCAAGCTGCCGTTCGCGCGCGGCTGGACCAACGGGCGCGACATGCCCGCGCCGGTCGGCCGTACGTTCCGCGAGTTGTACGCGGCGCGGCACACGCATCTGGACACGACAAAGCGCGCCGAACAGGCCTGACGCGCGCCCATCGGTCAAGACCGGATCGCCGACTATTTAAGCTGGCGCAACAGTGTGTTCGTCCGGACCGGGTTTTTCCTGATTGCGACTCTCTATATCATCTCGACTGGCGATAGTGCGTCCGCACCTGTCGCTTCACAGTCGATAGAGAGTCGCATCATGAGAAAGAAAATAACGGTGTACTGGCCGCTGGCGCTGATCCTGCCGCTCGCGGTGACCGCATGGGTCCATGCATGGAAGACCGCCGAGCAGCAAATGCCGCTCGCAGCCGATCAGGTCACGGCAGAACTCGCGCGCGCCGTCTCGTATGGCCTCGTGGGCAGCGAAGGCAAGACGCCGGTGAAGGCAATGAACGGTATCGCGCCGCTGCCGCGGTCGAACGCGATCTGATGATCGCTCTGGCGCCAACGTGCCGTGCAGCGCGCGTTTCGCGCGCTTTGTATAATTCGAGATTCGCCTGCGCGCACTGAACGCCGACCGTTGCTCCAGCCCCCACGAATGAAAAAGGTTTCCGTCTGCTTCGTTTGTCTTGGCAATATCTGCCGCTCGCCCACGGCCGAGGCTGTGATGTTGCGCCTCGTGGATGAAGCGGGGTTGGCTGAGCGCGTCGAGGTCGATTCGGCGGGGACGGGTGACTGGCACATCGGCGAGGCCCCCGACGAGCGCGCTCAGCGGGCCGGCAACCGGCGCGGCTACGATCTCGCGCCGTTGCGCGCCCGGCAGATCGCCGCAGAGGATTTCCACCGTTTCGACCTGATCGTGGCAATGGACGACGCCAACGTGACCGCACTCCATGACGTCTGCCCGGCGAGCGAGCGCGACAAGATCCGCCTGCTGATGGAGTTCGCATCGCAGGCTGAGGCGCGGGTGGTCGTCGATCCCTATTTCGGTGGCGACGCGGGCTTCGAAATGGTGCTTGATCAATGCGAGGCTGCCTGCGCGGGTCTGCTCGCCGCTTTGCGTCCGCAACTGGCGGACTGAGATGAGCGGCGCGGATCTGCCGAATGCAGAAATCGCGCCATTTTTGCGATTCGCTGCGCACTTAATAACCCAAATCGCAACGTTGATACTTGACTAAACTAGTCATGTATTTATACTTGACGAAAATTGTCGAGAATTGCGGTTCCCATACATCATGAGACTCACCACCAAAGGCCGTTTCGCCGTTACGGCGATGATTGACCTGGCGCTTCGCCAGGAGCAGGGCCCGGTGACGCTTGCGGGTATCAGCCAGCGGCAGCATATCTCGCTGTCGTACCTCGAACAGCTGTTCGGCAAGCTGCGCCGTCATGAAATCGTCGAATCGGTCCGCGGGCCGGGCGGCGGGTACAACCTCGCGCGTCGCGCGGAGGACGTCACCGTCGCGGACATCATCATCGCCGTAGACGAGCCGCTCGACGCCACGCAGTGCGGCGGCAAGGGCGCCTGCGAGGGCACCAAGCAGCACGACGGCCACTGCATGACGCACGAACTCTGGTCGACGCTGAACCAGAAAATGGTCGAGTACCTCGATTCGGTGTCACTCAAGGATCTGGTGGACAAGCAGCGCGCCCGCGAAAGCGCCGCGCCCGCCGTCCTGCGTGACCGCCGCGCCGAGGCGCCGGCGGTGGAGCCGGTCAGGGCAGTCCCGCTGGGTCCGAACTCGATCTTCAACATGGCGAGTTCGTAATTCCCTCGAGCGTCGCCAGAACGCCGCAGTCGGCAAAACAGACAGTACAGCGCAGCACACAAGATTCCCCGGAGCGATAGATGAATAACGACATTCCCCACCTGCCCATTTACATGGACTACAGCGCGACGACCCCCGTCGACCCGCGCGTGGTGGACAAGATGATTCCGTATCTGCGCGAGCAGTTCGGCAATCCGGCGTCGCGTAGCCACGCCTATGGCTGGGATGCGGAGCGTGCCGTCGAGGAAGCGCGCGAGCAGGTCGCCGCGCTCGTCAACGCCGACCCGCGTGAAATCATCTGGACCTCCGGCGCGACCGAATCGGACAACCTCGCGATCAAGGGCGCCGCGCACTTCTACAAGAGCAAGGGCAAGCACATCATCACGGTGAAGACCGAGCACAAGGCCGTGCTCGACACCTGCCGTGAGCTCGAGCGCGAAGGCTACGAAGTCACCTATCTGGACGTGAAGGACGACGGCCTGATCGACCTCGAAGCGTTCAAGGCGGCGCTGCGTCCCGACACGATCCTCGTTTCCGTCATGCACGTGAACAACGAGATCGGCGTGATCCAGGACATCGGGACGATCGGCGAGATCTGCCGCGAGAAGGGCATCATTTTCCACGTCGATGCTGCGCAGTCCACGGGCAAGGCGCCCATCGACCTGCAAAAGCTCAAGGTCGACCTGATGTCGTTCTCGGCGCACAAGACCTACGGCCCGAAGGGCATCGGCGCGCTGTACGTGCGCCGCAAGCCGCGCGTGCGCATCGAAGCGCAGATGCACGGCGGCGGTCACGAGCGCGGCATGCGCTCGGGCACGCTGGCCACGCACCAGATCGTCGGCATGGGCGAAGCGTTCCGCATCGCGCGTGAAGAGATGGCCACGGAAAACGAGCGCGTGCGCATGCTGCGCGACAAGCTCCTGCGCGGCCTGAAGGAAATCGAAGAAACCTACGTGAACGGCGACATGGAACAGCGTGTCCCGCACAACCTGAACATCAGCTTCAACTTCGTCGAAGGCGAGTCGCTGATCATGGCGGTCAAGGACGTGGCGGTGTCGTCGGGTTCGGCTTGCACGTCGGCTTCGCTCGAGCCGTCGTACGTGCTGCGCGCGCTCGGCCGCAACGACGAACTGGCGCACAGCTCGATCCGCTTCACGGTGGGCCGCTTCACGACGGAACAGGACGTCGATTACGTCATCAACCTGCTCAAGACGAAGATCGCCAAGCTGCGCGAGCTTTCGCCGCTGTGGGAAATGCATCAGGACGGCATCGATCTGTCGACCATCCAGTGGGCGGCGCACTAAAGCAGCATCGCGCAGTCAGCATCGAAAACGAACCGGCCGCAGCGCAACGAGCAGACCACTGCATGCAGCGCGGCCAACGAATTGAAGGAGTGTGATCATGGCATATAGCGACAAGGTTCTGGACCACTACGAAAACCCGCGCAACGTCGGCTCGTTCGCGAAGGACGACGACGCGGTGGGCACCGGCATGGTCGGCGCGCCGGCATGCGGCGACGTGATGAAGCTGCAGATCCGCGTGGGCGCGGACGGCGTGATCGAAGACGCGAAGTTCAAGACGTACGGCTGCGGCTCGGCGATCGCTTCGAGCTCGCTCGTGACCGAGTGGGTGAAGGGCAAGACGCTCGACCAGGCGCTCGACATCAAGAACACGCAGATCGCCGAAGAACTGGCGCTGCCGCCGGTGAAGATCCACTGCTCGATTCTCGCGGAAGACGCGATCAAGGCAGCGGTTGCGGACTATCGCCAGCGTCACACGACGGAAGCGAAGGCCGACGCGGCGTAAGCGCAGCAGCGGATGCAGGACGGCGCCGGACGTCGGCGCCTTGGGACTAACGATTTTGGATGCAGCAGGGTTGCGTCGCGACGCAAGGCAAGGGCGAAAGCCCAACCGGGCGGCGCGAGGCGCGGCGAAGATGCTATGGCAATTACGTTGACTGAAAAAGCGGCACAGCACGTGCAAAAGTACCTGACCCGTCGCGGCAAGGGCGTGGGCCTGCGTCTTGGCGTGCGCACGACGGGCTGCTCGGGCCTGGCGTACAAGCTCGAGTACGTCGACGAGCTCGCACCCGAGGACAACGTCTTCGAGAGCCACGGCGTGAAGGTCATCGTCGACCCGAAGAGCCTCGCCTATATCGACGGCACGCAGCTCGACTTCGTGCGCGAAGGGCTGAACGAAGGCTTCCGGTTCAACAACCCGAATGTGAAGGACGAGTGCGGCTGCGGCGAGTCCTTCCGCGTTTGAGCCCGCGATGAGCGGTGAAAAGGCGGCCTGTGCCGCCTTTTTGATTTTGATGGCCCCACAAGAACGTTCCAGCCGATGAGCACGCCTTCCACGCCTTCCCGGTCGCTCTCCGATAGCCACTTCGTGCTGTTCGGTCTGCCCGAGCAGTTCGCGATCGATGCGAACGCGCTCGACCATGCCTACCGCACGGTGCAGGCGCAGGTGCATCCCGACCGTTTCGCCGCGGCCGGCGAGGCGCAAAAGCGCATCGCCATGCAATGGGCCACGCGCACGAACGAGGCGTACCAGACGCTGCGCGATCCGCTCAAGCGCGCGAAATATCTGCTGCATCTGCGCGGTATCGACGTTGGCGCGGAGAACAACACCGCGATGGAGCCCGCGTTCCTCATGCAGCAGATGGAGTGGCGCGAGGCGATCGAAGACGCAGTCGGCGCGAAGAACATCGATGCGCTCGACGCGCTTGCGGGCGAACTGCGCGACGACGAACGCGTGCGCTTCACGAAGCTCGCGGCGCTGCTCGACAGCGGCTCGAACCAGCCGGCGGCCGAGGCGGTGCGTCAGCTCATGTTCATCGAGCGCGTGGCGGGCGAGATCGACTCGCAGATCGAGCGTCTCGAAGGCTGAAACGGATATCGGGCGCTCGCGCCCATCAGGTTAAAAAGCAGATCACACAGATGGCCTTACTGCAAATCTCCGAACCCGGCATGGCGCCGGCGCCGCATCAGCGGCGACTCGCCGTCGGCATCGACCTGGGCACGACGAACTCGCTGGTCGCGGCCGTGCGCAGCGGCGTGCCCGACGTGCTGCCCGACGAAGACGGTCACGCGCTGCTGCCCTCGGTCGTGCGCTATCTCGCGAATGGCGGGCGCCGCATCGGCCGCACGGCGAAGGCGCAAGCCGCGACCGATCCGCGCAACACGATCGTTTCGGTCAAGCGCTTCATGGGCCGCGGCAAGTCCGACGTCGAAGGCGCGGCCAACGCGCCTTACGACTTCGTCGACGCGCCGGGCATGGTGCAGATCCAGACCGTGGACGGCGTGAAAAGCCCCGTCGAAGTCTCGGCCGAAATTCTCGCGACGCTGCGCCAGCGAGCCGAAGACACGCTCGGCGACGAACTCGTCGGCGCCGTCATCACGGTGCCCGCGTACTTCGACGAAGCGCAGCGCCAGGCGACCAAGGACGCAGCGCGTCTCGCGGGACTGAACGTGCTGCGTCTGCTCAACGAGCCGACCGCGGCGGCGATTGCCTACGGACTCGACAACGGCGCCGAAGGCCTCTACGCGGTCTACGACCTCGGCGGCGGCACGTTCGACCTGTCGATTCTCAAGCTCACGAAGGGCGTGTTCGAAGTGCTGGCAGCCGGCGGCGATTCGGCACTCGGTGGCGACGATTTCGACCACGCGCTCTTTGCTTATGCGCTGGAGCAGTCAGGGATCGAGCGCGCGACGCTCGCACCCGAAGACGTGCGCCTGTTGCTCGACCGCGTGCGCGATGCGAAGGAAGCGCTCTCGTCCGCGCCCGAAGCGCGTATCGAGGCGGCGTTGTCGAACGGCAAACAGATCGCGCTCACGATCGACGAGCCGCGCTTCGAAGCGCTCACGCAAGCGCTCGTGCAGCGCACGCTCACACCGACGAAGAAGGCGCTGCGCGACGCCAAGGTGACCGCGAAGGACGTGAAGGGCGTGGTGCTGGTTGGCGGCGCGACGCGCATGCCAGTGATCCGCCGCGCCGTCGAGCAGCACTTCGGCCAGGCGCCGCTCACGAATCTGGACCCGGACCAGGTCGTCGCGCTCGGCGCCGCGATCCAGGCCGACCTGCTCGCGGGCAACCGCGGCGGCGAGGACGACTGGCTGCTGCTCGACGTCATTCCGCTTTCGCTCGGCGTGGAGACAATGGGCGGCCTCGTCGAGAAGATCATCCCGCGCAATTCGACGATTCCGGTCGCGCGCGCGCAGGACTTTACGACCTTCAAGGACGGCCAGACGGCCATGGCGATTCACGTCGTGCAAGGCGAGCGCGAGCTCGTCGCCGACTGTCGCTCGCTCGCGCGTTTCGAGCTGCGCGGCATTCCCCCGATGGCGGCGGGCGCGGCGCGCATTCGCGTGACTTACCAGGTGGATGCGGACGGCCTGTTGTCCGTGTTCGCGCGCGAGCAGCTCTCGGGCGTGGAAGCGTCGGTGGTGGTGAAGCCGTCCTACGGCCTCGCCGATGACGACGTGGCTCGCATGCTCGAGGACAGCTTCAAGACCGCCGAAGTCGACATGCGCGCCCGCGCGCTGCGCGAGGCGCAGGTCGAGGCGCAACGCATCATCGAAGCGACGAACGCCGCTTTGGGCGCCGATGGCGAACTGCTCGACGAAGCCGAGCGCGCGCAAGTCGACGTGCTGATCGCCGCGCTCGCGCAAGTCGCGCAGGGCGACGACGCCGGCGCGATCGAAGCGGCGACGAAGTCGCTTTCCGAAGGCACCGACGAGTTTGCCGCGCGTCGGATGGACAAGGGCATCAAGCGCGCGCTGGCGGGCAAGAAGCTCGACGAGATTGGCTGAAGGCGCGGTCAAAAGCGTGGCTGAAACCTCAACAGCTTAAAGGCGAACGCGTCGTTAGCAAACGGCGCGTGCGTGCGTGCTTTCCCGATGTGGCCGAGCGCGCACCGACAGTAGAATGGGCACATGCGCCGTCGGAGGCGGGGCATGCGCCCGATATGAAAGTTATTGGATACGGAAATCACAATGCCTCAAATCGTGGTGCTGCCTCATGTCGAACTGTGCCCTGAGGGCGCGGTCATCGACGCCAAGCCGGGCGAGAGCGTGTGCGACGCGCTGCTCGAACACGGCATCGAAATCGAGCACGCATGCGAGAAGTCGTGCGCCTGCACGACCTGTCACGTGATCGTGCGCGAAGGTTTCGATGCGCTCGTTGCGTCCGAGGAAGACGAAGACGATCTCCTCGACAAGGCGTGGGGACTCGAGCCGACGTCGCGGCTGTCGTGTCAGGCGATCGTGCCGGAGAACGACGACCTGGTGGTCGAGATTCCGCGTTACTCGATCAACCACGCGAAAGAAAACCACTGAGCCACTGAACACCAGGAGGAGCGCGCAGCCATGAAATGGACCGATACGCAGGACATCGCGGTGGCCTTGACGGACACCCATCCAGAAGTGGATCCGCAGTACGTGCGCTTCACCGATCTGCACCGCTGGATCACTGAGCTTGACGGTTTCGACGACGACCCCGCGCGTTCGAACGAGAAGATTCTCGAAGCGATCCAGGCTGCGTGGATCGAAGACGCGGACTACTGATTTCCGGTACGTCCGCGAAGCAGACGAGAAAAAGGCGATTTGCCAATACGGCAAATCGCCTTTTTTATTGCGTTGCCGGTTTCAGCGCAATCAACCCGCGACGAGCGTGCCGTTCTCCACGCGCACGCGCTCGCCCTGCTGGAACGGCGGTGCCTCGTGATAAGTGAAGTAGCGCGTCTTGCCGTTCTCCATACGCACGCGCACCGAATAGCTCGTCGAGCTGCGCAAGTGCTTTTCGACCGAGTTGCCCGCGAAGCCGCCGCCCAGCGCGCCTAGCAGCGTCATAGCCGTGCGGCCGTTACCCGAGCCGAACTGGTTGCCGACCACGCCGCCAGCTACCGCGCCGCCCACTGCGCCGATACCGGTGCCGTGACCTTCCTGCTTGACTTCGGAAATCGCGACGACCGTGCCGCACGTCGAACATGCTGGCTGGGCGGGCGGCGCTTCCTGCGTGTACTGCTGCTGCGAAGGCTGCGGCGGCTGGCCGGGCTGTTGGCCATATTGCTGCGGCGGGGCGACGGGCACGGCCGCTGGCTGTTGAGCTTGTGCCGGGGCGGGCTGCGGTTCGGCGGGCGCATTCTGGTCGTTCTGCGCGTATTGCGAGGCCTGCACCGGCTTCGTCGAGTCGACCACCGGCGGCTGTGAAGCCGTCATGGCCGTCTGGCCCGTTTGAACCTGGGCGCTCTGTTCGGCGGTGCTGGAAGCTTTCGGGAAAACGCCGGTGATGGCTGCGGTAGCCGCAAGGCTTGCGACGATGACAGCCGCCGCCGCGGTTGCGATAAGCGGGTGAAGGCGGCGTTTCGGTGTGGTCGGATCGGTTGTGTTCATGACGGGCTCCGTCTTTGGCAGAGTTGGCTCTCTTGTGAGACCCAGTTTGAGCCAATCCAATTCTGTGAGCGTTTCAATTTGTAACCCTGTGCTGCGATGGCAGGGAGGCGAGAAGGGCGCAATCATGGCGTACTCATCGCACAGCGTTGCACAGCGCGGTTTTCCACGTGGGCGCAATTGACGTACCCGTCTCAGCCGCAGCGCTAGCCAGCAGAATTTACCGATGGTTACAAACGTGTGCGCTGAGGTGCCCCAAAGAAACGGGGCGCATGCGGTATGAACCGCACGCGCCCCGTCATGTCAGGCAGATGTACCGCTTAGTCTTCGCGGCGCAGGTGCGGGAAGAGGATCACGTCGCGGATGCTTGCGCTGTCCGTGAGCAGCATGATCAGGCGGTCGATACCGATGCCGCAGCCGCCCGTCGGGGGCATGCCGTACTCGAGCGCGCGGATATAGTCGGCGTCATAGAACATCGCTTCCTCGTCGCCTGCGTCCTTCTGCTCGACCTGCTTCTTGAAGCGCGCGGCCTGGTCTTCCGGATCGTTGAGCTCCGAGAAACCGTTGGCGATCTCGCGGCCCGTGATGAAGAGCTCGAAGCGTTCGGTGATGCCCGGCAGCGTGTCCGAGGCGCGAGCAAGCGGCGAGACTTCAACGGGGTAGTCGATGATATAGGTCGGCTCCCACAGTTGCGACTCGGCGGTCTCTTCGAAGAGCGCCAGTTGCAGCGAGCCCACGCCTGCGTTCAGGAACTGCGGCTGGTTCGCGTCGACGCCGAACTTCTTCAGTTCCGCACGCAGGAAAGCTGCGTCGGCGAGTTGCTCGTTCGTGTACTGCGGCGCGTACTTCTGGATCGCCTGGACGATCGTCAAGCGATGGAACGGCTTCGAGAGGTCGAGTTCACGGCCCTGATACGTCAGCACGGCGGTGCCGCTCGCATCGATGGCGGCCTGGCGGATCAGTTGCTCGGTGAAGTCCATGAGCCACGCGTAGTCGGTGTACGCGGCGTAGAACTCCATCATCGTGAATTCCGGATTGTGGCGCGGCGAAACGCCTTCGTTACGGAAATTCCGGTTGATTTCGAACACGCGCTCGAAGCCGCCCACGACCAGGCGCTTGAGATACAGCTCGGGCGCGATGCGCATGAACATCTGCATGTCGAGCGCGTTGTGGTGCGTGACGAACGGCTTCGCGGCGGCGCCGCCCGGGATCGGGTGCAGCATCGGCGTTTCGACTTCCATGAAGCCCGAGTCGGCCATGAAGCGGCGCACGGAGGAAATCGCCTTGGTGCGCGCCTGGAACGTCTGACGCGCTTCGGGCGTGACGATCAGGTCGACATAGCGCTGGCGATAACGCATTTCCTGGTCGGCGAGGCCGTGGAACTTGTCCGGCAGCGGACGCAGCGCCTTGGAGAGCAGGCGCAGTTCCGTGCAGCGCACCGAAAGCTCGCCCTTGTTGGTGCGGAACAGCACGCCTTTAGCCGCGACGATGTCGCCCAGGTCCCATTTCTTGAACGCTTCGTAGGTCGCTTCGCCCACGTCGGCGGGCGTGATGAAGAACTGGATCTGGCCCGAGCCGTCGCGCACGGTGGCGAAGCTCGCCTTGCCCATCACGCGCTTGAGCATCATGCGGCCGGCGATCGCCACTTCGAGCGGCTTGGCTTCGAGCGCGTCCTTGTCGGTGTCGGCGTTGTCGCGCTGCAGGTCGGCGGCGTGGTGGGTCGGGCGGAAGTCGTTCGGATAGGCGACGCCTGCTTCGCGCAGCGCGCGCAGTTTCTCGCGGCGCTCGGCGATGATCTGGTTGTCGTCGAGTTCGGGCGCGGCGCTGGGCGCATTCTGCTGGGTCGGTTCGGTCATGATGGCTCGGAGTTCTTTGATTCGCAGGTGTTTCGGCGAGTTTTCGGGGCTGCGGCCCCGGCATGGTCCTTCGCGGGACACGGCGCGCATCGCGCGCAGATAAGCGGACTTCAGTTCCTGCTGCGCGCCGCGCACCTCGCGGTCGTTGCGGGCGGCGCATCAGGAGAGGGCGGCGTGCGGTGTTCTGCAGCGCCCGTGGCGTGCGGGAAGCTTACACGCCCTGTTTCAGGCTTGCGCTGATGAAGGCGTCGAGATCGCCGTCGAGCACGGCCTTCGTGTTGCTGATTTCGACGTTGGTGCGCAGATCCTTGATACGGCTGTTGTCGAGCACGTAGGAGCGGATCTGGTGGCCCCAGCCCACGTCCGACTTGCCCGCTTCGAGCTTGTCCTGCTCCGACTGACGTTTGCGCATTTCGGCTTCGTACAGGCGCGATTTGAGCATGGCCATGGCTTCGGCGCGGTTGCGGTGCTGCGAGCGGTCGTTCTGGCACTGCACGACGATGCCCGACGGAACGTGCGTGATACGCACGGCGGAGTCGGTCTTGTTGATGTGCTGACCGCCCGCGCCCGAAGCGCGGTACGTGTCGATGCGCAGATCGGCCGGATTGACTTCGATCTCGAACGAATCGTCGATTTCCGGGTACACGAACACCGACGAGAACGACGTGTGGCGGCCGCCCGACGAGTCGAACGGCGACTTGCGCACGAGCCGGTGAATGCCGGTTTCGGTGCGCAGGAACCCGTAGGCGTATTCGCCTTCGACCTTGATCGTCGCGCTCTTGATGCCGGCCACGTCGCCTTCGGACTCTTCGAGCACTTCGGTCTTGAAGCCCTTGCGCTCGCAATAGCGCACGTACTGGCGCAGCAGCATGGAAGCCCAGTCGCACGCCTCGGTGCCGCCGGCACCGGCCTGGATGTCGATGAACGCATTGTTCGGGTCGGCCGGATTCGCGAACATGCGGCGGAATTCGACGTCGGCTACGCGCGCTTCGATCGCCTGAGCGTCGGTTTCGATGGCGACGAGCGTGTCCTCATCGCCTTCCTCGCGGGCCATCTCGAAGAGATCCTGCGTGTCGCGCGTATCGTTCTCGATACCGTCGAGCACGTGCACCACGCCCTCGAGGAGCTTCTTTTCCTTGCCGAGACCCTGGGCGTGCTTCGAGTCGTTCCAGACGTTGGGGTCTTCGAGTTCACTGTTGACTTCGACGAGCCGTCGGGCTTTTACGTCGTAGTCAAAGATACCCCCGTAGCTCGCCCGCGCGCGTGCGCAGGTCCGCCAAAAGAGCTTCGATCGCGTTGAGACGTTCCGCTTCCATTTGTATCGTGATCCGGCGTGTAAAACATTGAATTATAGCTGATTGGACCCGGATCAAGGGCGGCGCGGACCATCGGAGGGCCCGCGCCTGGGTGCCTGGAGTGGACTCGGCGCGGACTCAGAGCGCCGCGTGCTCCACGACGAGTTGCACGCGCGAGACGCCGTTCCAGGTGTCGCGCACGAGCCGGTAAGCGACGGTCGTGTGCTGCGGCAGCGACTCCGTGTGATTGAACCAGATCGCGTTGAAGCGCTGGCGCCCGCGCAGCAATTGCAGCTTGAGGTGCTTGTCCTTCACGAGCGCCTGCGAAGCCACTTCGAACTCTCCCGAGAACACGGGCGCCGGGAAGCCCTGGCCCCACACGGCGGCGTCGAGCATCTCCACGAAATCGGGCGTGAAGTAGGCGTCTTCGAGATCGCCGTCCGTCTCGACGGTGCGCGCGAGCGCTTCTTCCGTGAGCCACTCGCGGCCCACGCGCTCGAATGCGGCGGCGAAGCGCGGCACGTCAGCGGCGGCGATCGTCATGCCCGCGGCCATGGCGTGGCCGCCGAACTTCTGGATCAGACCCGGCTCGCGCTTGCTGATGAGATCGACGGCGTCGCGCAGATGGAAACCGGGGATCGAACGTCCCGAGCCTTTCACGAGTTCGCCGTCGTCGTCGGCAGGCGCGAAGGTGAACGAAGGGCGGTGAAAACGCTCCTTGAGCCGCCCCGCGACGATGCCGATCACGCCCTGGTGCCAGCCTTCGTTGAACAGCGTGAGCGTAGCCTTGCCTTGCGGATCGACATCGGCAAGATCGGCAAGCGCCTGCTGCTGCATGCCCGCCTCGATCTCGCGGCGCTCGCGGTTCATCGAGTCGAGCTGCTGGGCGAGTTCCCACGCGCGGCCCACGTCGTCCGTGGTCAGGCATTCGATGCCGAGCGACATGTCCGAGAGCCGCCCGGCCGCGTTCAGACGTGGGCCGAGCGCAAAGCCGAAGTCGAAGCCCGACGCGCTTTTCGCGTCGCGGCCCGCAGCGCGGAAGAGCGCCGCAATGCCCGGCTGCATGCGGCCGTTGCGCACGCGTTGCAAACCCTGCGCGACGAGCACGCGGTTGTTGCCGTCCAGTTTCACGACGTCGGCGACGGTGCCGAGCGCGACGAGATCGAGCAGGCCGTCGAGGCGCGGCTCGGGGTTCGTCTCGCTGAACGCGCCGCGCTGGCGCAATTCCGCGCGCAGCGCGAGCAGCGTGTAGAACATGACGCCCACGCCCGCGATGCACTTGCTCGGAAACTCGCAACCCGGCTGATTCGGATTGACGATGGCGCGCGCGTCGGGGAGCGTGTCGCCGGGCAGGTGGTGGTCGGTCACGAGCACCTCGATGCCAAGCGCGTTGGCGGCTTCGACGCCTTCCACGCTGGCGATGCCGTTGTCCACCGTGATCAGGATGTCGGGCGGGCCGCCTTTGCGTTGCGCGGCGAGTGCGACGATCTCGGGCGTGAGGCCGTAGCCGTACTCGAAGCGGTTCGGCACGAGATAGTCGATCTGCGCGCCGAACATGCGCAGGCCGCGCACGGCCACGGCGCAGGCGGTTGCGCCGTCGCAGTCGTAGTCGGCGACCACGAGCATGCGGCACTCGGCTTCCAGCGCGTCGGCGAGCAGCGTGGCCGCCTCGTCGATGCCCTTCATGCCCGTGGGCGGGATGAGGCGCGCGAGACCGGTTTCGATCTCGTCGGGCTGGCAGACGCCACGCGAGGCGTAAAGGCGTGCGAGCACTGGATGCAGGCCGTGGCGCACGAGCACTTCGGTGTCGGCGGGCGAGCAGGCGCGGGTGACGATTCGGGTCATGCGTGAGCGCGGAAAGAAGAAGTCATTCGGAGATCATTCGATAAAGAGCGACGCGAACAGACGGCGTCGCCAGAACTTGCGCAGATCGCCGCGCGTGATGGAGAGCGTGACCGAGCCCGTGTCGCCGCACAGCGTGAGGTCGAGCGCGGCGAGCGCGCCCGTTTGCAGCGCGGCGAGCGCGGGCGCGAACCAGTCGCGCTCCAGTTGCGCGAACGCTGCGTTCCAGCGGCCCCAGTCCTGCTGGATGAAGGCTGCTGAAAACGGATCGAGTTCGACGAGCGTCGCTCCCTTGCCCGAACCGTTGTTGAGTGAGGCTGCGAGTGCTGCATAAGTCGCTGGCGCGGCGCCGACTTGCGCATTCGCCGCGAGTGCCAGGCCGCGCGTGGCGGCCGCATCGGAGCACACTTGCGCATACGGGCTCGTGACGGCGCGCAGCTCGCCTTGCGCGTGGAACCAGATCGAATTGACGGCGGGCAGACCGCGCGCCTCGCGCGCTTCGTTCACCGGATGCTCGAACCATGCCATCTGCACTTCGTTCTGCACCTTCATCCACGCGCGCGAACGCTGGCCCGAGTGGGCCTCGTGCGGCAGCCAGATCTCGATGTTGCGGCCGCTCGCGCGCAAGGGCGACGCGCCCGCGAGCGTTCCGAACCCTCCCGAGGAGAGATACCAGCGCTGCGGCGTCGGGGCTTCGATACGCACGCCCAGTTCTTCGATCAGCGGGCGGGCGACGGTGTAGAGCGTGGCGGCGTCGGCGTCGGCGAGTTCCAGCGAGGCGGGGTCGATCAGCACCAGATGATCGTGCGCGATGCGCACGTGCACGGGCTGCACGCACGCCCACGTGGCGTCGCCGGGCGTCCCGCCGTCGGCGAGCAGCATGTAGGGCGCAAGTGGCGCTTCGTCATCGGCGGCCGCCGACGGCTTCACATGGTTTGCGCTCGCAGTACCGAGTGCGCCGAACTGGCGCGCAACCCAGCGCTCGTGCGGCAGCGTGCGCTGGAAGTCCTCGCCGATCACCTGCTCGCCGAGTGTCGCGCGCGCAACCAGTTTCGCGAGCGCCGGGTATTCGAGGCCCGCGAGCGCGGTGGAGGCGGCCGCGGCGCAGGGCAAGGCAAAGGGGACGAGCAGATGGAGTCGGTCGGCGGGCATGATGGTGCGCATTGTACTTCGGCGCTGCGCACGCCGGGCTGCCCTCGGAGGTGTCGCAACGGCCCCGCATTGCCCCGTTATGCTCGTGCTGCGGCACTTGTGGACGAAATGTGGCTCGAAGAAGAGGGCGGGCAGAAGCCTGCGGGCGATGCACTTCTCACGCGCGAAAGTTCGTGGGAACGCCGCCGAAAGTCAGCCGAATGTCCGTGGAGCGTCGCCAGTGTGGCAAACTTCGCGGTTGATCGACGCCCGACCCGGCACGATATTTCCGGGGCGTCCCGCGCACTGGCCCCAGGGTCAATACGGCGCCGGAGCGCAACGAAGACGCAAAAAGGATTCGCTTGAAACTTCCCTACGAATGGCAGATAGGCTGGCGCTACACCCGCGCCGGCAAACGCACGACCGGTAACGGGTTCATCTCGTTCATCGCGCTCATTTCGATGTCGGGCATCGCGCTCGGCGTCGCGGCGCTGATCGTCGTGCTCTCGGTGATGAACGGTTTCCAGCGTGACGTCCGCGACCGCATGCTCTCCGTGCTCGCGCACATCGAGATCTTTTCGCCCACCGGCACGATGCCCGATTGGCAACTCACCGCGAAGGAAGCGAAGACCAATCCCGAAGTCATTGGCGCCGCGCCTTACGTGGACGCCCAGGCGCTGCTCACGCGCGGTGACAGCGTGAACGGCGTCGCGCTTCGCGGCATCGAGCCTTCCGAAGAGCCGCAGGTGTCGGACATCGGCAAGGAGATGAAGGCGGGCAGCCTGAACGACCTCACGCCCGGCAGCTTCGGTATCGTACTCGGCGCGGATCTCGCCGTGAACCTCGGCGTGACGGTGGGCGACAAGGTCACGCTCGTTGCCCCCGAGGGCTCGATCACGCCGGCCGGCATGCTGCCGCGCCTGAAGCAGTTCACGGTGATGGGCGTGTTCGAGTCGGGCCACTACGAGTACGACAGCACGCTCGCGCTCACCAACATCCGCGACGCCGAAGTGCTCTATCGCCTCGGTGCGCCAAGCGGCGTGCGCCTGCGGCTGAAGGACATGCAGCGCGCGCCGGCGGTGGCGCGCCAGCTCGTGCATACGCTCTCGGGCGACCTCTATATCCGCGACTGGACGCAGCAGAACAAGACCTGGTTCTCAGCCGTGCAGATCGAAAAGCGCATGATGTTCATCATTCTCACGCTCATCATCGCGGTCGCGGCGTTCAATCTCGTTTCGTCTCTCGTCATGACCGTCACCAACAAGCAGGCCGACATCGCGATCCTGCGCACGCTCGGCGCGCAGCCGGGCTCGATCATGAAGATCTTCGTCGTGCAGGGCGTGACGATCGGCTTCGTGGGCACCGGCATCGGCATTGCGCTCGGTTGCCTCATCGCATGGAGCATTCCTTGGAGCGTGCCGGCGATCGAACATCTGCTCGGCATCCAGTTCCTGCCGCCTTCGGTGTATTTCATCAGCGAGCTGCCTTCGGAACTCGTGCCTTCCGACGTGATGCGCATCGGCGCGATTGCGTTCGTGCTGTCCGCGCTCGCCACGCTCTATCCGAGCTGGCGTGCGGCCAAGGTTCGTCCCGCGGAGGCGCTGCGCTATGAATGACCGTCAATCGCTCATCGCCGCGGCTGGCGACTATCCGTACGTGCTCGAAGCGCACGGCGTCTCGAAGGTGTTCGGCCAGGGGCCGCTCGCCGTGCAGGTGCTGCACGACACCGATCTGAAAGTCAGGCGCGGCGAAAAGCTCGCCGTGGTGGGCGCGTCGGGCTCGGGCAAGAGCACGCTCTTGCACGTGCTGGGCGGACTCGATGAGCCGGGCGCGGGCAAGGTCTCGGTGCTCGGCAAGCCGTTCACCGAGCTTTCCGAACGCGAGCGCAACGAGCTGCGCAATCGCGCGCTCGGGTTCGTCTACCAGTTTCACCATCTGCTGCCCGAGTTTTCGGCGCTCGACAACGTGGCGATGCCGCTGCGCATTCGCCGCATGACGCAGGAAGACGCGCGCGCCGAGGCGATGCAGATCCTGGAGCGCGTGGGCCTCTCGCATCGCGCGCGCAACCGGCCCGGTGAGCTTTCGGGCGGTGAGCGTCAGCGAGTGGCGATCGCGCGCGCGCTCGTGACGAAACCCGCATGCGTGCTCGCCGACGAGCCCACCGGCAACCTCGACGGCGCAACGGCGGATACCGTCTTCAACCTGATGCTCGAACTCTCCGACCAGTTCGATACGAGCTTCGTGATCGTCACGCACGATCCCGACCTCGCGGCGCGCTGCGACCGCATCGTGCGTTTGCGCGACGGCATGCTGCACGAGGAACCGGTCGTACCCGTCTGAGCTTTCCTGCGAGCGAGCGCCATGTGGATCGACACGCACTGCCATCTCGATGCCGCCGAGTTCGACGTTGACCGCGACGCGGTCGCGTCGGCGGCGCAAGCGGCGGGCGTGTCGCGCATCGTGATCCCGGCGGTGGCGCGCTGGAACTTCGAGACGGTGCGCGCGCTCGCGCACCGCACTGAGGGCGCGGTCTACGCGCTCGGCATCCATCCGCTCTATACAACGCAGGCAAGCGAGGAAGACCTTCAGGCGTTGCGCGGCGAGATCGAGGCGAGTCTCGATGATCCGCGCTTCGTTGGCATCGGCGAGATCGGGCTCGATTACTTCGTGCCAGGCCTCGACGACGCGCGTCAGCAGCACTTCTACGACGCCCAGCTGCGTCTTGCGCGTGAGTTCGGTCTGCCGGCGATCTGTCATGTGCGCAAGTCGCAGGATCAGGTGCTCAAGGGGCTGCGCCGAAACGGTGTGAAAAGCGGGATCGCGCACGCGTTCAACGGTAGCTTTCAGCAGGCGCAAGCGTTCATCGATCATGGGATGCATCTCGGTTTCGGCGGCAACCTGACGTTCGAGCGCGCGCTGCAGATTCGCAGGCTCGCGCAGCAGTTGCCGCTCGAGGCCATCGTCATGGAAACCGACGCGCCCGATATCTCACCGGCCTGGCTTTATCGCGAGCGCAACACACCCGACCAGGTGCCGCGCATCGGCGCCGTGCTTGCCGGCTTGCGTGGCTTGAGTCCCGAGGAGCTTGCACTTGGCACAACGGCCAACGCGGCGGCAGCGCTGCCGCGGCTCGCGCTTTCGTCTGCATAATCGTTTCCGGGGTGGCGTGCACGGCGCGCGTTGAGCGCGGCGCGATTGCCGCGGTCGGCGCATTCGGCCCCCTCGTTGCGAGGAGGCAGGATGCGGGCGATATGGTGCGGTTTTGCGCTGGGCGTGATTGCGTTGCAGCGGCAGGCCGGGTTACCGGGGTGGGGCGCGTGGGTCGGGCTCGTTCTGGCAATCGTTTTTGTGGCCGGGTGGGCCGTTTGGGCGCTCGGCGCCGCTGCGCCGGCGGATGTATCCCGGGTATTCGGCCTGTTTGGCGAGCGAGGATGGCGCACTGCGAGCGGCTGGGCTGCGGTGTGGCTTGCGGCGGGATGCGCGGGCTTTGGCTACGCGGCCTGGCGTGCAGAGTTGCGGCTTGCTCAGGCGCTTCCCGCTGCGTGGGAGACGCGCGATCTCCGCGTCACCGGCTATATCTCCAGCTTGCCTTCTTACGGCGCAAGCGGCGCGAGCTTTCTCTTTCGTGTTGAGTCCTGGGAAGCGAACAAAGATGCTCCCAAAGCTGCCACACAGCTGCCGCAATTGATCCAGTTGTCCTGGGTAGCGCGCGACGCACCGCTGCCGTCGCTCGTGCCCGGCGCGCGCTGGCGACTTGCCTTGCGGCTCAAACGCCCGCACGGCAATGGCAATTTCGGTCTGCGCGACACGGAAGCCACACTGCTCGCACGTGGCGTGCGCGCAACCGGCTATGTGAGCGATCCGGAGCATGCTGCGCGTCTGCCCGTCGACGCCTCTGGCATCGGCGTGCGTATCGAGCGAGCGCGCGCTGCGCTGCGTGCGCGCATCGACGCGGTGCTCGGCGAGGCGCCGCATCGCGGCATCGTCATCGCGCTCGCGACCGGCGCGCAGGACGCGGTCAGCGACGCGGACTGGCGTCTCATGCGCAATACGGGCACAAGCCATCTGGTGGCGATTTCCGGGCTGCATATCGCGTTCGTCGCCGGGCTCGCGGGGTGGGGCGCGGGTGCGCTGTGGCGGCGCGCGCGCTGGCGCGGTGTCGAGGCGCCGCTCTTCGTGCCCGCGCAGAAGGTTGCCGTTGCGGGTGCGTTGCTCGCGGCGGGCATTTATGCCGCGCTCGCCGGTTTCAATGTGCCGGTGCAGCGCGCGCTCTGGATGCTGGCAGTCGTCGCGCTCGCGCTATTCGCCGGGCGCGAGGTCGCACGCTCGCACGTGCTGGCGTGGGCGCTCGGGCTCGTACTGCTGCGCGATCCGTGGGCGGTGACGGCCGCCGGCTTCTGGCTCTCGTTTTGCGCCGTCGGGGCGATCCTCTTCGCGGCAAGCGGCGTGCCGCGCTTGCACAGGGACGCGCCACAAGACCTATCGGGTGACGACGCTGATCCGATGCGCGACCGAACTGAGCCAACAGAAGACACAACCGCAGACCCAACCGCACGCGACGGCTGGCTTCGGCGTCTCGCCGCCTTGGTTTTTCCGCCTGGCGGCTGGCGTGGGGCGATACGACGCATGGCCGCGCGCGTCGGTGATAGCGCTCGCGTGCAATGGGCCGTGACGCTGGCGCTCGCGCCGCTCACGGCCTACTGGTTCGCGCAAATACCGCTTATCGGACCGTTCGCCAATGCGTTTGCGATTCCCTGGGTGAGCATGCTCGTCACGCCGCTTGTCATTGGGAGCGCGGCGCTGCCCGCGCCGCTCGATGCGTTTGCGCTACGTGCGGCGCATACCTGCCTCGACGGCTTGGTCGCGGCACTAGGCGGCCTGGAAGGGCTGCCATGGGCGGTTCTGCGATTGCCGCAACCGGGAGGGTGGCCGCTCGCCTGTGCGGCCGTGGGCGTCGCCTGGTGTCTCGCGCCGCGCGGCTGGCCGCTGCGCTGGCTCGCACCATTCACGTGGCTGCCGTTGCTGGTGCCAGCGCCCACGGGGCCGCCGCCCGGCGCTTTCCGGCTCACGGCGCTCGACATCGGGCAGGGCACGTCGGTGCTGGTCGAAACTGCCCGTCACCGCCTGCTTTTCGACGCGGGGCCGGGGCCCGAATCGACGCAGGCGGGTGAGCGGATCGTCGTGCCGTATCTGCAGACGCGAGGCATAGGTCGCCTCGACGCGTTGATGATCAGCCACGACGATTCCGATCATTCTGGCGGCGCCCAAGCCGTGCTCGATGCCGTCGAAGTGGGGGAGTTCGTGGCAGGCATCTTGCCCGCGCATCCGCTGTGGGCGAGCGCGCGCACAAAGGGCGCGCAGACCGTGCAGTGCGCCGCCGGCCAGCGCTGGCGGTGGGACGGCGTCGACTTCGAGGTGCTGTGGCCCGACCCTGGGCCGCTCGCGGGCAAACCCAACGCGCACTGCTGCGTCCTCCGGGTGACGACGGCGGTGAGCGCCGCGCGCGAAACACGAGCGAGCCCGGTTTCCGCGCTGATCGCCGCCGACATCGAAGCGGGCGTCGAGCGCACGCTGGTCGCGCGCGACCCCGTGCGGTTGCGTGCACAGGTGCTCGTCGTGCCGCACCACGGCAGCCGAACTTCGTCGACTGAGCCGTTCCTCGATTCTGTCTGGCCGCTCGTCGCGATATTTCAGGTAGGCTATCTGAACCGCTTTCATCACCCGCATCCGGGCGTCTACGCGCGCTACGCGGCCCGCCATATCGTGCTCGCGCGCAGCGATGCCCACGGCGCCGCGCGCGTCGAGGCACGGCCTGGCGCGCTCGCCGTCGAGCGATTTCGCGATACCCAGCGGCGCTACTGGATGGACCCGCCAACGCAAGACTGACGCGCCGGGCCAACAGAAGTGTGGACGCAAGCGTGAACGACGAAAGAGATCAACAAAATAGAGAGACAAGCCGCTTTTGAAAAACGTCATCCATTTCTCGCATGCGAACGGTTTTCCGGCCTCGATTTATCGCACGTTCTTCGCCGAACTGGGCGACAACTACGAACTGCGCTACATCGAGCGCATTGGGCACGACGCACGCTTTCCCGTCACGCGCGACTGGCCGCATCTCGTCGAACAACTGCTCGACGACATTGGCCGCACCTACGAGGAGCCCGTATGGCTCGTAGGCCATTCGCTCGGCGGCTATCTCTCGCTGATGGCCGCACTGAAAAAGCCGCAGTGGGTCAAAGGCGTCGTGATGCTCGATTCGCCGGTGATCGCCGGCTGGCGCAGCAGCATGCTGCGGGTTTCGCAGTGGACCGGCCTTGACGAACGTCTTTCGCCGGCCGCCGCCACGCGCACGCGTCGCACGAACTGGGCGAGCCGTGACGAGGCCTGGCGGCATTTCCATTCGAAGGCGGCGTTTGCGCGCTGGGACGAGCGTGTGCTGTCCGACTATGTCGACTTCGGCATTCCTCAGACCTCGGTGGATGGCGGCCGCACGCTCGCCTTCGACCGCCACACCGAGTACATGATCTATCGCACGCTGCCGCACACGCTCGGCGCGCGGCTCGTACACGGTTCGCCGGTGCCGGTGAGCTTCCTCGCGGGCACGCAGTCGCGTGAAGTCCGCCAGGTCGGGCTTGCGGCAACACGGCGCATTGCGGGCGAGCGCTTCGAATGGATCGAGGGCAGTCATCTGTACCCCATGGAGCGTCCGATCGAGACCGCGCGCGCGGTGCAGCGCATGCTCTACGCCATGGAAAACGGAGCCTGAACGCACGCTTGCCGGTGCTGCTGCTTGCGAGGCAGGGTAGCGCGCGGGGCAACGCGTCGCGCATCGTTTCTGCTCGCTCAAAATTCAGGGTTAGCCCTTGCTTTCAGGTATAATCCGTTTTTCCCGCGAGCATTCAGCGATGACCAAATATGTTTTCGTCACCGGCGGCGTAGTTTCGTCCCTTGGCAAGGGTATTGCCGCCGCCTCCCTCGCCGCGATCCTCGAATCGCGCGGTCTGAAAGTCACCCTCCTCAAGCTCGATCCCTACATCAACGTCGACCCCGGCACGATGAGCCCGTTTCAGCACGGCGAAGTGTTCGTGACGGAAGACGGAGCGGAAACCGACCTCGACCTCGGCCACTATGAGCGCTTCATCAGCACGAAGATGCGCAAGGCCAACAACTTCACCACGGGCCAGATCTACGAATCGGTGATCCGCAAGGAACGCCGCGGCGACTATCTGGGCAAGACCGTGCAGGTCATTCCGCACATCACGAACGAAATCCAGGCATTCATCGAACGCGGCGCCGCATCGGCGACGTGCGGCGAACCGGACGTCGCGATCGTTGAAGTGGGCGGCACCGTGGGCGACATCGAATCGCTGCCGTTCCTCGAGGCCGCGCGTCAGATGAGCCTGCGCCTTGGCCGCAACAGCGCATGCTTCGTGCACCTCACGCTGGTGCCGTTCATCGCCACGGCGGGCGAACTGAAGACCAAGCCCACGCAGCATAGCGTGCAGAAGCTGCGCGAAATCGGTATCTATCCGAACGTGCTGCTGTGCCGCGCCGACCGTCGCATTCCCGACGACGAGCGCTCGAAGATCTCGATGTTCTCGAACGTGCCCGAAGACGCCGTGATCTCGGTGTGGGACGCGGACAGCATCTACAAGATTCCGCAGATGTTGCACGACCAGGGCCTCGACTCGATCGTCTGCGACGAACTGAAGCTCTCCGCCAAGCCCGCCGATCTGTCGATCTGGTCGGAAATGGTCGAGAAGCTCGAGCATCCCAAGCACGAAGTCACGATCGGCATGGTCGGCAAGTACGTCGATCTGACCGAGTCGTACAAGTCGCTCATCGAAGCGCTGCGTCATGCGTCGATCAAGACGTCGGCGAAGGTGAACATCGAGTACATCGACTCCGAGCAGATCGACGAAGAGGGTGTCGAGAGCCTCAAGCATCTCGACGCGATCCTCGTGCCGGGCGGTTTCGGCCGTCGTGGCACCGAAGGCAAGATCAAGGCCATTCAATACGCTCGCGAAGCGAAAGTGCCGTACCTCGGCATCTGCCTCGGCATGCAGCTCGCCGTGATCGAATTCGCGCGCGACGTGGTGGGTCTGAAGCACGCGAACAGCACGGAATTCGATCCGGACACGCCGGACCGCGTTGTCGCGCTCATCACCGAATGGGCCGACCGCGAAGGCAAGGTCGAGAAGCGCACCGAAGACTCGGACCTCGGCGGCACGATGCGCCTCGGTTCGCAGCGTTGCCCGATCAAGCCCGGCACGCTTGCAGCGGAAATCTATGGCAAGGACGTGAACGAGCGCCACCGCCACCGTTATGAAGTCAATAACGGCTACGTGCCCAAGCTCGAAGCCAGCGGCCTTATCATCAGCGCCCGTACCCCGAGCGAAGATCTGCCGGAAATGATGGAACTGCCGCGCGATATGCACCCGTGGTTCGTCGGCGTCCAGTTCCACCCGGAATTCACGTCCACGCCGCGCGACGGCCATCCGCTGTTCAAGGCGTATGTCGAAGCGGCAGTCGCGCACCATGAGGCGCGCGCTGAGGAGAAAGCATGAATCTGTGCGGTTTCGAGGTTGGTCTCGACAAGCCGTTCTTCCTGATCGCGGGCACCTGTGTCGTCGAATCTGAACAGATGACGATCGACACGGCGGGCCGCCTGAAGGAAATCACGTCGAAGCTCGGCATTCCGTTCATCTACAAGTCGTCTTACGACAAGGCCAATCGTTCGAGCGGCAAGTCGTTTCGCGGCCTCGGGATGGACGAAGGCCTGCGCATTCTCTCCGAAGTGAAGCGCCAGCTCGGCCTGCCCGTGCTGACCGACGTGCACACGGAAGAAGAGATCGGGCCCGTGGCTTCGGTCGTGGACGTGCTGCAAACGCCTGCGTTCCTGTGCCGCCAGACCGACTTCATCCACGCGTGCGCACGCTCGGGCAAGCCGGTCAACATCAAGAAAGGCCAGTTCCTCGCGCCGCACGACATGAAGAACGTGATCGACAAGGCGCGCGAAGCCGCGCGTGAGGCGGGTCTTTCCGAAGACCGCTTCTTCGCCTGCGAGCGCGGTGTTTCGTTCGGTTACAACAACCTCGTCTCGGACATGCGCTCGCTCGCTATCATGCGCGAGACCGGTGCGCCGGTCGTGATGGACGTGACCCACTCGGTGCAGTTGCCGGGCGGGCAGGGCACCAGCTCGGGCGGTCAGCGCGAATTCGTGCCGGTGCTCGCGCGCGCGGCCGTGGCCACGGGCGTGGCGGGTCTCTTCATGGAGACGCACCCGAACCCCGCGCAGGCCAAGTCCGATGGCCCCAACGCCGTGCCGCTGAACCGCATGGCCGACCTGCTCGAAACGCTCGTGACGCTCGACCAGGCGGTCAAGCGCACGCCGTTCCTCGAGAACGACTTCAGCTGAGCCGGGAATTACGTAGTACGGCGCGCCGCTTCGATTGCATGAGCGGCGCGATGGAGGAGCAGCGCGGCGCAGGATCGCGCGCATCGCAAATGTCATGTAACGACATCATGCTGTGCGCAGCGCAGCCAGCACCGCGCTCGATGTACAAGGCAGCGTGGCAGCGCGTCGGTCACTGGAGCGTGACCGGTTGCGCTGCGGCAAGTTGAACCTGGCGAGCACGCAGCCTGTCCCATGTGACGGTGTGCCCCGAACGAGCATAGAAACTGTGCCTCGCGGGCCGATGCAGCAGACGGCGCAGCTCGCGCAAGAATTACTGTCATTTCCTGAGGAAACCATGAGTGCAATCGTAGATATCATCGGTCGCGAGATCCTGGATTCGCGCGGCAATCCCACCGTCGAATGCGACGTGCTGCTCGAATCGGGCACGATGGGCCGCGCAGCGGTGCCGTCGGGCGCGTCGACTGGTTCGCGCGAAGCGATCGAACTGCGCGACGGCGAAGCCGGCCGCTACAACGGCAAGGGCGTGCTCAAGGCCGTCGAGCACATCAACACCGAAATCTCCGAGGCGATCATGGGCCTCGACGCGTCGGAACAAGCCTTCCTCGACAAGACCCTGCTCGAACTGGACGGCACCGACAACAAGTCGCGTCTCGGCGCAAACGCCATGCTGGCCGTATCGATGGCCGTCGCGAAGGCTGCCGCTGAAGAAGCCGGCCTGCCGCTGTACCGCTACTTCGGCGGTTCGGGCGCGATGCAGCTGCCCGTCCCGATGATGAACATCGTCAACGGCGGCGCGCACGCGAACAACAGCCTGGACATCCAGGAATTCATGATCGTGCCGGTGAGCCAGCCGACCTTCCGTGAAGCGCTGCGTTGCGGCGCGGAAGTGTTCCATGCGCTCAAGAAGATCCTCTCGGATCGCGGCATGAGCACGGCAGTGGGCGACGAAGGCGGTTTCGCACCGAACTTCGGCAGCAACGACGAATGCCTCTCGACCATCCTGCAAGCCATCGAAAAGGCTGGCTACCGCGCCGGTGAAGACGTGCTGCTCGCGCTCGACTGCGCGGCGAGCGAGTTCTACCACGACGGCAAGTACCAGCTCGCGGGCGAAGGTCTGCAACTGTCGTCGGCCGAGTTCGCCGACTACCTGGCGACGCTCGCCGACAAGTTCCCGATCGTCTCGATCGAAGACGGCATGCACGAAAGCGACTGGGCCGGCTGGAAGCTCCTGACCGAAAAGCTCGGCAAGAAGGTCCAGCTCGTGGGCGACGACCTGTTCGTCACCAACACGCGCATCCTGAAGGAAGGCATCGAGAAGGGCATCGCCAACTCGATCCTTATCAAAATCAACCAGATCGGCACGCTGACGGAAACCTTCGCAGCAATCGAAATGGCCAAGCGCGCGGGCTACACGGCCGTGATCTCGCACCGTTCGGGCGAAACCGAAGACTCGACGATCGCCGACATTGCTGTCGGACTGAACGCGGGTCAGATCAAGACCGGTTCGCTCTCGCGCAGCGACCGCATCTCGAAGTACAACCAGCTGCTGCGCATCGAGGAAGATCTCGGTGATATCGCCAGCTACCCGGGCAAGTCGGCGTTCTATAACCTGCGTTAAGCGGAACCTGCGCCGGCAGCAGCCTTGCTGTCACCCTTCGTCATCTCTCTCCGCCGCCCTGCGTATAGCGCAGGGCGGCGTGTATTTATCCGGCACCTTTCATGCGGCTTGTCACTGTCGTTCTGATTATCCTGCTCGTGCTGATCCAGTATCCGCTCTGGTGGGGCCATGGTGGCTGGCTGCGTGTGCACGAACTGCAGCAGCAGCTCGCGCAGCAGCAAAAGCAGAACGACGACGAGAAACTGCGCAACGAACGCATTGCGGGCGAAGTGCAGGATCTGCAGAGCGGCACGGCAGCTGTTGAGGAGCGCGCGCGCTACGAAATGGGCATGGTGAAGGACAGCGAGGTGTTCGTGCAGTTCGTCTCACCGAACCAGACGCCGCCGGTTACGCCGAGCGGTTCGTCAAATACCTCGACGCGCGGCGAGATGTCGGCGGCGCCGGTCAGGGTGGTGCCGAACCCCGTTTCGCGCGTCCCTGAGAAGAAGCACGGGCACGGGAAGGAAGCGAAGAAGGCGGGCTAACTGCGCTGCATGTGTTGAGCATGCTGGCAAGCAAAAAGGCGCGGCATCGAGCCGCGCCTTTTTTCGTTTACTCGCTTGAGTCGCGAAGCCCTGTGATTACCAGCCCCAACCCGGATATCCGTAGCCAATCCCGGTGCCCCAGCCGTGGCCCCAACCGCCGCTGTAATAGCTGCCGTAGACCGTGACGGGCGGCGCGTAGGCGCGAGTCCAGGCTTGTGCGGCCATGGCATTGTCCTGTTCGGCGAGTGCCTGGCGGTCGATCGCGTCGTAGCGCGCCTTTTCTTCGGGCGTGAGCACCGGCGCGGTGGCGGGAAGGCCTGACTGTGCCGCGGGCAGCCGGCTGTAGATCGGCGATGGGCCGGGCGGGTCCATCATGCAGCCGCTCGTCGACGCAACGGTCGTGCCGAGTGTCGCGACTACGAGTAATGCGCTCACACGCGTCATGCGGGCGCGCAACGGAAGTGCGAAGCGTTTGTTCTTGATCATGCTTCTCTCCATCTATCGGACGCCTAAATAATTTGAGATGACGGCACGTCCGCATTTCGATCCCGTCCCCGCGCCGGTCTACCCGCTGCTGTGGCGGGCGGCGGCGCAACACGCGTTGCACCGCTTAGGCGTTATCGGCTCAGTGTGCCCAGGTGCGCTTCGGTTTGCCTTAGTGGCGACGCTCGGCAGCGGGGCTTACGCTTTCTGAGAGCCCGGTCACGGCAAAAAGTTGCGCGACATCGACCGGGTCGAACTCATAGCGCTGATTGCAGTAGTCGCAATGAATCTCGACATGACCGCGCTCCTCGATCACGCCGTCGACTTCCTCGCGGCCCAGCATCTTGAGCATCGCACCCACCTTCTCGCGCGAGCACGAGCACTGGAAGCGCGGCGCAAGCGGTTCGAAGTGACGCACGTTCTCTTGCCAGAAGAGGCGACGGAACAAGGTCTCGCCGTCCTCCTTGAGCATTTCGTCACGCGTGAGCGTGCCGCCGAGCGTGCAGACGCGCTCCCAGGTATCGAGGTCGTGCTCGCCCTGATGCGGCACGATGCCGCCGTCGCCCGGCAGCTTCTGAAGCAACATGCCGACCGCGCGGTCGGCATTCGCGGCGAGCCACAGGCGCGAGTCGAGTTGTTCCGAGTGATGCATGTAATGCTCGAGCACCGAGGCGATCGACTTGAGCGGGCCGTCTTCGCCGTTCAGCGGCACGATGCCCTGGTAAGGTTGCTGGCCCGGCTGCTTTTTCGCGGGATCGAGAGTGATGACGCAGCGGCCCTGGCCATCCGGATTCACGAGGTCGGCGAACGTGAGATCTTCGCCGAGCGGCAGGGCGTTTTCGCCCGTGAAGTCTTCGCCGAGGCGCGCGGTGGCGCGCATCGTCAAATCCGAGCCGCACTGCACGACCAGCATCTTCACGGGGCCGTCGCCGAAGATCTGCATGATCAGCGTGCCGTCGAACTTGAGATTCGCCGAGAGCAGCGCGCACGCCGCCATCATCTCGCCGAGCACGGTGCGCACCGGCGTCGGATACTGGCGGCGCTTGAGCACTTCCTGCCACGTGTTGCTCAGCGAGACGATCTCGCCGCGCACCGGGGCGGCGCTGAACATGAATTTTTGCAACTGGTCGTTCACAATCTTTTCCTTCGTTTGAATCGGGGCGGCGCGGCTCGCGCCGCACACGGCGAGAGCGTGCCGCTCTCAGCCGATGCGCACGAGCTGCGCCTTGAAATATTCGCGGCGCTGCGCGTAGACATCCGCGTTGCGCTTGAGGCCGGCGATGTCGGCCTCGGTAAGCTCGCGCACGACTTTGGCCGGCGCGCCGAGAATCAGCGAGTTGTCGGGGAACACCTTGCCTTCCGTGACCACCGCACCCGCGCCAACCAGACAGTTGCGGCCAATTACCGCGCCATTCAAGACCACGGCCTGAATGCCGATGAGCGCGCCTTCCTTCACGGTGCAGCCGTGCAGCATGGCCTGATGGCCCACCGTCACGTTCGCTTCGAGCGTGAGCGGGTAGCCGGGGTCCGTGTGGAGCACCGCGCCTTCCTGAACGTTGCTGCGCGGGCCGACGGTGATCGGCTCGTTGTCGCCGCGCAGCGTCGCGCCAAACCAGACGCTCGCGTCTTCGGCCAGTTCGACCTTGCCGATGACGGTCGCGTTGTCCGCGACGAACACGCTTTCGTGAATGGTCGGTGCGGCTTCGCCAAGCTTGTAGATGGCCACGGTGTCGAGTCTCCTGATATTGGGGTTGCTGCCGGTCTGCTGGCGCCGCGCAATGGATGCGCACGACGCGAGGCAGGTGAATCGCGTATTGTAAACGGTTGCGTGCGCGGTCCGCTTGGGGCAAGTTTGGGCGGCTTCGCGCGAAGGTTTTTGTGCTCCTCGCTTTTCGGTCCCTGTTTCTTCTGCCGATGAATTCCGTTTCTTCCGCCACCAGCGCAAGCGCTGACGTCCGGACTCCTTCTGATGCGGCGACCGCCTGCTGGCGCCTCGCCGCGCTCGATGCGCTGCGCGAGTGCGACCCCGTCGCCAAGGCCGACGCGGTACGCGCGCTGCACGCGCAAAGTCAGGCCCAGATCGCCGCGTCCCGTTGGGAGCCGCAACTCGTCTTTCCGACGCCCGCCGGCTTGCCCGGCCGGCCCGCCGAGCCGCCGCTCGTCGAGCCGCGCGAACTGCAACGCCGCAGCATGAGCACGCCGCAGGGCCGAGTGGTACTGCTGCACGCGCTGGCCCACATCGAATTCAATGCGATCAATCTCGCGCTCGACGCGGTGTGGCGCTTCCCCGCCATGCCCGATGCGTTCTACGCCGACTGGCTCAAGGTCGCGGCGGAAGAGGCGTATCACTTCTCCCTGCTGCGAGCGCGCCTTGCCGACTATGGACACGTGTACGGCGACTTCCCCGCACACAACGGCCTGTGGGAGATGTGCGAGCGCACGAGTGCCGACGTGCTCGCGCGCATGGCGCTCGTGCCGCGCGTGCTGGAGGCGCGCGGACTCGACGCCTCGCCGCCCATTCGCGCGCGCCTGAAGCAGGCCGGCGACGACGAATCGGCCGCGCTCCTCGACATCATCCTGCGCGACGAAGTGGGGCACGTGCGCATCGGCAACCATTGGTTCCGCAACCTGTGCGAGTCGCGCGGTCTCGACCCGCACGCGGCGTGGCTCGCGCTCGCCGAGCAGTACCACGCGCCGCGCATGCGCGGACCGTTCAACTTCGAGGCGCGCCGCTCGGCGGGCTTCGACGAGGTTGAACTGGATACGCTGGCATCACAGGACGCGGCGGAACAGGCCGCCGCGAAGAAGTCAACGGAGCGTCATTCGAACGAATGACCTGCCGCACACGCCCATCGCCTATATAATCGAACGATCATTCTTTTTTTTGCAGCAGCGCAAATGAATCAATCCCGTTCCGAATTCGTCGATGTCAATGGCATCCGGCTGCACGTGCGTCGCTGGGGGGCAGAGGGCGCGCCCGTGCTCTTCATGCTGCACGGCTGGATGGATGTGGCGGCGTCGTTCCAGTTCGTCGTCGATGCGCTCGAGGCACGCGGCGGCGACTGGCAGGTGATCGCGCCGGACCTGCGCGGCTTCGGCCTCTCCGATTGGCCCGTCGCGCAGGGGCAGGGCAGCAATTACTGGTTCCCCGACTACCTTGCCGATCTCGATGCGCTGCTCGCGCACTACGCGCCCGAGGGCCAGGTGGATCTCGTCGGGCACAGTCTCGGCGCGAACGTCGTGTGCCTCTACGCGGGCGTGCGGCCCGAACGCGTGCGGCGCGTGGTCGATCTGGAGGGTTTCGGCCTGCCGGCGACATCGCCCAAACAGGCACCGCGTCGCGTACGCGAGTGGCTCGACGAGGTGCGTACGCCGCCGCAACTGCGCACGTACGCGTCGCTCGACGAGGTGGCCGCGCGGCTCGTGAAGACGAATCCGCGTCTGATCGCACCGCGCGCATGCTTTCTCGCCGAGCACTGGTCGAAGCCGGACGGCAAAGGCGGCTACGTGCTGCTCGGCGATCCGGCGCACAAGATGCGCGGGCCGCTCTTGTACCAGCTTGACGAGGTGATGGCGATCTGGTCACAGGTGAGCGCGCCGGTGCTGCACGTCGAAGCGGTGGGCTCTGAAACGCTCGCGCGGCTCGCGGGGGCGGTGCCCATCGACGAATTCAAGAAGCGCTTCGAGGCGTTTCCCGACTGGCGCGAACGGATCGTCGACGGGGCGGGGCACATGGTGCACCACGACCAGCCCGAAGAGGTCGCGCGCCTGATCGAGGCTTTCTGCGCCTGAGCGCAAGGACCATCGAGCGTCAATTCGGGCGGCGACGACGTTCCAGGCGCCGCCCGACGACTTCACTGCGTTGCAGTAAAATAAGCGTTCACCCTTCGCTCACATCCAATGAACGCCGATCTCCACTGTCACTCCACTGTCTCCGACGGCCAACTGGCCCCCGCTGCCGTCGCGCAGCTGGCGAAAGCGGGTGGCGTGAACGTGTGGGCGCTCACCGACCATGACGTGCTCGGCGGCCAGCGCGAAGCGCGCGAGGCGGCCGAAGCGCTCGGCATACGCTATTTGAGCGGCGTCGAGATTTCGGTGACCTGGGCGTCGCGCACGGTGCACATCGTCGGCTTGCATGTGGACACGGAGTGCGCCGCGCTCGTCGACGGACTCGCGCGCACGCGCGACGGCCGTGCGGCGCGCGCCGAAGCGATCGGCGAGCGGCTCGGCGAACTCGGCATTCCCGACGCGTACGAAGGTGCGCTCCAGTTTGTCTCGAATCCTGACTTGATCTCGCGTACCCACTTCGCGCGCTTTCTCGTGGAGAGCGGGCGCGCGCAGAACACTCAGGACGCGTTTTCGCGCTGGCTCGGCGACGGTAAGCCCGGGTACATCGCGCACCGCTGGGCGAAGCTCGCCGACGCCGTATCGTGGATCAAGGCGGCGGGCGGCGAAGCGATCATCGCGCATCCGGGCCGCTATGCTTACACCCAGCTCGAATTCGACACACTCTTCGGCGAATTCATCGATCTGGGCGGCAAGGCCATCGAAGTCGTCACCGGCAGCCATACACCCGACCAGTACGGCGAGTACGCGGCCGTTGCGAGGCGATTCGGTTTCGAAGCGTCGCGCGGTTCGGACTTTCATGCGCCTGGGCCCGACGCGATCGAGCCGGGTACGCTGCCGCCGTTGCCTTCCGATCTCAAGCCTGTTTGGGAGCGATGGCTGTAGGCCGCGCACGGCGCGTGGCCCGTTGACTGCGCCCCGGTTCTGCACGGCGGTTCTGCCAGACATTTCGCGCGGGTCAATCCAGCTTTGTCGTCGCTTTGTGGTACTACATGCAGTCGTCTGCCGTTTTCGCGCAGCGTTCCGCTGTTTTTCATCGCCATTCGTCAGCTGATTACTGCCATGTCCCAGTTCTTTCGGCTTCACCCAGAAAACCCGCAGCCGCGCCTCGTCAAGCAGGCGGTGGAGATCATCCGCGACGGCGGTGTGATCGCGCTGCCCACTGACTCGAGCTACGCGCTCGCCGCCCGCATCGACGACAAGCAGGCGGCCGAGCGTTTGCGCCGCATCCGCGGGCTCGACGAAAAGGCGTTGCTCTCGCTGATGGTGCGGGACCTGTCCGAACTCGCGAACTTCGCCATGGTGGACAACCGCCAGTACCGGCTCATCAAGTCGGTGACGCCGGGGCCGTACGTATTCGTGCTGGTCGCGACGAAGGAAGTGCCGCGGCGTTTGTCGCATCCGTCGCGCAAGACGATCGGCCTGCGCGTGCCCGGGCATCCGATTCCGCTTGCGATTCTCGAAGAACTGGGCGAGCCGCTGCTTGCCACCACGCTGATTCTGCCGCCCGACACCGAGCCGCTCAACGACCCTGAGGAGATTCGCGAGCGCCTCGAAAAGCAGGTCGATCTCGTGATCGACGGCGGGGCGTGCCCTTGCGAGCCATCCACCGTCATCGATCTGACGGGTGAAGAACCGGTGCTCGTGCGGCCGGGGCGGGGCGCGCTGGCGCCGTTCGGTATCGAGGAAGAAGAGGCGTGAACAAACCTGGGCGGCGTGAACGCGGCCAGAGCGCATTGACGCATTGATACAATAGGCCGCCATGGAAGCCAATCTGATTCAGACGATCGTCGTCTACGCGTTGCCGGTCATCTTCGCGATCACGCTGCACGAAGCTGCGCACGGTTACGTCGCGCGCATGCTCGGCGACAACACCGCATATGTGCTCGGTCGCGTCTCGTTCAACCCGATGCGCCACATCGACCCGATCGGCACGATCGCGATGCCGCTCGTGCTGTATTTCCTGACGAACGGCGCATTCGTATTCGGTTACGCGAAGCCCGTGCCGATCGCCTTCAGCAATCTGCGCAATCCGCGCTGGGGCACGCTCTGGGTCGCGGCGGCCGGGCCGCTGTGCAACTTCGTGCAGGCCATCGTATGGGGCGTGTTCGGCGTGGGTCTCGCGGTGCTCGGCGTGGACGAGCCGTTCTTTACGCGCATGGCCGCCGCCGGCGTGGGCGTGAATCTCGTGCTTGGCGTGCTCAATCTCTTTCCGCTGCCGCCGCTCGACGGCGGCCGCGTGCTCGGGGCGCTTTTGCCCACGCGAGCGAGCATTGCGCTCGCCCGTATCGAGCCTTATGGTTTCATCATCGTGATGGGGTTGCTCGTGAGTGGCATCTTCACGCGATTCTGGTTGCGGCCGCTCGTGAGTCTAGGTTACGACGCGGTCACCGCCATCCTTACCCCTCTTGTGTCGCTCTTTTCATAACATCATGTTCCCAGACCGTATCTTCTCCGGCATGCGGCCCACCGGGTCGCTGCACCTCGGCCACTATCACGGCGTGCTGAAAAACTGGGTGCGCCTGCAGTCCGAGTATCCGTGCTTCTTCTGCGTGGTCGACTGGCATGCGCTCACCACGCACTATGAAACGCCGGATGTCATCGAGAAGAACGTCTGGGACGTACTGATCGACTGGCTCGCCTCGGGCATCGACCCGAACCAGGCCACGCTCTTCATCCAGAGCCGCGTGCCCGAGCACGCCGAACTCGCGTTGCTGCTCGGCATGAGCACGCCGCTGTCGTGGCTCGAGCGCGTGCCGACCTACAAGGAACAGATCGAGAAGCTGCGCGACAAGGACCTCGGCACCTACGGCTTCCTCGGCTACCCGGTGCTGATGGCCGCCGACATCCTGCTGTACCGCGCGTCGCTCGTGCCGGTGGGCGAGGACCAGGTGCCGCACGTCGAAATGGCGCGCGAAATGGCGCGCCGCTTCAACTACATGTACGGTCGCGAGCCGGACTTCGAAGAGAAGGCCAACGAAGCGGCAAAGAAGCTGGGCGGCAAGCGCTCGAAGCTCTACCACGAGCTGCGCAACGCCTATCAGCAGGAAGGCAACGAAGAGGCGCTCGAACAAGCCCGCGCGATGCTCTCGGAGTCGCAAAGCCTCTCGATGAGCGATCGCGAGCGTCTTTTTGGGTACCTCGAAGGCTCGCGCAAGATCATCCTGCCGGAGCCGCAGGTGCTGCTCACGGAAGCTTCGCGCATGCCGGGCCTCGACGGCCAGAAGATGTCGAAGTCGTACGGCAACACCATCGGCCTGCGCGAAGACGCCGAATCGATCACGAAGAAGGTCCGCACCATGCCGACCGACCCCGCGCGTGTGCGCCGCACCGATCCGGGCGATCCGGACAAGTGCCCGGTGTGGCAACTGCACCAGGTCTACACGGACGAGCAGACGCACGACTGGGTGCAGAAGGGCTGTCGTTCGGCGGGTATCGGGTGCCTGGAGTGCAAGCAGCCGGTGATCGAAGGCATTCTGCGCGAGCAGCAGCCTATGCTCGAGCGCGCGCAGAAGTACATGGACGACCCGTCGCTGCTGCGTGCAATCGTCGCAGATGGCTGCGACAAGGCGCGCAAGTTCGCCAACGAAGCGATGCGCGACGTGCGCGAGGCCATGGGCCTCTCGTACAACTGATCAAGCTGATGACGTTGGCGCCTGCAACCGGTTCGCCGGCCCACGGACTGCCCGAACCTTCGCGCTGGGTGCGCCGCTGGGCGCACCTCATCGCGCCCGGTGGCACCGTGCTCGACGTGGCCTGCGGCGCAGGCCGGCACACGCGCTGGCTCGCCGGCCGTGGTCACCCTGTCACGGCGCTCGATCGCGACGCCGCCGCGCTCGCCACACTGCATGATGTGGCGGGCGTCGCGACATTAGAGTGCGACCTCGAAGGCGCGCCCTGGCCACTCGCGGCGGATGCCCGCTTTGCCGCCGTGGTTGTCACGAACTACCTGCACCGCCCGCTCATGCCTCGTCTCATCGAGACGCTGGCGCCGGGCGGCGTCCTGATCTACGAAACGTTCGCGCAAGGCAACGAGACTGTCGGCAAGCCATCGAACCCCGCTTTCCTGCTCGCGCCCGGCGAGTTGCTAGCGGTCTGTGCGCCCGCGCTGCGGGTAATCGCCTATCAGGACGGATTTCTTTCCGAGCCGCGTGAGGCGTATATTCAGCGCATCTGCGCCGTACGGGAAAAAACGACCTCAGTGTCCCCCGAAAGAGCCGGTAATGTACCTGAGAACCAGGGCCTACCCGTAACGCGTTACGATCTGACCGGCTAATCCGCTACAATCGCGGTTTAACCGACTCATTTTTCTGGCGTTTCATGGCTAACGGCACTCAGGACGGCATCACGCTGCAAGGCAGCATTCCCGCGATCGTCACCCCCATGCACGAGGACGGCAGTCTCGATCTGCCGGCATTCCGCAAACTGATCGACTGGCACGTACGAGAGGGGACGGATGCCCTCGTCGTCGTCGGTACGAGCGGGGAGTCCGCCACGCTTGACGTCGAAGAGCACATCCTGATGATCAAGACGGCGGTCGAGCACGCCGCTGGCCGTATGCCGATCATCGCGGGCGCCGGCGGCAATTCCACCGCGGAAGCCATCGAACTCACGAAGCACGCAAAGGAAGTCGGCGCACAGGCGTCGCTCCAGGTCGTGCCCTATTACAACAAGCCGACTCAGGAAGGCATGTACCGTCACTTCGCGAAGATCGCGCAGGACGTGGACCTGCCGGTCATTCTCTATAACGTGCCGGGCCGTACGGTCGCGGACATGGCGAACGAGACCATTCTGCGTCTGGCCGAAGTGCCGGGCATCATCGCGGTGAAGGAAGCCACAGGTAACATCGACCGCGCCGCGCACCTCATCAAGCATGCGCCGAACGGCTTCAAGATTTTCAGCGGCGACGATCCGACGGCGATCGCGCTGATGCTGCTCGGCGGCCACGGCAATATTTCGGTGACCGCGAACGTTGCGCCGCGCCAGATGAGCGACCTGTGCAAGGCCGCGCTCGCCGGCGACGTGAAGACGGCGCGCGCGATCCATATGAAGCTGTTGTCGCTTCACAAGAACCTGTTCATCGAATCGAATCCGATTCCGGTGAAGTGGGCGCTGCAGGAACTCGGCCGCATCGAAGGCGGCATCCGACTGCCGCTCACGCCGCTCGATGCGCGCTATCACGACGTGGTGCGCGCCGCGCTGCGCGAAGCCGGCCTGGCTGGCTGATTCGATCAGCCAGTCGCCGTTTTTTCAACCGACGCCGCCCCGGCCCAACCGCCCAATCACTGAAAGACCTCGGACCGACCTCGGATCTACCGTCTCGCAGAGCAAGGCTTAGCGTTCCCGTATCACGAAGGCCCACATGAAACGTTCCGCTTTTTCCCTCCACGCAACCCGCATGGCGGTGCTGGCGCTTGCACTCGGCTCGCTCGCAGGCTGTGAGTCGCTGAACGACATGTTCGCGTCCGATCGCGTCAACTACAAGGACACGCCGACCGCGCCGCCGCTGAATGTGCCGCAGGATCTGTCGTCGGCGCCGAACGACCAGAAGTATGTCGCGCCGCCGCCCACGGTCACGCTTGGCGGCGCCGCGCAGCGCACGGTCACGCCGGCCGGCAACGCCACCCTCGGCGTGCCGGATGCGCAGGATCCGTTCGGCATGCACGTGGAGCGCGACGGCGACCGCCGCTGGCTCGTGGTGGATGGCCGCTCGCCGGACGATGTCTGGCCGCAGCTGCAGGAGTTCTGGACGGAGAATGGCTTCACGCTGACGACTGATTCGCCCTCCACGGGCATCATGACGACCGACTGGGCCGAAAACCGCGCCAACATTCCGGACGACTGGTTCCGCCGCACGATTGGCCGCGTGATCGACTTCGCGTACTCGTCGGGCACGCGCGATCGTTTCCGCGTGCTGGTTTCGCGCGGTCCGGACGGTCAAACCGATATTTCCGTCACGCATAACGCGATGGAAGAAGTGCTGACGGGGCAGGACAAGACGGGGTCGAAGTGGGTGGAGCGCCCGCGCGATCCGGCGCTGGAAGCCGCGTTCCTCGCGAAGATCATGCAGAAGTTCGGCCTGACCGACGCGCAGTCCAAGCAACTGCTGACCGATGCGCGTCCGTCGACGGCGGGCGTCAAGGTCGCTGCCGGTCCTGACGGCACGACGCTCGATCTGCCCGAGGCGTTCGACACCGCCTGGCTGCGTGTGGGCCTCGCGCTCGACCGCACGAACTTCACGGTCGACAACCGCGACCGCGAGAAGGGCCTCTACTACGTGCGCTACGCCGACTCGATGCAGGAACTCAAAGGGGACGGCCTGTTCGGCAAGCTGTTCTACAACCCGAAGAAGGCCTCGAAGGATCAGGGTCCGGAATACCTCGTGGCGGTTCGCTCGACGGGCAATTCGACTCAGGTTGCCGTGGTCGACCAGACTGGCCACATCGACACCTCGTCGGACGCGCAACGGATCGTCTCCGCGCTCCACGCGCAGCTGAACTGACGTGCGTTGATATGCGATTTGCGAGCCTCGGTAGCGGCAGCGAGGGCAACGCACTGGTTGTAGAAGCAGGCAGCGGCACGACGCCCACGCGCGTGCTGCTCGACTGCGGATTCTCAGCGAAGGAAGTTGAGCGGCGCCTCGCCCGTGCGGGGCTGGCCGCCGACGCGCTCAGGGCGATTCTCATCACCCACGAACACAGCGACCACATCGGTAGCGCGCTCACGCTGGCGCGCCGCTGGTCGATTCCGCTTTACATGAGCTGGGGCACTGCGCAAGCCGTGGGCGCCGACGATGCCGCAGGCGTCGAACTCAACGTGTTGTGGGGCGACGAGACGGTCGAAATCGGCGAACTCGGCGTGTTGCCCTATACGGTGCCGCACGACGCGCGCGAGCCGCTGCAGTTCGTGTTCAGCGATGGCGCGAGCCGGCTTGGCGTGCTGACCGACGTCGGCGAATCGACGTCGCATATCAGCAGCGTGCTGAGCGGTTGCGACGCACTCGTGCTCGAATGCAACCACGACCTCGAGATGCTCGCGGCGAGCCGCTATCCCGCTTCGCTCAAGGCGCGTATCGGCGGGTCGCATGGTCACCTGAACAACGAAGCGGCCGGCGGCATCCTCGCCGGGCTCGATCGTACGAAGCTGCGGCATTTGATCGCCGCCCACCTGAGCCAGCAGAACAACACCCCCGAGCTTGCGCGCGCGGCGATGGCCGCAGTTCTCGGAAACGCCTCGACGGAAATCGGGGTCGCTTCGCAAGCTGCAGGCTTCGACTGGGTTGCGCTCTGAGTCCCACGCCTGCTCGACAGCTCAACGACTGGACGAAAAAAAAGCCCATGACGAAAGTCATGGGCTTTTTGCCTGTGAGGCCGGAATCTGTCGATCCGGCACCGCCAGGGTTTGGTTACGCTTTAGTTGCGATTGCCGCCGAAGATGCCGAGGATGGCGAGCAGGTTCGTGAACACGTTATACAGGTCCAGATAGATCGCGAGCGTCGCCGAGATGTAGTTCGTTTCGCCGCCGTTCACGACGCGCTGCACGTCGAACAGCATGTAGGCCGAGAAGATCGCGATGGCGAGCACCGAAACCGTAAGCATCAGCGCGGGCAGTTGCAGGAACATGTTCGCGACGCCGGCCAGCAGAATCACAATCACGCCCATGAAGAGCCACTTGCCGAGGCCCGAGAAGTCGCGCTTGCTGACCGTGGCAATCGTGGCCATGGCGGTGAAAATGATGCCGGTGCCGCCGAACGCGAGCATGATGAGCTGCGGGCCGTTCGAGAAGCCGAGGATGAACGACAGCAGGCGCGAGAGCATCAGGCCCATGAAGAACGTGAAGCCGAGCAGCACCACCACGCCCACCGAGCTGTTCTTGGTGCGCTCGATGGCGAACATGAAGCCGAAGGCGATCGCGAAGAATGCGAGCAGGCTCATGGCCGGGCTGGTGGCTGCAAAAAGCGAGAAGCCAGTCGCGACGCCCACCCACGCGCCGAGCACCGTCGGCACCATCGACAGCGCGAGCAGCCAATAGGTGTTGCGCAGTACGCGGTTGCGAGTCTCCGCCGAGGTGACGGTGCCGCCGCGGCCGAAGTTATAGGGATACTCGTTCATGCTTTCTCCTTGCGTGAGACGCGTGGGTGAGGGCGCGCAGGTGCGCGGTCCGCTCCCCCATAAGATAAGTGCGCCGACCCAGAGTTTCAACGGGTTGCCACACAGTTTCCGTTATGTTTGCACAGCGTATGCCGCCAATCTTAAGCCTCTCTGAAAGGTACGGCAGCGCGGCGCTTGTGCGTGGTTTGCGCTCATTTGCCCCGGTTTGCCGGGCTATGAGGGTTCAATCGCAATCATACATGGGAACATGCTACAATTGCGGATTCATTTGAATCTGTAACCTCTTAATTTTTTGGAGCTTTTATGGCGATCGAACGCACCCTGTCGATTATCAAGCCGGACGCAGTGGCAAAGAACGTGATCGGCCAGATCTACAGCCGCTTCGAAAACGCTGGTCTGAAGATCATTGCCGCTCGCATGGTCCACCTCTCGCGCGCTGACGCCGAGAAGTTCTATGCTGTTCACGCAGCGCGCCCGTTCTTCAAGGATCTCGTGGACTTCATGGTCTCGGGCCCGGTGATGGTGCAAGCGCTGGAAGGCGAGAACGCCATCCTGAAGAATCGCGAGCTGATGGGTGCAACCGACCCGAAGAAGGCCGACAAGGGCACGATCCGCGCCGATTTCGCCGACAGCATCGACGCGAACGCCGTGCACGGCTCGGACGCCGCTGAAACGGCTGCCGTGGAAATTGCGTTCTTCTTCCCGCAAGTCAACGTCTACTCGCGCTAAGCACAGCGCGAGCAGACTGCAGTAGTAGCATAGCGTCGCGAACGGCGATGACGCTCACCATCCAGTTCCCAATGCCGCGCAAGTGCGCAGGCAGCTGGGCAACGCGGGTGGTGAGCGCGCTCTCGCACTGAAATGGCAGGATTCGATATGACGAGCAGTTCCACCGTCAACCTTCTCGATCTCGACGCCCAAGGGCTCGTCGCCTATTGCGAGAGCCTGGGCGAGAAGCCGTTTCGCGCCAAACAGCTTCAGCGCTGGATCCATCAGTACAACGCCGCCGACTTCGACGGCATGACGGATCTCGCCAAATCGCTGCGCGAGAAGCTCAAAGGGCGCGCCATCATCGGCATGCCCGGCATCATCAGCGACAACGTTTCCTCCGACGGCACGCGCAAATGGCTCGTGGACGTCGGCAACGGCAACGCGGTCGAAACCGTGTTCATCCCCGAAGATAACCGCGGCACGCTGTGCGTGTCTTCGCAGGCGGGATGCGCGGTCAATTGCCGATTCTGTTCAACCGGCAAGCAAGGTTTTTCTCGCAATCTCACCACCGCCGAGATCATCGGCCAGCTGCGCATGTCGGAGTTCGCCCTGCGTGCTTCGCTTCTGGGCGAAGCTGGAGGCCGCGCGACCGGCGGTGAGGGTAAGGGCGAGCGCGTCATCACGAACGTCGTGATGATGGGCATGGGCGAGCCGCTTCTGAACTACGACGCGGTCGTGCCAGCCATGCGCCTGATGCTCGACGACAACGCCTACGGCCTGTCGCGCCGGCGTGTCACGCTGTCCACGTCGGGCGTCGTGCCGATGATGGACCGTCTCGGGGCCGAACTCCCTGTCGCGCTCGCCGTCTCCTTGCATGCACCGAACGACGCGCTGCGAGACGAACTTGTGCCGCTCAACCGCAAGTACCCGCTGCGCGAGTTGATGGCGGCTTGCCAGCGTTACCTGGAAGTCGCGCCGCGCGACTTCATCACGTTCGAGTACTGCATGCTCGACGGCGTCAACGACACCGAAAAGCACGCGCGAGAATTGCTCGCCGTTACGCGGGACGTGCCGTGCAAGTTCAATCTGATCCCGTTCAATCCGTTCCCGGAGTCGGGCTTGTTGCGCTCGAAATCGGACCAGATCAAGCGTTTCGCGCAGATTCTGATGGATGCGGGCGTCGTCACGACCGTGCGCAAGACGCGCGGCGACGACATCGACGCGGCCTGCGGCCAGCTCGCCGGCGAGGTGAAGGACCGCACGCGCCTTGCTGAACGCATGGGCCGAAGCACGGGCAAAGTCATCGAAGTACGGCCGGTTCAGCACTGAGCCGGCATGAGGAGGGCCCACGGCGGCGTGCGGGGAAAACGCGCGGCCGTAGGCAGTAGGAAAAGAAACGTTGCAGAAGCGATCGGAAGCGGCACACTTGCCGCGCATTTTGTTATAAACGGTCTGCGAATCGGGTAGAGGCGGGGCGCGACGCGCCCCACCGGTTCCAGTATTGAAAAGAATCGACGCAAGGACTTTGGGATGAGCGAGCCGCAGCACCCTTTCGGGACAGACGGAACTGACAGCAACGCAGGTCGTTCGGCGCCGGGCGCGACGCCCTCGCCGGTGCAGGCAGTGCCCGACACGCTGGCTGCGGCCGGCGCGCGTCTTGCGCAGCTGCGCGAGGCCAAGGGTTGGGCGATCGAAGATGTCTCGGCGCGCCTGAAGGTGGCGGTGTCGAAGCTGCGCGAACTCGAAGCAGGCGATATCAGCCATCTGCCGGACACGACATTCGCGCTGGGCGTGGTGCGCGCCTACGCGAAGCTGCTTGGCGCCGATCCCGCGCCGTTCACGCAGGCGCTGCGCCGCGAGCGCGGAATTGCGCAGCCCGATCTGTCGATGCCCGCTTCGGCCGGCTCCGATCTGCCGCGCGGTCGCGTGTCGCTCTCGCTCGGCGGCAGTGGCGCGCGTGCGCCGCGCCGTCGCGCCTCGTGGCTGTGGGGCGTGGCGATCATCGTGGTCGCGGTGCTCGCACTTTCCATGTGGCACACGAACAGCGGCGAATCGTCGGCGTGGTTTGCTCGCCTGAAGGCGATGGCAAACGGCGCGAGCGTGCAGCCGGGCGCGTCGTCGCCCACGGTGACGCAAGGCGTTGCGACCGATAGCGCAGGTGCTTCGGCCGTCGAGGGCGCTGACCAGGCCGCTACGCCGCAAGCCGGCGAGGCAAACGATGCAGGCGACAACGCCAATGCCGCGCCCGATCAAGGTGCTGCGGCGAGCGCACCGCAAGCGGCGCCACAGCCTGCGCAACCGGCACCTCAAGCGACGCAACCTGCAACGCAGCCGGCGCCCCAGGCCGCGAAGCCCGCCGCTGCAAGCGCAGCGCCGGCTGCTGCCGTTGCCAACGCGGCAAGCGCCGCGCGCGCCCAGGCGGCGAGCGCACCGGCCGCAGCGGCAGCGCAGAACGCGGCTGCCGACAACGGCGCGGACACCTCGACGTTCGCGATTCGCGTGACGCAGGACACCTGGGTCAGCGTGCGCCAGAAGGATGGCAAGGAAGTGTTCTCGGGCATGATCCACGGCAGCGACGCGCGTGAGATCACCGGCACCGAGCCGCTCAAGGTCACAGTGGGCAACAAGGCCGGCATCGAGTCGATGACCATCGACGGACAGCCGGTCGACACGTCGAAGTACGCGTCGGCGCGCGGTAACGTCGCGCGCTTCGTGCTGCCCTGATCAAGACATGGCATGCGTCGCGGCCGGGCAAGTCTCATTGCCGGCCGCGACGCTTTTTCAATTCACGCAGTGCCGTCGCCGACTCATCGGCGAAAGGCGTGCGTGAGGCGTAAATGGGTTTTTCGATGCAAAGCGAAACGCAATCCTCGACCAGCAACAGTCAGATCTGCTCGACCGAGCCGGTCCTCGGCGGCCACGCGCCGCGTCGCAAGTCGCATGCCGTGCATGTGCGCTGGGGCGGCCAGCTGGTGACGATCGGCGGCGACGCGCCGGTGCGCGTGCAGTCGATGACCAACACCGACACCGCGGACCCCATCGGCACCGCGATCCAGATCAAGGAACTCGCGCAGGCGGGCTCGGAACTCGTGCGTATCACGGTCAACACGCCGGAAGCCGCGGCGGCCGTGCCTCATATCCGCGAGCAGCTCGACCGCATGGGCGTGATGGTGCCGCTCGTCGGCGACTTCCACTACAACGGCCACCTGCTGCTGCGCGACTATCCCGCTTGTGCGGAGTCGCTCTCGAAGTACCGTATCAACCCGGGCAACGTGGGCCAGGGCGCGAAGCGCGACACGCAGTACGCGCAGATGATCGAAGCGGCCATCAAGTACGACAAGCCGGTGCGCATCGGCGTGAACTGGGGCAGCCTCGACCAGGACCTGCTCGCGCGCATGATGGACGAGAACGGCGCACGCAAGGAACCGTGGGAAGCGCAAAGCGTGATGTACGAAGCGCTCATTCAGTCGGCCATTGGCTCGGCGGAACGCGCAGTCGAACTCGGTCTTGGCCGCGACAAGATCATCCTCTCGTGCAAGGTGAGCGGCGTGCAGGACCTGATCGCCGTCTACCAGGAACTCGCGAAGCGCTGTGATTTCGCGCTGCACCTGGGTCTCACGGAAGCGGGCATGGGCTCGAAGGGCATCGTCGCTTCGACGGCGGCGCTTTCCGTGCTGCTCCAGCAGGGCATTGGCGACACGATCCGCATCTCGCTGACGCCGGAACCGGGCGGTGCGCGCACGGGCGAAGTCGTGGTCGGCCAGGAAATCCTGCAGACCATGGGCCTGCGCTCGTTCACGCCGATGGTCATCGCTTGCCCCGGCTGCGGCCGCACGACCAGCACGCTGTTCCAGGAACTGGCTTCACAGATCCAGAGCTATCTGCGTGCGCAGATGCCGATCTGGCGCGACGAGTATCCTGGCGTCGAGACGATGAACGTCGCCGTGATGGGCTGCATCGTGAACGGCCCGGGTGAGTCGAAGCACGCGAACATCGGCATCAGCCTGCCGGGCTCGGGCGAGAACCCCGCGGCTCCGGTCTTTATCGACGGCGAGAAGGCGAAGACGCTGCGCGGCGAGCGCATCGCCGAAGAATTCCAGCAGATCGTGAGCGACTACGTCGCACGCAAGTACGGCAAGGCCGAAGCGACGAACTGAGCCAGGCGGTCGATCCGCTTGCCCGCTCGATACGCACAACCGAATAAAGCCATTACGCAACGCAATGACTGAACAGAAACGCAAGCCCGAAAAGCTCACGGGCGTGAAGGGCATGAACGACATCCTGCCGCAGGAGGCAGGTCTGTGGGAATTCTTCGAAACCACGGTGAAGTCCATGCTTCGTTCGTACGGCTATCAAAATATCCGCACGCCGATCGTCGAGCATACGCAGCTCTTTACGCGCGGCATCGGCGAAGTGACTGATATCGTCGAGAAAGAGATGTACAGCTTCACCGACGCGCTCAACGGCGAGAACCTCACGCTGCGCCCGGAAGGCACGGCTGCGGCCGTGCGCGCGTCGATCGAGCACAACATGCTCTACGACGGTCCGAAGCGCCTGTGGTACATCGGCCCGATGTTCCGTCACGAGCGTCCGCAGCGCGGCCGCTATCGCCAGTTCCATCAGGTGGGCGTCGAGGCGCTCGGTTTCGCGGGCCCCGATGCGGACGCTGAAATTATCCTGATGTGCCAGCGCCTCTGGGACGATCTCGGCCTCACCGGCATCAAGCTCGAGATCAACTCGCTCGGCGTGGCCGAAGAGCGTGCGGCGCATCGCGTCGAGCTCATCAAGTACCTCGAACAGCACGTCGATCTGCTCGACGAAGACGGCAAGCGCCGCCTCTACACGAACCCGCTGCGCGTGCTCGACACGAAGAATCCCGCGCTGCAGGAGATCGCGGACAAGGCGCCGAAGCTGATCGACTTCCTCGGCGAGGCTTCACTCGCGCATTTCGAAGGGCTGCAGCGCATTCTCAAGTCGAACAACATTCCGTTCAAGATCAACCCGCGTCTCGTGCGCGGTCTCGATTACTACAATCTGACCGTGTTCGAATGGGTGACCGACAAGCTCGGCGCGCAGGGCACGGTTGCGGCAGGCGGCCGGTACGATCCGCTGATCGAGCAACTGGGCGGCAAGCCGACGGCAGCGTGCGGCTGGGCCATGGGCATCGAGCGCATTCTCGAATTGCTCAAGGAAGAAGATCTCGTGCCGGAAGAAGATGGTTGCGATGTCTACGTTGTCCACCAGGGCGACGCGGCTCGCGAGAAGGCGTTCATCGTGGCGGAGCGTCTGCGCGATACGGGCCTCGACGTTATTTTGCATTGCAGTGCCGACGGTCAGAGCGCGAGCTTCAAGTCGCAAATGAAGCGCGCGGATGCGAGCGGTGCGGCGTTTGCCGTGGTGCTCGGCGAGGACGAAGTGGCGAGAGGCGAGGCCGGTGTGAAGGCGCTGCGCGGCACCGCCGCAGAGGCGCGCAGCGAGCAACAAACGGTAGCGCTTGAGGACTTGACCGAATATCTGATCAATGCGATGGTTGCATCCGCCGAAGACGGCGACGATTAATGGGGCCGGCCCAAGGGGGCTGCCCAGTTCGCTGCGCATTCGAAAACAGGCTTCAGAATAAACGAGGAATCGCTACGCGATGAGTTACCACGACGAACAGGAATCGATCGAGAGCTTCAAGGCATGGTGGACGCAGTGGGGTAACGCCACTACGTGGGTCGTGCTGATCGTTCTGCTCGCGCTCGCTGCGTGGAACGGCTGGAACTTCTGGCAGCGCCGTCAGACGGCCGAAGCCGCTGTGCTGTACGACCAAGTGCAGCAGGCCGCGAACGGCAGCGACAAAGCCATGCTCACGCGCGTGGCGTCCGATATGGAGGATCGCTTCGGCGGCACGGCGTACGCGCAGATGACGGCGCTCGGCGTGGCCAAGGCACTCTATATGGCGGGCGACACCGCTGGCGCGAAAGCGCAGCTGCAATGGGCCGCTGACCACGCGAAGGACGAGGAATTTCGCCAGGTCGCGAAGCTGCGTCTCGCTTCGCTCCTGCTCGACGAAAAGGCCTACGATCAGGGCCTCGCGCTGATTCCGCAGCCCGATTCGGGTCCGTTCAAGGGCATCGTGGCCGACGGTCGTGGCGATCTGCTGGCTGCGGCCGGCAAGCGTGACGACGCGCGCACGGCCTACAAATTGGCCCTCGACAGCCTGCCGAAGAGCGACGCTTCCGAGCGCCAACTGATCCAGTTCAAGCTGGATGCGCTCGGCGGTTAAGTTGCCGGCTCAATTGCGAAGCGTGCCCCGCGTGCGCGCAGCACTGCGTAACCATTCAAACCAACTTCATTCATGCGTCGTTCACCGATGAATCTGCTGAAACGAACCGTTGTGCCCGTCGCTCTCGCGATGACCGTCCTGGCTCTCGCAGCCTGCTCATCGACGAAAGACGTGCGCCGCGTGCCGGTGCCGCTGACCGAATTCAAGCCGGCGCTGGATGTCCAGCAGGTGTGGAAGTCGAGTGTCGGCAAGGCAGGCCGCTATCTGTTCGCGCCGGTCGCCGTGGGCGACGCCGTCTACGCGGCGGGCGAGAATGGCTCGGTCGCGAAGATCGACGCCGCGTCGGGCAAGGACATCTGGCGCACCAAGCTCAAGGACGACATCTCGGCGGGCGTGGGCAGCGACGGTAACCTCACGGCCGTCGGCGGGCTGAAGGGCGATGTGTACGTGCTTGACTCGAACGGCAAGCTCTCGTGGCAGGCCAAGGCGCCGGGCGAGATCATCTCGCCGCCGCTCGTCGGCAACGGCCTCGTGATCGTGCGCACGATCGACGGGCAGATCGTCGCCTTCAACGGCCAGACGGGCGAGCAGAAGTGGATCTACCGCAACCGCGCCGTGCCGCTGAACCTGCGCGTGTCGGCGGGCATGACGTTCGCGGGGGACCAGGCCGTGCTGGCCGGCTTCCCGGGTGGCTCGTTCGCGGCGATCAACCTGCAAAGCGGCGACGCCTTCTGGGAAACGCCGGTCTCGTACCCGAAGGGCGTGACCGAAGTCGAGCGTATCAATGACGTGAGCGGTCCGCCCACGCTGGTAGGAGCGACGACCTGCGCCGTCACGTTCCAGGGTCAGGTTGGCTGCTTCGACGCCAATTCGGGCCGTCCGATGTGGCAAAAGGCGTTCTCGAGCACGAGCGGTATCGCTCAGGATGAATCGACGGTGGTGGGCGGCGACGACTGGTCGGTCGTGAAGGCGTTCAGCGTTTCCACGGGCGAGCCGACCTGGACGAACGAGAAGCTCAAGAGCCGCGACGTAAGCGTGCCCGCATTGTTGGGCCATGCGGTCGTGCTCGGCGACTTTGAAGGCTACGTGCATTTCCTCTCGCTCGATGACGGCAGCTTCGTCTCGCGCGTGAAGACCGACGGCAGCCCGATCACGGCCGCGCCGGTGCTCGCGGGCAACACGCTGGTCGTGCAGACGAAGGACGGCGACCTGTACGGTCTGCGTCCGCATTAAGCGGCGTCGGCTGCGGCGGCTCCTTCGGGGCGCGCCGCGTATGATGCGCATCACGCCGGCCCGCGCGGCGGCATACAAGGCAAGACACGCGCACTGCAGGCAAAAGTAGATGGTGGCGCCTCACGAGCGGCGCTCCGATGCATGCAGATGCACGAGGCGCCGGAGCCGGCAGGTTCCGGTGGCTCACCGCTGGCCGGCACAAGCCGGCCATGCCCATTTCGGGATGGCGGCGCACCTGGCTCCGCCGTTCAACGCTACCGCCGCCTGGCGGTTGCGCGGCGTCCAGCCCCGGTCGCGTTGCGCTTTCGGCTCGGGGCCGCGGCCCTGCTCGTGAATTTCGTGATAATTTGCAACTGAAGCAGCCCCGCAGGCGCAGGGTTTGCCGCGCAGCGCGCCGGACTCTCCGGCGCTGCGCCTTACTGTAGAAAAGATCAGATGAAACCCGTAATCGCCCTCGTCGGGCGCCCCAATGTGGGGAAATCCACGCTGTTCAATCGGCTCACGCGTTCGCGCGATGCGCTGGTGGCAGACCTGCCTGGCCTCACGCGCGACCGTCACTACGGTGAAGGGCGCGTGGGCGATCGCCCGTATCTCGTGGTCGACACCGGCGGCTTCGAGCCGGTCGCCAAGGACGGCATCCTGCACGAGATGGCGCGCCAGACGCGCCAGGCCGTGGAAGAGTCCGATATCGTCGTGTTCATTTGCGATGGCCGCAATGGGCTCGCGCCCCAGGACAAGCACATCGCCGATTACCTCCGCAAGACCGGCCGGCCGATCTACCTCGTCGTGAACAAGGCCGAGGGCATGAAGTACAGCGCCGTGGCAGCCGACTTCTATGAACTCGGTCTTGGCGACCCGCGCGCAATTTCCGCGGCGCACGGCGACGGCGTGACGGAAATGATCAACGAGGCGCTCGAAAAGGCGTACGCCGACCAGCCCGAGGAAAGCGAAGAGGACGCCGCGAAGCACGGCATCAAGATCGCGATCGTCGGCCGCCCGAACGTCGGCAAGTCGACGCTCGTCAATACGCTGATCGGCGAAGACCGCGTGATCGCGTTCGACATGCCGGGTACGACGCGCGATTCGATCTACGTGGATTTCGAGCGCAGCGGCAAGAAGTACACGCTGATCGACACGGCAGGCCTGCGCCGCCGCGGCAAGGTGTTCGAGGCGATCGAGAAGTTCTCGGTGGTGAAGACGCTGCAGTCGATCGCCGACGCCAACGTGGTGATTTTGCTGCTCGATGCGCAGCAGGAAATCTCCGACCAGGACGCGCATATCGCGGGCTTCGTGGTGGAGCAGGGCCGCGCGCTGGTGGTAGGCGTGAACAAGTGGGACGGCATGGACGACCACGCGCGCGATCTCACCAAGCACCACCTGCAGCGCAAGCTGAAGTTCCTCGACTTTGCGGAAATGCGCTTCATCTCGGCGACGCAGAAGTTCGGCATCGGACCGCTGATGCGCTCGGTGGACGACGCCTATGCCGCCGCCATGGCGAAGTTGCCTACGCCTAAGCTCACGCGTGCGCTCATCGAAGCCGTGGAGTTCCAGCAGCCGCGCCGCCGCGGACCGGTGCGCCCGAAACTGCGCTACGCGCACCAGGGGGGACAGAACCCACCCATTATCGTCATTCACGGCAATGCACTCGATGCCGTGACGGAAACCTACAAGCGTTATCTGGAGAACCGCTTCCGGGAAACTTTCTCGCTTACCGGCACTCCATTGCGCATAGAGTTTCGATCCTCGACGAATCCCTATACCGATAAAAACTAGGCTGTTGCTGAATAGCGTTCGCTACCCCGCAAAGGCCGCCTGGCCGAACCGCCAGGAACCGCGCGGGGGAACGAGAATCAGCTATAGTGTAGCGATTGGTGGTGGATTTCTTTTTCTTCACCCCAATATAAGTTAAACCTGCAAAAAAATACGGAGTTTGCTATGAGCAACAAAGGGCAATTGTTACAAGACCCGTTTCTGAACGCGCTGCGCAAGGAGCACGTGCCTGTTTCGATCTATCTGGTCAACGGCATCAAGCTTCAAGGGAACATCGAATCGTTCGACCAGTACGTCGTGTTGCTCCGTAATACGGTTACGCAAATGGTTTACAAGCACGCCATCTCTACGGTGGTTCCGGCCCGTCCGGTGAACTTCCACCCGGATACGGAAGCGTCCTGACCCATGACGCGGCCGGTCCGGGGCGCCTCGCAGGCTGCTCCGGTCCGGCCGCTTTCATTTTGACATCCTCTAATTTGATCAACGCCGCACTCGTCGGCATCGACTTCGGCAAGACCGACTTCGAAGCCAGTCTCGAAGAACTCAGCCTGCTCGCCAAAAGCGCGGGCGCCACTCCCGCTGTCACGCTCACCGGGCGACGCTCCAGCCCCGACGCCGCCATGTTCATCGGCAGCGGCAAGGCCGAGGAACTGCGTCTCGCCTGTGAAGCGAACGACATCGAAATCGTCATCTTCAATCACGCGCTGTCGCCCGCCCAGCAACGGAATCTGGAGCGCGCGCTCAATCGTCGCGTGGTGGACCGCACGAGCCTCATCCTCGACATCTTCGCCCAGCGCGCCCGCAGCCATGAAGGCAAGCTGCAGGTCGAGCTCGCGCAGCTGCAATACCTCGCCACGCGCCTCGTTCGCGCCTGGACTCACCTCGAGCGCCAGAAGGGCGGTATCGGCCTGCGCGGCCCGGGTGAAACGCAGCTCGAAACCGACCGCCGGTTGATCGGCGAGCGCATCAAGATGCTGCAGGGCAAGCTTGCGAAGCTGCGTCGCCAGCATGGGACGCAGCGCCGTCAGCGCGAGCGCAACCGCACAATGTCGGTGTCGCTTGTGGGCTATACGAACGCCGGCAAGTCCACGCTCTTCAATGCGCTCACGAAGGCGCAGGCTTACGCTGCCGACCAGTTGTTCGCGACACTCGACACGACTTCGCGGCGCGTCTGGCTCGGTGACGAAGTGGGCCAGATCGTGCTGTCCGATACCGTGGGGTTCATCCGCGAGCTGCCTCACCAACTTGTCGCCGCGTTTCGCGCGACGCTGCAGGAAACGGTTCAGGCTGATCTGCTGCTACACGTGGTGGATGCATCGAGCGCCGTGCGCCTCGACCAGATCGACCAGGTGAATGAGGTGCTGCACGATATCGGCGCGGACACGATCCGCCAGGTGCTGGTCATCAACAAGATCGATGCCGTGCCGGAACTGGCGGCCCGCGGCGGAACGGTCGAGCGTGATGAATATGGTAATATTTCGCGCGTCTTTTTGAGCGCACGCACGGGTGTCGGACTGGATGCGCTGCGCTCCGCCATCGCCGAAATCGCGACTGCCGAGCCGCTTGCCGATGCGTCGCAGTCCCTGGCCGCAGACTGGAGCGCGGTGCAGGAAGAACCTCGCTGGGAACCCGAACACGAGCGCTGAAGCGCGACCGGCAGTGTCTTGCACGCAAGGCCGGCCCCGCGGCTCCGATGGAATCCGCACGCAATTGACCCGCTGTCTACTCTGGTGAACGAACACAGGTGAACGATTACAACAAGCGGACTGGCTGGCAGCGCGCGCGCGCCATTTTCTCGTTGAACGACCCGCGTTGGGGGCGAGGCGACGGCAATGGTCAGCGTTCTGACGACGGACGGCGCCCGCCGGGCAATAACGGCAACAAGGGTGGCAACGGCGACAAGGGCGATGGTCCGCCGGATCTCGACGAAATGTGGCGCGACTTCAACCGCCGCTTGTCCGCTTTCTTCGGCCGCAAGGGCAAGGGCCCCGGTGGCTTCGGGCCGCGCCCGGACAACGGTCATGGCGCGCGCATCGGCGTGGGCATCGTGCTCGGTGTGCTCATCGCGATCTACGTGGGCAGCGGCGTGTTCGTCGTTCAGGAAGGGCAGGCCGGCGTCGTGCTGCAGTTCGGCCAGTACCGCCACACCGTGGGTCAGGGCGTGCACTGGCGCATGCCGTATCCGTTCCAGACGCATGAAATCGTCAATGTCGGCCAGATCCGCACCGTCGAGATCGGTCGCAGCAACCTCGTGCGTCCGGCAAACGTGAAGGACGCCGCGGTCATCACGCACGACGGCGACATTCTGAACGTGCGTTTTACCGTGCAGTACCAGGTCAAGCAGCCAACCGACTATCTGTTCCGCAGCGTCGATCCCGACCTCACCGTCACGCAGGCCGCGCAGGCGGCGGTGCGCACCGTGGTGGGTGCGCGCAGCACGAACGACATGCTCTACGCTGACCGCGAGCCGATTCGCGCCCAGCTTGCCGACACGATCCAGCACGCGCTCGACGAGTACAAGACGGGCCTTGGCGTGACCGGCGTGGCGATCCAGAGCGTATCGGCGCCCGATCAGGTGCAGGCAGCACTCGACGACGAAGCCAAGGCGCGCCAGGACCGCGACCGCGCGAAGCGCGACGCGCAGGCCTATGCAGACCAGCTGCTGCCGCGCGCGCAGACCGAGGCGGCGCGTATCATCGATGAAGCCAAGGCATACAGCGAACGTGTGGTTGCGCAGGCACAGGGCGACGCGCAGCGGTTCACGCAGGTCTACGAACAATATGCGAAGGCGCCGGCTGTGATTCGCGAGCGCATGTATCTCGAGACGATGCAGCACATCTATTCGAATGCGACGAAAGTGTTCGTCGACAGCAAGTCGGGCAACAACGTGATTTACCTGCCGCTCGACAAGCTCGTCGATACGACACGTCAGCGCGCCGCCGTGGCGGCAGGCGCAACGGGCGCGGCTGCGGCCTCGGGTGCGAGTGCCAATGCGGCCACGGCCGCGGCGGCTTCGGACGCCAATGCGGCTTCCGCTCCGGCAGCCGGCAGCGACGCGCAGCAAGGCGCGCAACCAGGCGTGCAGCAGCAGGGCGCCCAGCAGCAGGGCGCAGCTCCCGCGACCACGGCCAGCGACGTGGCAGCCGCCGCGAGCGACGCCTTCCGTTCGCGCGATGCGTTTCGCTCGCGCGGCCGCGAAAGCGACGTGCAATAAGGGAGCGTCACTATGAACAAGATCATTGCGCTCGTCGTTGCCGTCGTGGTTCTCGTGCTGGTTGCGTCGTCGGCCGTCTTCATGGTCGATCCGCGCCACGTCGCCATCATTTCCTCGTCGGGCGGGGCCAACGCCACGCTCGCCGGTCCTGGCCTGCACGTGAAGCTGCCGCCGCCATTCCAGACCGTCACGTTCATCGACACGCGCATTCAGGCGTTCGATGCGCCCGATGCCGACCGTTACACGACGTCGGACAAAACCGAGCTGCTCGTGAACCCGGTCGTGCGTTATCGCATTTCCGATCCGCTCAAGCTTTTCGCTGCCACGAAGGGCGATGCGCAGACGCTTTCCGACCGTCTCGCTTCGCTGTCGCGTGACGCGCTCGGCGACGCGATCTCGAAAGTCACGCTCACCGAGGCGCTGGCGCAGCAGGAAGCCATTGCCAACGGCGCGCGCGACGCGCTCAGGCAAACCGCGGCGTCGCTTGGCATCGACGTGATCGCGATCGAACTCACGCGCGTCGATTACCCGCCGGAGCTCGCGCAAACGGTTTTCAAGCGCATGAGCGCCGCGCGCGAGCAGGCTGCTGCCGAGATTCGCGAGAAGGGCGCGGCCGAGGCGCAGCAGATCAAGGACGACGCGGAGCGCAAGCAGCAGGGCGTGCTGGCCGACGCCTATGCCCAGGCGCAAGCGATCAAGGGCGAGGGCGATGGCAAGGCTGCCGCGATTGCCGCCGAGGCGTTCGGGCGTGACCCGGACTTCTACCGGTTCTATCAGAGCATGCTCGCGTACCGCGAGAGCTTCCGGCCCGGCGACGTCATCGTGGTCGATTCGTCGAGCGACTTCTTCCGCTTCATGCGTGGCCCGAACGGCGGCGCGAATGGCGGAGACAACGCTCCGGCTTCCGCCACTCCGCGCAAACACTAGACAAAACGAGACACACGCGCCGCGCACTGCGCGGCGTCTTTCTTCGCATGGACATAGCTGGCTCCCTCTTGCTCGCGATCGCGCTGATGCTGATTATCGAGGGCATGTTCCCGTTCGTCTTTCCGACGGCGTGGCGCGACACATTCCGTAAAATCGCGGAACGGCCGCCGCATCACATCAGGATCGGCGGGCTCATCGTGATGGGGCTCGGCCTCGTACTGCTCATGCTGGCGACCTGACGGCCTCGTGCCGCCGCTGTCTTCGGATGCGGTGCGCGATCGGCGTTTTTGACGGATTCCGAATTATCGGGCCGTGTGGCGTTTCGCCGCGCGCGGCCCTCATTGTGGTAGGACTCAACCGATGTCGACCTGGTTACTCCCCGAGAATATTGCGGACGTGCTGCCGTCCGAAGCGCGCAAGATCGAAGAGTTGCGCCGCCGCCTGCTGGACCGCTTCCGCACCTATGGCTACGAAATGGTCATGCCGCCGTTGCTCGAGTATCTCGAGTCGCTGCTCGTGGGCAGCGGGCGCGACCTGAACCTGCGCACGTTCAAGCTCGTCGATCAGCTGTCGGGCCGCACGCTCGGCCTGCGCGCCGACATGACGCCGCAGGTTGCGCGCATCGACGCGCACCTCTTGAACCGCCAGGGCGTGACGCGCCTGTGCTACGCGGGCAACGTGCTGCACACGCTCCCGCGCGGCCTGCACGCCACGCGCGAACAGATCCAGACGGGCGCGGAAATCTACGGTCACGCGGGCCTCGAAGCCGACCTCGAAATCCAGCAGTTGATGCTTGATGCGCTGCGCCTCGCGGGCCTTGCGAAGGTGCGCCTCGACCTCTCGCACGCAGGCGTGCTTGCGGCGATCTGCGAAGCGGACCCGGCTGCGGCTGCACTTGGTGATGCTCTGTATGAAGCGCTCGCTGGCAAGGACGTGCCGCGCCTCGCGGAACTCACGCAGAACCTCGAAGCCGCCACGCGCGACGCCCTGCGTGCGCTGCCGTCGCTCTACGGCGACGCGAGCGTGATCGACGAAGCGCGCGCGTGTCTGCCGGCGCTGCCGGGCATTGCCCGTGCGCTCGACGATCTCGCGTTCCTCGTGCGCGAGATCGAGGGCGCGGAGTTGATGATCGACCTCGCGGATCTCGGCGGCTACGCGTACCACAGCGGCGTGATGTTCTCCGCGTACGTGGACGGCGTACCGAACGCTGTGGCCCGTGGCGGCCGTTACGACAAAGTGGGTGAGGCATACGGCCGCGCCCGCGCGGCAACGGGCTTCTCGCTCGATTTGCGCGAAGTGGCGCGTATTTCCCCAGTCGAGGCGCGCAGCACTGCGATCCTCGCGCCGTGGCGCCATGACGAGGCACTGCGTGCCGCTGTCGTCGCGCTGCGCGATGCAGGCGAGGTCGTGATCCAGGCGCTGCCGGGTCACGAACACGACATGGACGAGTTCGCCTGCGACCGCGTGCTCATCGAGCGCAACGGCGCCTGGGTCGTCGAAAAGCACGCTTGATACCGCACTCGGGCGGCGATACGCGCCGCCCGCGAAGAGAGCCGCGCAAGCGCGCCAAAGGAAGCTTCGCATTGCGCATGCCGTTGAGTGCAAAAGGAAATTCCGCGAATTTCGGGAAAAAAAGGCGGCCTTGCCGCTGAACCCAGGTAGAATACGTTTTTAACCAGCTAACGAAACACCATGTCTGCCAGCGCAGTGAATGTAACCCCGGGGCGCAATGTCGTCGTCGTGGGCACCCAATGGGGCGATGAGGGCAAGGGCAAGATCGTCGACTGGCTGACGGATCACGCGCAAGGCGTGGTGCGTTTCCAGGGCGGTCACAACGCCGGCCATACGCTCATCATCGGCGGCAAGAAGACCATTCTCCGACTGATCCCGTCGGGCATCATGCGCGCCGGCGTCGCCTGCTACATCGGCAATGGCGTGGTGCTCTCGCCTGAAGCGCTTTTCAAGGAAATCGGCGAGCTCGAAGAAGCGGGCATCGACGTCCAGAAGCGCCTCTTCATCTCCGAAGCCACCACTCTCATCCTGCCGTACCACATCGCCATCGACCAGGCGCGCGAAGCCAAGCGCGGCGCCGCGAAGATCGGTACGACGGGTCGCGGCATCGGTCCGGCCTACGAAGACAAGGTGGCACGCCGTGGTCTGCGCGTGCAGGACCTGTTCGAGCCGGAAACCTTCGCCGAGCGCCTGCGCGAGAACCTCGACTACCACAACTTCGTACTCACGCAGTACCTGGGCGCGCCGGCCGTCGACTATCAGCAAACGCTCGACACGATGCTCTCGTACGCCGATCGCCTGAAGCCGATGGTCACGGACGTCTCGCGTCGTCTGTATGACGTGAACAACGAAGGCGGCAACCTGCTGTTCGAAGGCGCGCAAGGCACGCTGCTCGACATCGACCACGGCACTTATCCGTTCGTCACGTCGAGCAACTGCGTCGCGGGTGCGGCATCGGCTGGCGCGGGCGTCGGTCCACAAAAGCTCAACTACGTGCTCGGCATCACCAAGGCGTATTGCACGCGCGTCGGTTCGGGCCCGTTCCCGAGCGAACTGTACGACGCCGACAACGCCGATCGTCAGGAAGAAGTGGGCCTCACGCTCGCCAAGGTCGGCAAGGAATTCGGTTCGGTCACGGGTCGTCCGCGCCGCACCGGCTGGCTCGACGCCGCTGCGCTGCGCCGCTCGATCCAGATCAATGGCGTGACGGGTTTGTGCATCACGAAGCTCGATGTCCTCGACGGCCTCGAAGAAGTGAAGCTGTGCGTCGGCTACAAGGTCGATGGCAAGGACGTGGACATTCTGCCGCGCGGCGCCACGCAAGTGGCCGCGTGCGAGCCGGTCTACGAGACGTTCGAAGGCTGGAACGAAAGCACCATCGGCATCACGCAGTTCGACGCGCTGCCCAAGAGCGCGCAGGCATATCTCACACGCGTGCAGGAAGTCGCCGGTGTGCCGATCGACATGGTTTCGACCGGCCCGGATCGCGACGAAACGATCCTGCTGCGTCACCCGTTCAAGGTCTAAGTAGCAAGAAGGCAGAAGCAAAAATGATTCAAATGATGGACCCGCGCAACGACGACAAGAACCTGTGGGTCGGCTGGGATGAGTATCACCGGCTGATCGAACTGCTCGCGCTCAAGGTGCACGAGTCGCGCTGGAAGTTCGACCAGATCCTGTGTCTCGCGCGCGGCGGTCTGCGCGTTGGCGACCAGCTCTCGCGTATCTACGATCTGCCGCTGGCGATCCTCGCAACCAGCTCGTACCGCGAAGCCGCGGGTACGGAGCAGGGCGAGCTCGACATCGCGCAATACATCACGATGACGCGGGGTCACCTGGAAGGCAACGTGCTGCTCGTCGACGATCTCGTCGATTCGGGCGTCACGCTCGCGCGCGTGCAGGAGCACCTCAAGGAGCGTTACCCGGCCGTGACCGGCGTGCGCTCGGCGGTGCTCTGGTACAAGGGCTGCTCGAAGGTGACGCCGGACTATTTCGTCCAGCATCTGCCGACCAATCCGTGGATCCACCAGCCGTTCGAAGAGTGGGATACGGTGCGCCCGCACAATCTCGGTGCGTGGATCAAACGTGGTCTGCAGCAAGCGCAAGACATGCAGAAGTAAGCAGGGCTGTGCCGCCGCCAGGATTTTCGGACTCGTGGCGGCCAGATCCAGAGACGGAGCCTTTATGGCTCCGTTTTTTTATGCGCATCGCCCGCGTTCCCCAGCGGTGGCGCAGGCGGGCAGACGGCATCTGGGGCCGGTGCTAAACTGCGCCGTGGCAAGGGGATGTCGCAGTGCCGCGACGACCGCTCGGTTTCCGCCGCAGCCCGGTTTAGAATAGCGCTCGTTTTTTCCGCCTCGCAACGGATTACCGCGTATATGACAACTAGCACACACGTGGCCAAGCAGCCGCTACCTACTCTCGCCGTAGCGGCCATCGGCGTGGTGTTCGGCGACATCGGCACAAGCCCGCTGTATTCGCTGAAAGAGGCGTTCAGCCCGTCACACGGCATTCCGCTCAACGACACTTCCATTCTCGGCGTCATTTCGCTGTTGTTCTGGGCGATCGTGATCGTCGTGAGCGTCAAATATGTCCTTCTTGTGATGCGCGCCGACAACAATGGCGAGGGCGGTGTGCTCGCGCTCATGGCGCTCGCCATGCGCTCGTTCAGCCGCAAGAGCAGGTCGGCTGCGTTGCTCACGGCACTCGGCATCTTCGGCGCGTGCATGTTCTATGGCGATGCCGTCATCACGCCGGCGATCTCGGTCATGTCGGCGGTGGAAGGCCTCGAAATCGCCGCGCCCAAGCTCTCGCATCTGGTGCTGCCGATCACCATGGTGATCCTGATCCTGCTGTTCTGGATCCAGCGGCACGGCACCGCGCTGGTCGGCCGCCTTTTCGGCCCGATCATGGTGCTCTGGTTCGTCACCATCGGTGTGCTCGGCGTCTCGCGCATCGTGCAGGCGCCTGGCGTTATCGCGGCGCTCAGTCCGTATTACGCGGTCAGCTTCATGGGCGCGCACATGCTGCAGGCCTACGTGGTGCTCGGCTCGGTCGTGCTGGTGCTGACCGGCGCGGAAGCGCTCTACGCCGACATGGGCCACTTCGGCGCGAAGCCGATTCGCTGCGCCTGGTACACGCTCGTGATGCCTTCGCTCGTGCTCAACTACTTCGGCCAGGGCGCGCTGCTGATGCAGGACCATCGCGCGATCGAAAATCCGTTCTTTCTGCTCGCGCCGGAGTGGGCCTTGCTGCCGCTCGTCGTGCTCTCGACGGTCGCGACCGTGATCGCCTCGCAGGCCGTGATCTCGGGTGCGTACTCGCTCACGAGTCAGGCCATTTTGCTGGGCTACGTGCCGCGCATGAAGGTGCTGCACACTTCGGACCTCGCCATCGGCCAGATCTACGTGCCGGTCGTGAACTGGATGCTGCTTTTTATCATTCTGTGCATCGTGGTCGCCTTCAAGAGTTCGGACAATCTGGCCGCCGCATACGGTATCGCCGTGACCGCGACAATGGTGATCACCACGGTGCTCGTCGCCGTCGTGATGACGAAGGTGTGGAAGTGGAACAAGGCGCTCGTCGCCTGCATCATCACGGTGCTGCTGGCCGTCGATCTGGGCTTCTTCGGCGCGAATCTGCTGAAGGTCGAGGAGGGTGGCTGGCTGCCGCTCGGTATCGGCGCGCTGCTGTTCTTCCTGCTGATGACCTGGTTCAAGGGCCGCATGATCGTGAAGGACCGCACCGCCGCCGACGGTATTCCGCTCATGCCCTTCCTGCAAGGGTTGCTCGCGCACCCGCCGCATCGTGTTTCGGGCACGGCCATCTACCTCACGGGCAGCGAAGCACTCGTGCCGGTTAGCCTGCTGCACAACCTCAAGCACAACAAGGTGCTGCACGAGCGCACGATCTTCCTCACGTTCGTGATCCGCGACATTCCGTATGTGGCAGATGCCGATCGCGTGACGGTGAAGGATGTCGGCGGCGGCCTCTTTCTCGCGAAGGCCGATTACGGTTTCAACGAAACGCCCGACGTGCAGGCGGTGCTCGACGACGTTTCGCGAACGCACAACATGACGTTCGAGATGATGGATACGTCATTCTTCATCGCACGCGAGACGGTCGTGCCGACGCAACTGCCGGGTATGTCGATCTTCCGCGAACGGGTGTTCGCGTGGATGCATCAGAACGCCGCGAAACCTACCGACTTCTTCAGTATTCCTGCGAACCGCGTGGTCGAACTCGGAACGAAGATCGAGATCTGATTGCGTTGTTTCGATCGGCAATAAAAAAGGCACCCGAGGGTGCCTTTTTTTGTTGCGCACGCAACGTGAGCCGCCGCGGCCCACGTTGCGTCATTCGGACATCAGCGTTGCTTGAGCTTCGCGAACGCCGCCGCCATCGCGCCGGCCGGTTCCGCATCGCGCGAACGCTGGCCGCCGCGATTGTCGCGATTGCCGCCGCCACGGTTATCGCGATTGGCGGACTGGCCCGCGCTCGCGCCACTGCGCGAGGCGACCGCACTCGCGGGGTCGTCGTCCAGACGCATCGTGAGTGCAATGCGCTGACGCTTCACGTCGACGTCGAGCACCTTCACCTTCACGACCTGCCCGGCCTTGACGACTTCGTGCGGGTCTTTGATGAACTTCGTCGACAGGGCGGAGACGTGCACGAGCCCGTCCTGATGCACGCCCACGTCGATGAACGCCCCGAACGCAGCCACGTTCGTCACGACGCCTTCGAGCAGCATGCCCGGCACGAGGTCGGACACCTTCTCGACGCCATCGCGGAACGTCGCCGTCTTGAACTCGGGGCGCGGATCGCGGCCCGGCTTCTCCAGTTCGCTCAGGATGTCGCGCACCGTTGGCAGACCGAAACGTTCATCGACGAACTCGGTGGGCGCGAGGCCCGAAAGCGCTTCGCGGCTGCCGAGCACGTCGCCGATCGTGCGCTTGATCTTCGCAAGCATGCGCTCGACGACGGGATACGCTTCCGGGTGCACCGACGAGCGATCGAGCGGATTGTCACCGCCGTTGATGCGCAGAAAGCCCGCGGCTTGCTCGAACGTCTTGTCGCCCAGACGCGGCACCTTCTTCAGATGCTCGCGCGAAGGGAAGGGGCCGTTCGCATCGCGGTAATCGACGATATTGCGCGCGAGCGTCGAGTTCAGGCCCGACACGCGAGCGAGCAAGGCGACAGAAGCCGTGTTCGCGTCGACGCCCACGGCGTTCACGCAGTCCTCGACGACAGCGTCGAGCGAGCGCGCGAGTTCGCGCTGGTTCACGTCGTGCTGATACTGGCCCACGCCAATCGCCTTCGGCTCGATCTTCACGAGTTCGGCGAGCGGGTCCTGGAGGCGGCGCGCAATGGAGACAGCGCCGCGCAGCGAAACGTCGAGTTCGGGGAATTCCTTCGCAGCCAGTTCGGACGCCGAATAAACCGACGCCCCAGCTTCGGAGACCACGATCTTCTGCAGCTTGAGTTCGGGATGCTTCGAGATCAGCTCGCTTGCGAGCTTGTCGGTTTCACGCGAAGCCGTGCCGTTGCCTATGCTGATGAGTTCCGCTTGCGTCTGCGCGGCGATGCGCGCGAGCTTCGCGAGCGAGCCGTCCCAGTCGCGGCGCGGCTCGTGCGGGTAGATCGTGTCGGTGGCGAGCAGCTTGCCCGTGCGGTCGACCACGGCGACCTTCACGCCGGTGCGCAGGCCCGGATCGAGGCCGATCACGGCCTTGGGGCCGGCCGGCGCGGCAAGCAGCAGATCCTTCAGATTGCGCGCGAACACGCGGATCGCTTCGTTTTCGGCCTGCTCGCGCAGGTTCGTGAGCAGCTCGTTTTCGATGTGCGGCTGAACCTTCACGCGCCAGCACCAGCGGCACACGTCGGAGAGCCACTTATCGGCCGGACGGTTCTGGTTCGCAATGCCGAAGTGGCGCGCGATCATCCCTTCGCCAGGGTGCGGCACCTGTGCGTCCAGTTCGCCGCCAAGGCCGAGCTTGACCATCAGCACGCCGGCGTTGCGGCCGCGGAACAGCGCGAGCGCACGGTGCGACGGCACGGTCTTGATGGTCTCGGAGTAGTCGTAGTAGTCGCGGAACTTCTCGCCTTCCTCGTTTTCCTTGCCCTCGACCACGCTCGACATCACCACGCCCTGGTTGAACAGCCAGTCGCGCAGCTTGCCCAGCAATTCGGCCGTTTCGCCGAACTGCTCGGAGAGGATGTCGCGCGCGCCGTCGAGAGCGGCCTTCACGTCCGCGACGCCCTTCTCGGCGTCCACGTACTGCGCGGCTTCCGTTTGCGGGTCGAGCAGCGGGTTCGCGAGCAGCGCGTCGGCGAGCGGCTGCAGGCCGGCTTCGCGTGCGATCTGCGCGCGCGTGCGGCGCTTGGGCTTGTAGGGCAGATAGAGGTCTTCGAGGACCTGTTTGCTGTCGGCGGCTTCGATGGCGGTACGCAGCTCATCGGTGAGCTTGCCTTGTTCCTCGATGCTCGCGAGGATCGCCGCGCGGCGGTCTTCGAGTTCGCGCAGATAGAGCAGGCGCTCTTCGAGTGTACGCAGTTGCGTATCGTCGAGATTGCCGGTGACTTCCTTGCGGTAACGGGCGATGAACGGAACGGTCGAGCCTTCGTCGAGAAGCTGCACGGCGGCTGCGACCTGGCGCGGCTGCACGCTCAGTTCAGTGGCGATACGCTGGACGATCTTGAGTGCTACGGTTTCCGTCATAGGGTCTGGATATTCCTGCGAGGATCGGATTGCGGTCCGGGTTTGCGGTCCGGCGGCCGGTGCGGGCTCGAGCGCCCGGAGCGCCCCGTGTGCAAAAAACGCACGTTGCCGGGTGCGCCCGCCGGCCGGTGGAGCGGGGCATTTTGCCATAAATGGCCGAGCGCTCAACTCGGGCGGTGTTAGAATTTCAGCCATGTTCCGCTGCCCACAGAAGACGTTGACGACCTCCCGCTTCTCCCCCGATTTGCCCCTTGCCCAGTTTCGGGCGCCTGTTGGCGTCACTCGGCGGTTCCCCGCTCTTGGGGCAATTTGTGCCGTCGCGTTGAGCCTTGGTGCGAGCGTTCCGGCCCTCGCGCAGGCGGTCGGGGTACCGGGGCCGCTACAGCAGCAAGGTGCGGCAACAGCGCCGGTGATGCAGCCGGAGGTTTCGGGGAACGCGCCGCTCGCAGCGTCCGATGCGGCTGGGGTCGCTGGCACGCCGGCGTCGCAGCAGAGCGATTTCGACGCGCGGCAGAAGGTGCTAGACCGTCGTAGTGCGGAGAACGACTATCAGTTTGCAGTCGCGCAGCACAACTGCTACAGCACGTTCTTCGTGAATCATTGCATCGGCAAGGCGCGCGACCAGATGCGTGTCGTGCAGGCCGATATCCGCCGCGAGCAACTGGCGCTCGACGACGAGAAGCGTGCCGCGCATGCGCAGCAGCGCGACCAGCAGGCCGCATTGCAGCGCGCGCAGGACGAAGCGAATGCGCCGCAGCGCGCCGCCAACGAAGCGGCAAGTGCACAGGCGTACGAACAAAAGCAGCAGCAACACGCGCTCGATCAGGCGCAGCGCCAGGCCGAGGCACCGCAGCGTGCGGCGAACGAGCAGGCGTATCAGGAAAAGCAGCGGCAGCATGCGCTGGCCCAGGCGCAGCGTCAGGGCGAGCAATCGCAGCGCGACGCGAACCAGGCTGCGTACGATCAGAAGCAGTACCAGAACCAACTGGAACAAGCGCGCCGCCAGGGCGAACAAAAGGCTCAGGAACGTGCCGACAAGGCGCAGCGCTACCAGCAGAAGCAGGAAGACGCGGTGAAGCATAAAGCCGACGTCGAAGAGCGTCAGAAACAGGCGGCCGAGAAGGCGCAGCAAAAGCAGCAACAAGAACAACAGCGGCAGGAACAGCAAAAGCAGCAGCAGGAACAGCAGGACCAGTAGCACGAGTAGCACGCTTTTTCAGCCGGACTGCAACCTCAGGCGCGTCGTCCTTCGCAAGCGCGCGCCGCATATGTCGAGGAGGCGAGCATGCGCGAGCATCGTGAAGTCAAGACCGAGGTCCTTCGTGACCGCATTCTGCAACTGGAATCGGAACATGGCGATCTGGACCGCCTGATAGACAGGATGTCCGATACCCCGGACTATGACGATCTCGAACTGCAGAGGCTGAAGAAGCGCAAGCTCAAGGTCAAGGACAACATCCTCCTGTTGCAACTGCAGCTGGACCCCGATTCAACGAAGACTTCGGACGGGCGCGCCTGATCCCGGGTCCTGGCAGGCGCCGGGGCGCGGCAGTCTGCGGGTCGCGCCCTTCCGGACCGAGCAGGAACCGCTTGCCTTGAATTCAACGACCGTTTCCCGTTCCCGGCCCGCGCGCGAAGGCGGCGCGCCGGAGGCCGACGCGCGTGCGACGCAACCAGCCGCTGCGCCCATCTTGAGCGCACGCCGCGCCGCCGAGCTCGAGGAGCTCTTCGCGGCCAACGGCTTGCTCGCCCGCGAGATCGACGGCTATCGCCCGCGCGCCGCGCAGATCGAAATGGCGCGCGCGGTCGCGGCCGCGATGGAAGCCGCCGCGCAATCCCAGCCCGAACCCGCGATGTTCGAACTCCAGTCGCGCCCGGCGCGGCGGGTCGAGCGCGGCGCGCCGGCACAGCCGGGCGCCGAAGAAGCGGCGCGCGACGCCGCCGAGAGCGGTGACAACACGCTGATCGTCGAAGCGGGCACGGGCACCGGCAAGACCTATGCGTACCTCGTGCCGGCCATGCTTTGGGGCGGCAAGGTGGTCGTCTCGACGGGCACGAAGCATCTGCAGGATCAGCTCTTCGCGCGCGACATCCCCACGGTGCGCGACGCGCTCGCGGTGCCCGTGAGCGTCGCGATGCTCAAGGGCCGCGCCAACTATCTGTGCCACTACTACCTGCAGCGCACGGCCGACAACGGCCGGCTGCCGTCGCGCCAGGAAACCGCATATCTGCAGGAAATCGTGCGTTTCGCGAAGATCACGCGCTCAGGCGACAAGGCCGAGCTTGCGAGCGTGCCCGAGACGGCGGCTGTGTGGTCGATGGTCACATCGACGCGCGATAACTGTCTTGGCCAGGAGTGTCCGCATTACAAGGACTGCTTCGTGATGCAGGCGCGCCGGGAGGCGCAGCAGGCCGACATCGTGGTGGTGAACCACCATCTGTTCTTCGCCGACATCATGCTGCGCGATACCGGCATGGCCGAACTGCTGCCGAGCGCGAATACGATCATCTTCGACGAAGCGCATCAACTGCCCGAAACGGCTACGCTCTTTTTCGGCGAAACGCTCTCGACGGCGCAGTTCCTCGAACTCGCGCGCGATTGCGTGGCCGAGGGTCTGAGCCACGCGCGCGACGCGGTCGAATGGGTCAAGCTCGGCGCGGCGCTCGAACGTGCCGCGCGCGACGTGCGGCTCGCGTTCAAGGAAGATTCGCTGCGCCTGTCGATCACGCAGTTGCCTGAAGATCACCCGCTCTTCGATGCGCTCGACGCGCTGCAGACCGAACTGGCTGCGCTTGCCACGGCGCTCGCGGGTCAGGCCGAGCGCGCCGAATCGATCGGAGCCTGCTTGCGCCGCGCGCGCGAACTGCAGGGCATCCTCGCGGGCTGGACCGTGCCGTCAGGCGGCACGCCAGCGCCCGAAACACGCAAAGCCGAAGCGGACGGGCAAGACGAAAGCACTCACGCTGCGGACGACGCGGACGAGAAAGTCCGCTGGGTCGAGGTGTTCTCGCACACGGTGCAGTTGCACGAAACCCCGCTTTCCGTGGCGCCGATTTTCGCGAAGCAGCGCGCCGGCGTACCGCGCACGTGGGTCTTCACATCGGCGACGCTTTCGGTACGTGGCGACTTCACGCACTACGCGGCGCAGATGGGCTTGAGCTCGCGCCGCTCGATGACGCTGCCGAGCCCGTTCGACTATCCCACGCAAGGTCTGCTTTACGTGCCGCGCAACATGCCGCAGCCGTCGTCGCCGCAATTCACCGACGCCGTGTTCGATGCGGCGTTGCCAGCGATCGAGGCGTCGGGCGGTGGCGTCTTCATGCTATGCACGACGTTGCGTGCCGTCGACCGCATCGCCCAGAAGCTGCGCGATACGATCGAGGCGCGCGGCTGGAATACGCCGCTTCTCGTGCAGGGCGACGCGAGCCGCACGGAGCTGCTCGAGCGTTTCCGCTCCTATGGCAATGCGATTCTCGTGGGCAGCCAGAGCTTCTGGGAGGGCGTGGACGTGCGCGGCGACGCGCTCTCGCTCGTGGTCATCGACAAGTTGCCGTTCGCGCCGCCCGACGATCCGGTGCTGGCGGCACGCCTCGACGCGCTGGCGAAGAAAGGGCTGAGCCCGTTCGCGGTCCACCAGCTTCCCCAAGCGGTGATCACGCTCAAGCAGGGCGCGGGGCGTTTGATTCGCGCGGAAACCGACCGTGGCGTGTTGATGATTTGCGACACCCGTCTCGTCGATAAACCGTATGGCCGACGCATCTGGCAAAGCCTGCCGCCGTTCAAGCGGACGCGGGAGATCGAAGTGGTGCAGGCGTTCTTCGAAGAGAAGAACGAGGCGGCAGGGGAGCAGGGCGCGGCAGGTTAAGCCTCATGCGCACTGCATAACAAAAAAGCCACGAACGTGAGTTCGTGGCTTTTTTGCTTGCCCGCCGTATGTCTGAAGCGCGATTGACGCAAGCAGCAGACCGCACGACGGTTCGCTGCGATGCCCACCGGGACCGAGGTCTGCGGCGAGCCTCGCGCGAACGCAACTTACTGGCTTGCGCCCGAAGCAGCAGCCGGAGCCGAAGCGCCTGCGTCCGAAGCAGCAGCGCCAGCGTCCGAAGCAGCGGCGGTAGCCGAAGCAGCAGCGTCGCTCGCAGCAGCAGCAGCGCCCGAAGCAGCAGCTGCGGCATCCGAAGCAGCAGCAGCCGGTGCCGAAGCAGCAGCAGCATCGCTAGCCGGCGCAGCAGCTTGGTCGCTGCTCTTGTTGCACGCAGCCAGTGCAACAGCTGCCAGCAGGGATGCTACGAGGAGGGATTTCTTCATGATCACGTCCTTTTATGGTTAAAGGTAAGCAACAGCGCAAAATAATACCGGTAAATGTGCCCCAACACCGACCTGAGCCGCTGGTGGAGACGCACTGCAAGAGCGTGAATCTTCCCTACGGCCTGGCCGGAAATTATAGGCACTTTCGTATCGACCGTCGACAAATCCGGGGACAATACGTTGTCTTTCTCATACAAGCACTATTTTAGTACGGTATAACAGTCCGAAGCGCTTAGGCAAGCACCCCGGTCCGAATCCAGCCCGCACGATACCACTCGTGTAGCAACGCTGTCACACACGAATCGTGTGAGAGTGTTACAAAGCGTTTCCCGTCCATAGAGCGCCTGTCGGCCAGTGCCGGCAGCCACTTTCTTGCCTCTTTGAGCAAGTACTGTTCCCCATTCAGGTAATACGACCGCGAATCGTAAAGCAGGATTGTCCTGCGGTCGAGTGTTATCCCATTTTTTGCCGCTTGCGCAACGAAACGGGCTTCGTCGAGCGGATTTTCAGGGGCGTCGAACACTACATTGGCTTTCGGTTCGGACAGCCAGGAGCCTACGAACGAAGACACATCGGCGTCGTTCCAGCGCACTTTAGCAAGCACGCCGCCAACACGCTCCACGAGTGCCGGGGGAAGCTGCGCGGGATGCGCCACGGCCGGCTGGTCGGGGTCGCGGTAGAGCGTGGGCTTGACGTTGTCGTCATTCGCGCCGCGCTCGGCGAGCCAATAAAGAAACTGACTCGTCAACTCGTTCGTGGAAGGAGAACGAAAGCCGATCGAGCACGTCATGCATTCGCCTTCGGCGATGCCGTCATGGGCGATATGCGGCGGCAGGTACAGCATGTCGCCGGGCTCCAGCACCCACTCTTCTTCAGGTTCGAAGTTCGCGAGAATCTTGAGCGGCAAACCTTCGTGCAGCGACAGGTCGCGCTGCGCGCCAATGCGCCAGCGGCGCTTGCCGTGAACCTGCAGCAGGAAGACATCATACGAATCGAAGTGCGGGCCCACGCCACCGCCGTCGGAAGCGTACGAGATCATGAGGTCGTCGAGCCGCGCATCGGGCGCGAAACGAAAGCGCTCGAGTAGCGCCCGCGCGCGGTCGTCGTGCAGATCGGCGCCTTGCACGAGCAGCGTCCACTGGCGGGTCCTCGGCGTGGGCAATTCGTCCGGCGAGAAAGGACCGTGTTCGAGCGCCCAGCGGCGGCGAAAATGCGTGACGAGACGTGACTCGACATCGTCGCTGTCTGCGAGCGCGAAGAGTTCGTCACGCGAGAGTGGCGCTTCGATGTCGGGAATCGCCTGGCGAATCAAAAGCGGCTTTTTCTGCCAGTATTTGCGCATGAACTGCGCCGGAGTCAGGCCGCCCAGAAGCGGCGTGGCAACATCGGGCGCGGGGCATGCCAGGGGGAGGGAGGCGCGCCGCTTGCGCGCGTCCACCGGGTGGTCTGGGGACCGCTTCGGCATCGTATAATGTGGTCTGTAATCTGGAGGAACGAATGAAAATTGCAAAGGACACCGTCGTGTCGGTCGCTTACAAGCTATCGGATGCGCAGGGCAATCTGATTGAGGAAAGCGACGAGCCGATGGTCTATCTGCACGGCGGCTATGATGGCACGTTCCCCAAGATCGAGGAAGTGCTGGACGGCCAGGAGCCGGGCTTCGAGACCCAGATCCAGCTTGAGCCGCAGGATGCCTTCGGGGAATACGATCCCGATCTCGTGAAGATCGAGCCGCGCAACCGCTTCCCTGAGCCGCTCGAAGTCGGCATGCAGTTCGAAGGCACGCCCGAAGAAGGCGACGAAGATCTCGACACGCTCGTCTATACGGTCACGGACGTCGCCGAAGACAAAGTCGTGCTCGACGGCAATCATCCCCTCGCGGGCATGGCGCTGCGTTTCGCGCTGACGGTCAAGGAAGTGCGCGTAGCCACCGAAGACGAAATCGAACACGAGCACGCGCATGGCGCGGATGGCCTCGAGATCATCGACGAAGACGAAGAAGACGACGGCGACGAAAGCGCCTCGAAACCCACCCTGCACTAATCGCTGATCAATGCGCGAAGCCGCCCGACGCCGGTGCGCCGGGTGGCTGCAACTGGTCGCCGCCACCGCTATTCCCACCTTCCGGGCCGTTGCGCCCATCCGTACCATTTAGTCCATTCTTGCCACCCGGCGCGGGCCATGCTGGCATGAGCACGCCGTTTTCAGCCGGCGGCAAGCCTTGCGGCACGGCAGTTCCCGATGCGCCCGGCGCCACGTCGGGCGATTGCGGCATGCCGGGAATCTCGGTCACATCCGGCATCGAAGACACTTCGGGCATTTCCGGCATCGCGGGCGCCGCTCCGGCGCCTGGCAGGTTCGGCGTCTGCGGTGCGGGCAGCACTGGCAGATGTTTCGGTACATCACGCACACTCACGCGCAGGGGCGTACGGCGCGCCGTGTCGGCGTCCACCTGCAGCCACTGCGTAAGCGGATCGCGCAAAGAAAACGCGATGCGCGTGACGTTTTCTATCTTTGCTCCCTTGTCGTTACGCAGCGGTTGATCGATCGTGAAGCCGTGTGCGAGCTTCGAGTCGTCCGCATTCACGATGATGATCTGGCCACGGAAAATCTCGGCGAGCTTCACGAGGCTGCGGCGCAACTCGAGGTAGCCGTCGCGCGGTGCCCGGTGAAAGCGCAGCCATGCGAAGCGGTCGGGCCGCTCGTAACGCTCGGGCATCGCGTTGCCCTGCATGAAGACGACGATCGCGCGCGCATTGCGGCGCTTCGCAAACTCGGCCGCATGCTCGAGCCAGAAGCCGTTGGCGATCACGCGGTCCTCGAACTCGCCATTGCGCCCGCCCGCATTGAGATAGTGATTGTTCCCGTCCGGCACGTTCAGCCCGATGAACACGGTGTCGCCGAATTGCCAGCGCACGTTTTCACGATACGGCCGGAAGCGCGACACTTCGCTCTCGCGCGTGAGCGTCAAAGGGGTTTGGCCGAGCGCGTTGGGATCGGAGAAGAAGTTCTGACGCAGGAAATCGAGGCGCTCAGCGGGATCGTAGCCACCCGTGCCGTTCATGCCGCAGGGGACCCAGTCGCGTTCACCGGGCACAAAAACGAGCGGTGGACGTGACGCATCGAGAATGTCGTGACGCCGCTCGTAGAGATGGTCGGCACAGATTTCGTGTGCGCCTTTGAGATTGCCGTCGTAGACGATGAAGGCGATTTGCGGATCGCGCCCGATGGCGTCGACGAGCCGTTGCGCCGACGCTTCCTCGGACTGCGAGGTGAGCGCGTTCGCCACGACCGCGAAGGCGTAGCGCGGCGACTGTGCGAGCGCCGCGAGCGGCGAGCCCAGCGACGACGCCAGCATCAAGGCGCATGACGCACGGCGCATAATTTCCAGATAGCGCGAACGGGGGCTGCCGCGGCCCGGCGGTTGCGGTGGCCGCGGCGGCGTCGCGAGGCGACGCTCAGCGTTTCGCGTCCGGCGCCGTGGCCAGCTCATGCAGTTCGTACAACAGGTCGAGCGCGTCGCGCGGGCGCAATTCGTTCGGATCGAGTTCGCGCAGCCGCTGTGCGACGAGCGACGCGCCGAGATCTTCCGCCGTGGCCGGCGCGGCGCGATCTTCCACGAACGGTGCTTCGTCGTAGTCAGTGGCGGGCACGGCGAACAGGTCGAGTTGCGGCGTGGGCTGTCCCGCCGATTGCTGCTCCAGATGCACGAGATGCTTGCGCGCGGCGCGGATCACCGCGGCCGGCACACCCGCGAGCTGCGCGACCTGCAGGCCATAGCTCTGGTTCGCGGGCCCTTCCTGCACCGCATGCAGGAAGACGATGCCGTGACCGTGTTCGACGGCTGAAAGATGAACGTTCGCCGCCTGTGCAAATTCCGCCGGCAGTTGCGTGAGCTCGAAGTAGTGCGTGGCGAAGAGCGTGTGGCAACCGTTGTGTGCGAGCAGATGCCGCGCGATGGCCCACGCGAGCGCGAGGCCGTCGAACGTCGACGTGCCGCGCCCGATCTCGTCCATCAGCACGAGGCTTTGCGACGTGGCGTCGTTGAGAATGGCCGCGGCTTCGGTCATCTCGACCATGAAGGTCGAGCGGCCGCCCGCGAGGTCGTCGGCGGCGCCGATGCGCGTGAAGATGCGGTCGATCGGCCCGAAGCGTGCGCGCTTCGCCGGCACGTAGCTCCCCACGTAGGCGAGCAGGGCGATGAGCGCGGTCTGCCGCATGAAGGTCGACTTACCGCCCATGTTCGGGCCGGTGATGAGCAGCAGCTTGCGCTCGGCAGAAAGCAGGCAGTCGTTGGCGATGAACTGCTCGACCTGTGCTTCGACCACGGGATGTCGGCCTTGCTCGATCTCGATGCCGGGAGCCTCCGTGAACGTGGGCGCATTCCAGTCGAGCGCGCGGGCGCGTTCGGCAAACGCGGCCAGCAGGTCGAGTTCAGCGAGCGCGGCGGCCACGCGCTGGCAATCGGGAATGAACGGCAGCAGCGATTGCAGCAGGGCGTCGTAGAGCGCCTTTTCGCGCGAAAGCGCGCGTTCCTGCGCCGAGAGCGCCTTGTCCTCGAAAGTCTTCAGTTCCGGCGTGATGTAGCGCTCGGCGTTCTTGAGCGTTTGACGTCGGCGATAGTCGTCGGGAACCTTGTCGGTCTGGCCGCGTGTGACTTCGATATAGAAGCCATGCACCTTGTTGTACTCGACGCGCAGATTGCCGATGCCGGTGCGCGTGCGCTCGCGCGTTTCGAGGTCCAGCAGGAACTGGCCGCAGTTCTCGGAGATGTCGCGCAGTTCGTCGAGGTCCGCGTCGTAGCCGCGCGCTATCACGCCGCCGTCGCGCACCATGGCGGCCGGTTCCGGCGCGACCGCGCGCTGCAGGAGCGCCGCGCATTCGGCGGGCGGTTCGAGCGCATCGGCGATGTGAGCGAGCGACGCGGCCGCGCCGCTTGCGGCTGCAACCTGTTCGCGCAGCGCGGGCAGCGCAGCGAAGGTGTCACGCAAGCTCGACAGATCGCGAGGGCGCGCGGAAAGCAGCGCGAGCCGCCCGGTGATGCGCTCGACGTCAGCGATCTGGCGCAAGGCGCTGCGTAACGTATCGACGCTCGCTTGCGGCGGCGCCTCGAGCAGCGCGCCGATGGCCTGCTGGCGCATTTGCGCGATCGCGGCTTCGCGCGGCGGGTGATGGAGCCAGTGGCGCAGCAAGCGGCTGCCCATGGCCGTGCTGCACGTGTCGAGCAGCGAGCAGAGCGTGGGCGATTCGGTGCCTCGCAGCGTTTCGGTGAGTTCGAGGTTGCGGCGCGTGGCCGGATCGAGCCCGATGTATTCCGATTCGGCTTCGACCTTCAGGCTGCGCACATGGCGCAGTTGCTGGCCCTGCGTGGCCGCCGCATAAAGCAGCAGCGCGCCCGCCGCGCCGCACGCGCTCGTGAGCGTTTGCGCGCCGAAGCCGTCGAGGCTCGCCACGTCGAGCTGATCGCACAGGCGCTGCTTGCCCGAGCTGACGTCGAAGTGCCAGGCGGGCACGCGCGTGAGCGCTCCCGATCCGGCGGGCGGTGCCCAGGCGGCGGTTTCCGCAGGCATTTCCGCGACGAGAATTTCTGCGGGCCGAATGCGCTCGAACGCCGTGGCAGCCTGTTCCGGCGCGACTTCCGCGAGGCGCAGCGCGCCGCTGGCGAGATTGAGCCAGGCGAGCCCGACGTTGACGGTTACGCCGCGGCGGTTATGACCGGGGCAAACGGCCATCAGGTAGACGTCGTTCTTGTCGGAGAGCAGGGCGGCGTCTGTCAGCGTGCCGGGCGTCACCACGCGCACGACCTTGCGCTCGACCGGGCCCTTCGACGTGGCCGGGTCGCCGATCTGCTCGCAGATCGCCACCGACTCGCCCAGCTTCACGAGCTTCGCGAGATATTGCTCGACCGCGTGATGCGGCACGCCAGCCATCTTGATCGGATTGCCTGCCGACGCGCCGCGCTGCGTGAGCGTGAGGTCGAGCAGGCGCGCGGCTTTCTCGGCGTCTTCGAAGAAGAGCTCGTAGAAGTCGCCCATGCGGTAGAACACGAGCGTGCCCGGATGATCGGCCTTGATGCGCAGGTACTGCTGCATCATGGGAGTGTGTTGCGCGATGTCGGCTGCGCCAGCGGTATGTGTAGCCATCCTCGGTGTCTTGCTAGGGGTTCAGGGCGTGAGTTTAACGCGCGCCGATTGCATGTCCAGCTAGCCTTTCGGCTAACGCCATCGCAGGTGCTCGCGCAGTCGCTCCCATCATTCGTCGACCAGCGCCTGCAGGTCCACAGTGCGCGCGTTTGCCGCACTATGCCGCATGGCGAGCCAGATCATCGTGGAAACGAACACGCCGAACACGACGATGATCCACTGCACGGGCACCTTCGCGGTGAGCAGCAACGCATACGCGCCGAGCATGAGCAGCACCGCGAGATTTTGATTGAAATTCTGCACGGCGATTGAATGGCCCGCCGAAAGCAGTGTCGCGCCGCGATGCTGGAGCAGGGCGTTCATCGGCACGATGAAAAAGCCGGCGAGCACGCCGAGCAGCACCATCAGCGGATACGCGAAGAGCAGATAGAAGGGCACGATGAACGTCCCGAAGCGCACGCCAACGCCTTGTGGAAAAAGGCCCTTGCCGTAGAACGCCATGCCGATCGCCACCGCGCCGCACAGCACGCCCACGGGCAGCACGCGCAGCGAGGCGCGCAACGACACCCATGCGGCTGCCGCGCCCGCGCCGAGCGCGATGCCGAGTCCCGTCACGCCCTGCATCACGGCGGCTTTCGAGAGCGAGAGTCCGAGATTCGCGTCGGCCCACTTGAGCACGAGCAGTTGCAGCGTGACCGCCGCGCCCCACATCAGGGTCGTGACCCAGAGCGCGATCTGCGCGAGCTTGTCGGTCCAGAGCACGTTGAAACTATGCGTGAAATCGCCCATGAGCCGCGCGGGCTCCTTGAGGCGGTTTTCATAGCGCGCGAGCGTGTCGGGAATGCCGATGTTGATGATCGCGGCGAACACATACGTGATCATCACGGCGAGCATCGCGAGGTTGGCGGCCGAATGGATGAGCGGCATCGGATGACGCGTGACGAAACGCTCGGCGTAGGTCGAAACGAGCGCGCCGCCCATCATCGTGCCGACGATGGTGGAGAGCACCGTGGCCGATTCGAGCCATGCATTGGCGGCGACGAGCTTTTCGGCTGGCAGCAATTCCGTCAGGATTCCATACTTTGCAGGCGAGTACGCGGCCGCGCCGAAGCCGACCACGCCATACGCGATCATCGGATGCACGCCCGCGATCATCAGCAGGCAGCCGCACGCCTTGAGCGCGTTCGAGACGAACATCACGTGGCGCTTTTGCAGGGCGTCGGCGAATGCGCCGACGAAAGGCGCGAGCAGCACGTAGGAGATCGTGAAGAAGATCTGCAGGAGCGGCGTCACCCAGGCGGGCGAAGCAATCACCGTGAGCAGCGCAATCGCCGCGATGAGGAGCGCGTTGTCGGCGAGCGACGACACGAACTGCGCGGCGATGATCGTGTAGAAGCCTTTTTTCATCGGATGCGTGCGCGGTCCTCTGGCAGCAGGGCGACCGGCGAAACAAAAGAGCGGCCGAAGCCGCTCGATGCGCATGCGTGCGCGAGACCTGAACTGGCGTGCGCTTTGCACGCGTCGCGGTGGAACAAGCCGTGCACCGCGACGCGCACGTCTGCTTACGCCGCCTTGGTGACGCGCGTGTACTTCGAGAGGATCGGCACCATTTGCGCGTAGATCTTCGGGTTGCCCGCGACGACTTCGCCCACGTGCAGGAAATCCGAGTCGCCTGTGTAGTTGCCGATCAGACCGCCGGCTTCCGTCACGAGCAGGCCGCCCGCGGCGACGTCCCACGGATTGAGACCCTGCTCGAAGAAGCCGTCCATACGGCCGGCGGCGACGTTGGCCAGATCGAGTGCTGCCGCGCCAGGGCGGCGCAGGCCCGCGCACGCGTTGGTCATTTCGGCGAACAGTTCGCAGTAGCTGTCGAGGCCGTCCTTTTCGCGGAACGGGAAGCCTGTGCCGATCAGGCCGTCGGCGAGACGGTCGCGACGGCCCACGCGGATGCGGCGGTCGTTCAGGAACGCGCCGCGGCCGCGCGAGGCGGTGAAGAGATCGTTGCGCGTCGGATCATAGACCACGGCCTGCGTGACAATGCCCTTATGCGCGAGCGCGATCGAGACGCAGTAGTACTGGAAGCCGTGGATGAAGTTGGTGGTGCCGTCGAGCGGATCGATGATCCACTGGTACTCGGAGTCGTTGTCCGACTGGCCCGATTCCTCTGCGAGGATGGCGTGGTCGGGGTAGGCCGTCTTGAGCGTTTCGATGATGGCGGCTTCGGCCGCCTTGTCGACTTCCGTGACGAAATCGTTATGCTGCTTCTTCGCGACCTGCACGAGGTCGAGGTCGAGCGACGCGCGGTTGATGATCTGTCCGGCGCGGCGCGCGGCCTTGACAGCGATGTTGAGCATGGGATGCATGAGCCAGGATCCTTGTTGTCCGGCGCTCGCGCGAAAGCGTGATGCGCGCCGGTGGTGCAAAAGATAAAAGCGTCTAACGATTGGACAGGGCGCGGGCCACGATCGGACCTGCGGAACCTGTCCCGTCAACGGAGACGAATTGGATAAGAGCGGGGCGCGGCGGCGCGGTTTGCCAGCGGTCTGCCGGCAATGTGCCGAGCGCCTGGCGGACAGCCACATGGATGCACTGCGGCTGCACGATTCGCCCGACGCGCGCGAAACCGCCATTTTACCCGAGTCTCGGCATTTCCATGCCTTCTCCCGGGCAGGATATCGGGATTTCTATGGATATGACGTTCGGCCAGTCTGCGCGCCTGCGCAAACGCGACGCCAGGCGGCCTTGCGCGGCACGAACCGCGTCAGAGGCCATCGCCGCGGCGCGAGGCGCGCTAACATAGACATTTCAATCTCCTTTTCGCGGTTAGAGAACCATCTTGGCGCACCCCGATTCACCCGATTCCCAGTCAACGGCGCCGGCTTCCGGCGACGCTCACGAGCCGCTGCGCGGCGGCTTTACGTCCACCCGCTTCGTGCTCGTCGAGCCGAGCCACCCCGGCAATGTCGGCGCGGCGGCGCGCGCGCTGAAGACCATGGGATTCTCGCGCCTCGTGCTGGTGGCGCCGCGCGTGCCCCAGGTCCACTGCGACCCGGAAGCCGTAGCGATGGCGAGCGGGGCCGACGACGTGCTCGCGGCCGCCCACATCGTGCCGACGCTCGCCGACGCGCTGGCCGGCGTGCAATGGTCGCTCGCGCTCACGGCGCGCACGCGCGAGTACGGGCCACCGCCCGCGGCTCCGCGCCAGGCGGTGCAGGATGCCTGCCGCCAGGTGGCGCACGGCGGCGACATCGCGCTCGTGTTCGGCAACGAGCGCACAGGCCTCTCGAACGACGACGTCGAGCGCTGCAGCGCGCTTGCGCACATCCCGGCCAACCCCGCCTATAGCTCTCTCAATCTTGCCCAGGCGGTTCAGGTGCTCTCCTACGAACTGCGGCTCGCCTACCTCGGCGAGAGCGCGCCTGCCGCGGCGTTGCCGGCGGCTGGCGGTGCGGGCGGTGCGTCCCAGCCTTCGGCCGGATCGCCGCTTGCGACGAGCGACGACATCGAGCGCATGTATCTGCACCTCGAGAACGCGCTCATCGCGCTCGAGTTTCTCGACCCCGCCAATCCGAAGAAACTGATGTCGCGTCTGCGGCGGCTCTTTGCCCGCTCGGGGCTCGAGCGCGAGGAGGTCAATATCGTGCGCGGCATCGCAAAGCACATTCTCATGCTCAAGGGCAAAGGCGAGAACCGTTGATACGCCGGGCGTACGCGGCGTTCGACCTTGCGGCCGGCGGGGGCTTCCGGCCTCAAATCGGCTTTGCGCCTACAATCGGCTGAAAACCGGCTAAAAGATCATAAGCAAATGCGCGCGGCTGCAATAGCCGCTGCGCCGCTTGCGCGCACGCTGCTGCGGCGCGCGGCCGCCATTCACCATGTTTCCCACGTTTTTTTGCGTGACTGCCATGTTCAAGAGACTTCGCGAAGACATTGCCACGATCCGCGAGCGCGATCCCGCTGCCCGCAGTGCGTGGGAGGTCCTGACCTGTTATCCGGGTCTGCATGCGCTCGTGCTGCATCGCGTGGCACATGCGTGCTGGCGCGCGAAGCGCCGCTGGCTCGCGCGCTACGTTTCGCAGATCGCGCGTTTTCTTACGGGCATCGAGATCCATCCGGGCGCGACCATCGGCAGGCGTGTGTTCATCGATCACGGCATGGGCGTCGTGATCGGCGAGACGGCCGAGGTCGGCGACGACTGCACGATCTACCAGGGCGTGACGCTTGGCGGCACGTCGCTCACGCGTGGCGCCAAGCGCCATCCGACGCTGGGTCCGGGCGTGATCGTCGGTGCGGGGGCGAAGGTGCTCGGCGGCTTCACGGTGGGCGCCGGGGCGAAGATCGGCTCGAACGCCGTCGTCGTGAAGCCGGTGCCGGAAGGCGCGACGGCGGTGGGTAATCCCGCACGCGTCGTCGCACCCGCGAAGAGCGCGCCGGTAGCGGCCAAGTCGGCTTCGGCACGCGAGGGCTTCTGCGCATACGGCATCACGCCCAATGCGGACGACCCGGTTTCGCTGGCGATCCACGGCTTGATCGACCACGCTGCCACGCAGACGCAGCGCGTCGATGCCATCGTCGTTGCGCTCGAGCGGCTCGGCGCGCGTCTCGAGGCGCTGCATGGCGCCGATGCGGCACTCGCCGAATTGCGCCGTCTGTCGGAGGGGCTGGAATGCGGTGGCCCGCAAGCCGAGGCGGCGAGCCGCGAAGAAGAAAAGGCGCCAGCGCGCGTTTGATGCGCGGCGCGACCAAGGTGCTAAAAGAGGTGTGCGTCAGAGGGCCGTGCGTCAGTCAAGCGGCAAGACCCTGAACCCTTCGGCATCCACGCGCAGATAGCCGCCGCGTGGCTTGCCGTGATCGAGATCCCAGTCGGGCAAGACCCAACGCGTGCCGCCAGGCTCCTGGTGGCGCGCCGGCCTGTGCGTGTGACCGTGCACGATGGTGTTCGCACGCGCGCGCTTGAAGAGCGCCGCCACGCCTTTCGCCGTGACGTCGTACTTCGGCAGGCGCGGCCCGCTACGCTTGTTCTCGCTTGCGCTTCGCGCGCGCTCGGCGATCGCACGCCGCCAGCGAAACGGCCACGCGAGAAAGAGCAATTGCACGAGCCGGTTGCGCGCGAGCTTGCGAAATAGCTGATAGCCGTGATCGTCGGTGCACATCGCGTCGCCGTGCGCGAGTGCGAGACGCGTGCCGAACGCGGTGATCGCGATGGGGTCGGGCAGCCAGATCGCGCCCGCGGCCTTCATGAAGCGCTTGCCCATCAGAAAGTCGCGGTTGCCGTGCATGATGTAGAGCGCGATGCCGCGCTCGGAGAGCGTATGCATCAGCGCAGCCATGCGCGCAGGGAACGGATCGGTGAGCATGTCGTCACCGATCCAGTATTCGAAGAGGTCGCCGAGTATGAACACCGAGTCGGCCTGATCGGCCGTGACCCGGATGAAGCGCTCGAACGCGGCGACCGTACGCGGAATCCCTTCATTCAGATGCACATCGGAAATGAACAGGAACGGGCGAGCCGCGTGCGGGCGCTTGCCCTCGCCGGGCACGCCCGCGGCAGCGTGTCGTAAAGCCTTTTCCTGCAGCATCGATGAAGGGTGTGCGTGAGAGTGGTATGAAACTTATTCGACGACGACAGCCTTCTCGATCACGACGTCGTCGACCGGCACGTCCTGATGGAAGCCCTTCGAGCCCGTCTTGACCTTCTTGATCTTGTCGACCACTTCGAGGCCTTCCACGACCTTGCCGAACACGGCGTAGCCCCAGCCTTGCGGCGTCGGCGACGAGTGGTTCAGGAAGTCGTTGTCGGCCACGTTGATGAAGAACTGCGCCGATGCCGAGTGCGGGTCATTGGTGCGAGCCATGGCGATCGAGCCGCGCTCGTTCTTCAGGCCGTTGTTCGCTTCGTTTTCGATCGGCGCTTCGGTGGGCTTTTGCTGCATGCCGGCGTCGAAGCCGCCGCCCTGGATCATGAACCCGTCGATGACGCGGTGGAACACCGTGCCGTCGTAGTGGCCGCTTTTCACATAGTTGAGGAAGTTGGCGACCGTCTTCGGGGCCTTCTCGGCGTTCAGTTCGAGCTTGATGACGCCGTGGTTCGTGTGCAGTTCGACCATGATGGGATCCTTTGCCTGTGGCTGGGGGAGTGAACGTCGCTGCATCGGCAAGAGGCGGGGCGTGTTGCCCAACGCGTGTGCCGGCGCCGCGACGTGCGACGGGTTGAGGGCGGCGTTGCCGCCCGGTTAGTCGATGATGACCTGGCGTGTTGCCGGCGTTTTACTTGCCGACGACGGTAGCCGACTCGATCACGATTTCCTTTTGCGGCACGTCGGCCATCGGGCCGCGCGAGGTGGTGGGCGCCGCTTCAATCTTCTTCACGACGTCCATGCCCTGCGTGACCTTGCCGAACACGGCATAGCCGTTGCCGTCCGGGTTCGGATAGTCGAGGCCGGCGTTGTCGACGGTGTTGATGAAGAATTGCGCGGTGGCTGAATTCGGGTCGCTCGTGCGCGCCATCGCGATCGTGCCCGTGAGGTTCTTCAGGCCGTTCTTGCTTTCAAGCGCAACTGGCGCGCGCGTGGGCTTCTCGACGAAGCTTTGCGTGTAGCCGCCGCCCTGGATCATGAAGCCGCGAATCACGCGATGAAAGATCGTGCCGTTGTATTGGCCAGCCTTCACGTACTGCAGGAAATTGTCGACGGTCTTCGGCGCTTTCTCCGGATAGAGCTCGACGCGAATGTCGCCTTCACTGGTCTTGAAGAGCACTTGCGGATGCGCGGCGGCCGGCTGGCCGTTTTGCGCAAAGGCGGGTGCGTTCGCGATCAGGGCGGCGCTGCCGAGCGCCAACATCAACCATTTCATGAGTATCCTCGGAAGTGCGGGAAAAACGTGTCGTGGCGCGCAAGGTTGCGCGCCACGTGTTAGTTCGACGGCGCCGCGTAAGGCGGCAGCGCCAGCGACCCCGTTGGGCCGCCAAACTGGTACGCGGGGTTGGTGAACGCGGGCACGAGGGCCGACGAGCCTGCTGCCGATGCGCCTTCTGGCGCTCCCGCTGCGGCGTTTGCTTTCTTCGGAGCGGGCGGCGGCGAGATGATCTTCGCGATGTCGGCCTGGCGCTGCGACGTCGCGCCGCTCGCGTGACCGAGCGTTTGCGCGCGGCGGTATGACGCGTCGGCCAGACGCAGGTACAGGTCGCCGAGATTTTCCCACGCGAGTCCGTACGACGGGTTCGCCTTCACAGCCGTTTCGAGTGCGACGCGCGCCTCCTCGTAGCGGCCATGCTTTGCGTAAAGCGCAGCGAGATTGTTGTAAGGCTCGGGCAATTCGGGGTAGAGCTGCGTGAGTTCGGTGAACGCCTCGATCGCGTCGTCGTCACGGTTCAGCCGCGCGAGAATGGTCGCGCGCTTGAACTTCGCCTGCACGTCGCGCGGGTTCGTCTTGATGCGTGCGTCGAGCTGGCTGAGCGCTCCAGCCCAGTCTTGCTGGCTGATTGCGGCGTCGGCACCTGGCGTGGCATCGGACGTCGGGGGGGGCGCGGCATGCGCGATGCTCACGCTGCACAGCACGATCGCGACGCTCGAGAGAGCCGACGCGGCAAGGGTCGCAGCACGGGGCGCGCGGCCGCTGGAAGGTTTCATAGGGTGAGGTCGCGGTGTTATACTCCGAGCCATTCTAACAAAAGGTCTGTGCGTTTTCGTCGCGCGCTTTGTCCCTCGCCCGTTTGTTCGCGTTATGTTCGCATTACGGGCGCTTGCGCGAGTCGCCGGGCTTTCCAACGCCACTCGTGGTCGTCTCCGCTGAGAATAGCAACCTGTTTGCAGTCCGGACGCCGACAGACAGCAGCCTGAGCAATGCGGGCATCACCCGCTGGCTGCGGTCGGCGCCGCCGCGGATTTCTTTCGACCCACGTATCCATCGCCTTTATGGAATCACTGCGCATTTACAACACGCTCGCGCGTGACAAGCAAAATTTCGTGCCACTCGAGCCCGGCGTCGTGCGTATGTACGTCTGCGGGATGACGGTGTACGACTATTGTCACGTCGGGCATGCGCGTGTGATGGTGGTGTTCGATGTCGTGCAGCGCTGGCTGCGCGCGCTCGGCTACAACGTGACCTACGTGCGCAACATTACCGATATCGATGACAAGATCATTCGTCGAGCGGTGGAAAACGGCGAGACGATCAAGCAACTCACCGACCGTTTCATCGCAGCGCTGCATGAAGACGCGGACGCGCTCGGCATCGAGCGTCCCGACCATGAGCCGCGCGCGACGCAGTTCATCCCGCAGATGCTCGATATGATCGGCAAGCTCGAGCGCAACGGCTACGCTTACCAGGGCGCGGACGGCGACGTGAACTACGCGGTGCGCAAGTTCGCGAACTATGGTGAGCTCTCCGGCAAGTCGATCGAGGACCTGCGCGCGGGCGAACGTGTGGCGACGAACGATGCCAAGCAGGATCCGCTTGACTTCGTGTTGTGGAAACAGGCAAAACCGCAAGAGCCGGCCGACACGAGCTGGGACTCGAAGTACGGACGCGGACGCCCGGGCTGGCATATCGAATGCTCGGCCATGGGATGCACGCTGCTCGGCGAGCACTTCGACATTCATGGCGGTGGCATGGACCTGCAGTTTCCGCACCACGAGAACGAGATTGCACAGAGCGAAGGCGCGACCGGCAAGACGTTCGTCAATACGTGGATGCATAACGGCTTCGTGAATATCGACAACGAGAAAATGTCGAAGTCGCTCGGCAACTTCTTCACGATCCGCGAAGTGCTGGCGAAGTACGATGCCGAAGTGGTGCGCTTCTTCATGGCGCGCGCGCATTACCGCTCGCCGCTGAATTACAGCGACGTGCATCTCGACGACGCGCGCAACGCGCTCACGCGTCTTTACACGGCGTTGAAGGACGTGACGCCCGACGCGGGCGAGCTTGACTGGAATGAGCCGTACGCACAGCGTTTTCGTGCGGCAATGAACGACGACTTCAACACGCCGGTGGCGATCGCCGTGCTGTTCGAACTCGCGAGCGAGGTGAACCGCACGCGCGACGCAGTGCTCGCGCGTCAGTTGCAGCGCCTCGCACGCGTGATCGGGCTGCTCGTGCGCGAGCCGCGCGTGTTCCTGCAACAGGCTGCGGGCGCACAAGATGCAGGCGCGCTCGACGTGGCGGCGATCGAAGCGAAGATCGCGGCGCGCACGGCGGCCAAGCAGGCGAAGCAGTATGCGGAGGCGGACCGGATTCGGGCCGAACTGCTCGAAGCCGGTGTCGCGCTCGAAGACAAACCGGGCGGGTTGACCGAGTGGCGCCGCGTGTAAGCGGGCTGTCCAGTTTCCACTGATCGATTCGCGAGGCAGGAGGCAGGATGGCAACGGCCACGAAGACGCAGACCAGGCGGTCTGCGTCGCTAACGGGCGGAACTGCGGGCGCTACCGCAGGTGCAAAGCGTGCGCTCAATGGCGCGGGCGGCAAGGCAGCAACAAAGCCGGCGACGAAGACGGCGCGTGGGAAGGCAAACGGCGCGTCCGCATCGCACGAGGCGCTCGACGGCGCGGCGATCGAGGCCGCTCTCTCCAATGGTCCTGCGGCGCTCGAAGCCGTGGAGCCGGCGGCGAATGCGCTCGGCGATCTCGAATTCGAAGTGCAGCGTCCCGACTATTGGGACAAGGCCTGTGCGGACCTCGTCAAGCGCGACCGTATTCTCAAGAAGCTGATTCCGAAGTTCGGCCCTGTGCATTTGCTGAGCAGCGACGACCCGTTCGTTACGCTCGCGCGTTCGGTGGTCGGCCAGCAGATTTCGACGGCGGCGGCGCAAGCGCTCTGGCAGCGTGTGGAAGCCGCGTGCCCGAAGCTCGTGCCGCAGCAGTTCCTGAAACTCGGTCACGAAAAGCTCGCGGCGTGCGGGCTCTCGAAACGCAAGACGGAATACATTCTCGATCTCGCGCAGCATTTCGTTTCGGGCGCGCTGCATGTCGGCAAGTGGACGTCGATGGACGACGAGGACGTGATCGCGGAACTCACGGCGATTCGCGGCATTGGCCGCTGGACTGCTGAAATGTTCCTGATCTTCAATCTCGCGCGCCCGAATGTGCTGCCGCTCGACGATCTCGGTCTGATCCGCGCGATCAGCGTCAACTATTTCAGTGGCGAGCCGGTCACGCGCAGCGAAGCGCGCGAAGTCGCGGCCAACTGGGAGCCGTGGCGTACGGTCGCGACCTGGTACATGTGGCGCAGCCTCGAGCCGTCGTAAAGCCTGAGCCAGTCATCATTTATTAAGAAAAATCCTATCGATCCAAGAAATCGATAGTTCTTAGCCGATTTCGGCGCGGGCTGGCGCGGTTAGAATACGCGCTGCCGCAAAGTGAAGGATTCCCACACATGAAGACCACGTTTCTGGATTTCGAACAGCCGATCGCTGAACTGGAAGCGAAGATCGAAGAACTGCGCTTCGTTCAGGACGATTCGGCCGTCGATATTTCGGAAGAAATCGAGCGGCTGTCGAAGAAGAGCCAGCAGCTCACGAAGGACCTCTATGCGAACCTGAGCCCGTGGCAGGTTTCGCAGATCGCGCGTCATCCGCAGCGTCCGTACACGCTCGATTACGTGCACGAGCTTTTCACCGATTTTCACGAACTCCATGGCGACCGTTCGTTCGCGGACGACCTTTCTGTCGTCGGCGGACTCGCGCGCTTCAATGGCCAGGCTTGCATGGTGATCGGTCATCAGAAGGGCCGTGACACGAAGGAGCGCGCCGCGCGCAACTTCGGCATGCCGCGCCCGGAAGGCTATCGCAAGGCCGAGCGCCTGATGCGCCTCGCCGAGAAGTTCGGTTTGCCCATCTTCACGTTCGTTGACACGCCGGGTGCGTACCCTGGCATTGGCGCGGAAGAGCGTGGCCAGTCGGAAGCGATCGGCCGCAATCTCTACGTGATGGCCGAACTCAAGACGCCGATCATCACGACGATCATCGGCGAGGGCGGTTCGGGCGGCGCGCTCGCCGTCGCTGTTGCCGACACGGTCATGATGCTGCAGTTCTCGACCTATTCGGTGATCTCGCCGGAAGGCTGCGCTTCGATCCTCTGGAAGAGCGCCGCGAAGGCGCCCGAAGCCGCGGAAGCGCTGGGCCTCACGGCGCACCGCCTGAAGGCGCTGGGCCTCATCGACAAGATCGTGAACGAGCCGCTCGGCGGCGCGCATCGCGACCCGAAGGGCATGGCTGCGCTGCTGCGCCGCGCGCTCGCCGACTCGCTGCGCCAGTTCCAGGGCATGAGCATCGCCGACCTGAAGCAGCGCCGTTTCGAGCGCCTGATGGCCTACGGCAAGTTCAAGGAAACGACGCCGGGCGCGTAAGGCGCGCGACGTCAACGTTCCTCGACGTCTGCGGTCGTGCTGTGACCGACCATCCCGAATCCGACGCCGGGCGCATCGTTCTCGATGCGCTCGGCGTTGTGCTTTCCGCGCTTCCCAACGACGCACGCATCGCGATCGCGTATAGCGGCGGGCTCGACTCGTCCGTGCTGCTCGATGCCGCGGTGCGTGCGGCCGGGACAGCACGCCTGATCGCGTTGCACGTGCATCACGGACTGAGCCCGAACGCCGACGCATGGCTTGCTCATTGCGAGGCGACCGCGCGCGCGTACGGCGTGACGTTCGACGCGAGGCGTGTAGAGTTGGCACGCGACGACGCGGCCGGCGTCGAGGCGGCCGCCCGCGACGCCCGCTATCGCGCGCTTGACGCAATGTGCGCGGCGCACGGCGTACAGACGCTCTGGCTCGCGCAGCATGCGGACGATCAGGCGGAAACGGTGCTGCTGCAGTTGCTGCGCGGCGCGGGGCTCGCCGGGCTCGCGGCGATGGCGCCCGCACGCGCGAGCGTGAATGGCGCGGCACGCATGCGGCCGCTGCTCGCTTTGTTGCGCACGCAACTGGAGCGCTATGCGCGTGCGCATGGCCTGCAGTGGATCGAGGACGAGTCGAACGACGACACGCGCTACGCACGCAACGCGTTGCGTCACGACGTGATGCCGACGCTCTCGGCCCATTTCCCTGGTTATCGCGACGCGCTCGCGCGTACGGCGGCGCATGCGGCTTCTTCGCAGCGTCTGCTCGACGAGCTTGCCCGGATCGATTTACGCGACGTTGGTCGCGATGACGCAAGCGCACTTTCGCACACCGCGCTGCTCGCGCTCGACGACCCGCGCGCGCTCAATTTGCTGCGCTACTGGATGCGCTCGCTTGGCCTGCCGGCGGCATCGACGGCACGGCTTGCGGATATGTTGCGGCAGTTGCGCGAGATTGCGCGCGATGACCTGAGCGCTCACGCATTGCGCGTCGATCATGCCGGACACCGCTTGCGCTCGTATCGCGGTGTCGTCTCGTGGGAAGCGGTACGCGCACGCGAAGAGCGCGCAGGCGAGAGCGCCCCACATTCGCGCGCGGCTGTGTCGTTGAACTGGCGCGGCGAGGAAATCTGGCGCCTGCCATCATGGCGCGGAACCTACGTTTTCGCGCCTGCCGCCCCCGACGATGCCGACGCCGTTCCCGAGCACGTGCTCGCGAGCGCGCCGCTCATCGCGCGCGAGCGCAGCGGCGGCGAGCGTTTGCGCGACGACGCCGCGAACGTGAGTCGCACGCTCAAGAACCTGTTCCAGACGCGCGGCGTGCCCGCATGGGAGCGCGACGTGCCGTTGCTCTTCGCGGGCGAGACGCTGCTGTTCGTGCCCCGTATTGGCGTGAACCGCTCGGCGTTCGGTGCGGCGCAAAGCGAACCGGGCGCGGCCTGGCGTCGCATCGAATGGCGCGAAGATTTACTGATCGCTTGAAGTTGCGCTCGCCGCTGAGCCGTGAAGTTGCGCTCGCCGCTGAGCCGACCCGTCGAATGGCGATCGTTCCCCCGCAAATCCTTGCCGCGCAAGCCTTTTTCGCCTGGCGCAAGCTTGTTTCATCTTGTAATTTTGACGTCAATCGGGTAGTGTAAGTCGTTTGTCCAGCCCGCTTTTTCGCGTTCACGGACGCCGTCAAAAGCGGCGTGTGCCATGAAGGCGCGATTTTTCCTTCGAGCGGTATCCGACGATTGCAGGGACGTCGTAGCGGCATGCGGGCAGGGCGCAAGTGCAACGCACAGGCAGGCACAAGCGCGCATCGATACGTTTCGACCCAATGCGGCACGATGCCGATACGATGCGCCGGCCTTCGCGCCCCTGAGGGCAAAACCCGCGCGTGCTGCACGCGCTGAAGCCGTCGCCATGGCCATAAACGTCCGGGCGGCCCAGTCCTTCGGTGCGCCAGCGCGGTAACATCTCCAGTTCAGAACGACAATGGCACTCATCGTACACAAATACGGCGGCACCTCGATGGGCTCGGTCGAGCGCATCAAGAACGTCGCCAAGCGCGTCGCTAAATGGCACAAGGCCGGCCACAAGATGGTCGTCGTGCCCTCGGCAATGTCCGGCGAAACCAACCGCCTGCTCGGTCTCGCGAAAGAAATTTCGCCGCAGCCGAACCCGCGCGAGCTCGACATGATTGCGTCGACCGGTGAGCAGGTGAGCGTCGGCCTCCTCTCGATCGCTCTGCAGGAAGCAGGCGTCGACGCCATCAGCTATACCGGCTGGCAAGTGCCGGTCAAAACCGACAGCTCGTTCACCAAGGCCCGCATCAACGACATCGACGGCGAGCGCGTGCTGAGCGACCTCGACGACGGCAAGGTGGTCGTGATCACGGGCTTCCAGGGCATCGACCCGGAAGGCCATATCACCACGCTCGGCCGCGGCGGCTCGGACACTTCGGCGGTCGCAGTCGCAGCCGCGCTGAAGGCCGACGAATGTCTGATCTATACGGACGTCGACGGTGTCTACACGACCGACCCGCGTGTGGTCGACGACGCACGCCGTCTCGATCGCATTACGTTCGAAGAGATGCTGGAAATGGCCAGCCTCGGCTCGAAAGTGCTGCAGATCCGCTCGGTGGAATTCGCGGGCAAGTATCAGGTGAAGACGCGTGTGCTCTCCAGCCTGACCGACCCGATGATGAATCTCGCCGAGGAAATGTCCTCGGGCACCCTGATTACTTTTGAAGAAGACGAGACCATGGAAAAAGCAGTCATCTCGGGTATCGCGTTCCAGCGCGACGAGGCCCGCATCGCCGTGATGGGCGTGCCCGACAAGCCGGGCATCGCGTATCAGATCCTCGGCCCGGTGGCGGACGCGAACATCGACGTCGACATGATCATCCAGAACCAGAGCGTGGCCGGCAAGACGGACTTCACGTTCACGGTGCCCCGCGGCGACTACCAGCGCGCCATGGATGTCCTCAACAACCAGGTGAAGGGTCACGTGAACGCCGAGCAGGTGCTGGGCGATCCGAAGGTATCGAAGGTGTCGGTGGTCGGCGTGGGCATGCGCTCGCACGTGGGCGTGGCGAGCAAGATGTTCCGCACGCTCTCGGAAGAGGGCATCAACATCCAGATGATCTCGACCTCGGAAATCAAGATCTCGGTGCTGATCGACGAGAAATACATGGAGCTGGCGGTCCGCGCGCTGCACAAGGTGTTCGACCTCGAGCACGCGTAAATCGCGCTGCGTTTGCACTGCGTTCGCGTTGTATGACGCAGATGTGACGCGGTTTTTCCGCTTGATTCTGATTCGAGATGCCGCGCACGACATTCGTTGTGCGCTTGCAGAAAAAACTTTGCAAAAAAGCGTCGTATGAATTGACCGGAAGGCGCTAACCCGCTATTATCTTGGCTTCGTTGCGCTGCCTCCCTGGCGCGAACGAAGTTTTCGGGAGACGTGGCCGAGAGGTCGAAGGCACTCCCCTGCTAAGGGAGCATCTGGGCCAAAACCTGGATCGAGGGTTCGAATCCCTCCGTCTCCGCCAGTAATGGCGGCGAAACCCCGCAAGTCTCGGCTTGCGGGGTTTTTGTTTTTTGGCTCCCATCACGCGAAAAGCCAGTGTTCGAACGGGGCGTTCATTGCCCCTTTCCGCCGTCTCGACTGATCCATTATTGACTCGCGATTTTTCCGGGCCGTTTGATCAGGAATGCGATGGATCCCTATCTGCCAGAAAGGCGATAGGGGGTTCCACTCCGGTTTCGTGTGCAGCGCTTCGTGAGAGAGTGTTGCGTACGGAAAGTGGTTCGTAATCCGAATGAAATGGAGCTTGTCGCGTGCATGCCGCACCCATGACCCAAGGTGCTGCTGACGCCCGCACGCTTTGGCGCCAGCGGTGATATCCTCCGCTGCGCCGTCGTTCGCCTCGTTGTTCATGCTCACAGCAAAAGCGGGACGCGAGATGCACGCGCCTGATCCGCGCATTCGCATTGCGTTGCGCGCCACAAGCCTTCGCGCGCGTGTAACGAGACGTAACGACATCGAACGCAGGCCAGGTTTGTGCATCAGTTATTACAAGTTTGAAATACGCCGGCCAAAGCCGTGCGTTATATTGCTTTCAACAAAACATCAAACCCGAAAGGTGAGTCCATGAAGTTCCCACGTGTTGTTGCAATGCTGCTCGGGGGCGTAGCTATCGGCGCATCAAGTGCTGCTATGGCTGGCGTGAGCGTTGGTGTCAACATCGGTATTCCGGCCCCGGTTTATGTTGCTCCGCAGCCGGTCTATGCGCCGCCCCCGCCGCCGGTCGTCTATCAGCCGGCTCCCGTCTATGCGGTGCCGCCGGCTATCGTGATTGGCTGGCACGGCGATCGTTACTGGGACGGCCGCCGCTACTGGGGGCGCGACGACTGGTATCGTCACCACGGCGGCTACGATGGTCCGGGCCGTGGCCACTATGACCGCGACCACGGTGGTCCTCCGGGACACTGGCACTAAGCCGCGAGGCTTGTTGCTGGCGTGATGCGTGTGAGACAGCTTACGCGCCGCGCCAAGAGAAAAGCCGCCCATTGGGCGGCTTTTGCTTTACTGCCGTTGCGCGCGCAACGAGGCGCGTGTAACGCGAAGGCAGGCTTACTCGAGTCCGGCCATTCCGCCAACCACAGCGTTGAAGCCCGAGTCGACGTGCATGATCTCGGCGGTTACGCCGGCTGCCAGATCGGAGAGCAGGAACGCGGCAGAATTGCCGACCTGCTCGATGGTCACGTTACGTTGCAGCGGGGCGTTTTGCTCGACGAAGTCGAGAATCTTGCCAAAGCCCTTGATGCCGCTTGCCGCAAGCGTCTTGATCGGGCCAGCGGAGATGCCGTTCACGCGCACGCCTTGCGCGCCGAGCGCCACTGCGAGATAACGCACGCTCGCTTCGAGTGCGGCCTTCGCGACACCCATGGTGTTGTAGTTCGGGATGGCGCGTTCGGCGCCGAGATAGGTCAGCGTCAGCAGCGAAGCGTTCTGGGCGAGCATCGGCTTGGCGGCCTTGGCGAGCGCCGGGAAGCTGTACGCCGAAATATCGTGCGCGATACGGAAGTTCTCGCGGGTCATGCCATCGAGAAAGTCGCCCGCGATCGCCTCGCGCGGCGCGAAGCCGATCGAGTGGACGAGGCCGTCGAGGGTGTCCCAATGCTGCTTGAGGTCGGTGAAGAGCGCTTCGATTTGCGCGTCGTCGGCCACATCGCAGGGGAACACGAGATCGCTGTCGAATTCTCGCGCGAACTCGGTGATGCGGTCCTTGAAGCGGTCGCCAACGTACGTGAACGCCAGTTCCGCGCCTTCGCGCTTGCATGCCTGCGCGATGCCGTACGCGATCGAACGGTTCGACAGCAGGCCGGTCAACAGAATACGTTTGCCAGCGAGGAAGCCCATGAATTCTCCTAAATCAGGTCGTTGCGCCCGGCGCCTGTAGGGGGCGCCGCGTGGTTTGGGTAGAATTCTCTCACAACTGACAAGGCAGTCCGGACAATTACCGATCTATGACGACAGGAACGCGAGGCAGGACGGCGCACGGCGCGCTTGGGGCAACCGTTCCTGCGGCACGCCTCGTGCCTGGAAAAAGGCTGGCGGCCATCTGTCTGGCGCTCGCATCCGGGCTGATGGCCATGCCATCCGCGCATGCGGTCTACGCCATCGCGCAGTATGGCGAGCCCAAATATCCGCAAGGATTCGCTCACTTCGATTACGTGAATCCGGATGCGCCCAAGGGCGGCACGCTCGTCCTCGCCAATCCCGACCGTCTCACGAGCTTCGACAAATTCAACCCGTTCACGCTGCGCGGCAATGCGGCGCCGGGCCTCGGCATGCTGTTCGAGAGCCTCACGACAGGGAGCAGCGACGAAGTGGCGTCCGCCTACGGACTACTCGCAGACGACATCCGCATCGCGCCCGACGCGCACTCGGTGACATTCCACATCAATCCGAAGGCGCGTTTTTCGAACGGCGACCCGGTAACGGCCGAAGACGTGAAGTTTTCGCTCGATACCCTGAAGAGCCGCCAGGCCGCGCCCTCCATGCAGGCGTATTTCAGCGAGATCACGCGCGCGGTGGTGGTCGATCCCGCGACGATCCGTTTCGAGTTCCACAGCAACAACCGCGAACTGCCGCTCATTGCGGGCGGCATGCCTGTGTTCTCGCACAAGTGGGGTTTGCGCCCGGACGGCAGCCGCATCGCCTTCGATCAGCTCGCGTTCGAGCAGCCGATCGGCAGCGGGCCGTATGTGATCGACCGCTACTCGAACGGCCGCACGATCACCTACAAACTCGACCCGAACTACTGGGGCCGGGACCTGCAGGTGCGCGTGGGCACCAACAACTTCGAGCGCATTACCTACAAGCTCTATTCGGATGACGTGGCGCGCCTCGAGGCCTTCAAGGCTGGCGAGTACGACGCGCTCGTCGAATACGTGGCGCGCAACTGGGTGCGGCGCGATGTCGGCAAGCGCTTCGAGAGCGGCGAGCTCATCAAGCGCGAGTTCCCGCAGCACAATGGCACCGGCATGCAGGGCTTCGTCATGAATCTGCGCAAGCCCGTGTTCCAGGATGTGCGCGTGCGCCGCGCGCTCGACCTCGCGCTTGACTTCCAGTGGCTCAACCGCATGCTGTTTTATAGCCAGTACCGTCGCATCGACAGCTGGTTCGCGAACACGCAGTTGCAGGCCAAGGGCTTGCCGTCGCCAGGCGAGCTTGCATTGCTCGAGCCGTGGCGCAAGTCACTCGATCCCGCCGTATTCGGGCCGCCGCCGTCGCAGCCCGTTACGACGCCGCCGGGATCGCTGCGCGCGAATCTCCTCAAGGCGCGCGCGCTTCTGGCCGACGCCGGCTGGACCTACCGCGACGGCGCGCTGCGCAACGCGAAGGGCGAGCCGTTCACGTTCGAAGTGCTCGACGACACGAGCGCTTCGGCGCAGTGGGCGCCGATCATGGCGCAGTACACTCAGGCGCTCAGGCGGCTCGGCATCCAGGTGAACTATCGCTCGGTGGATTTCGCGCTCTACCAGAAGCGGCTCGACGCCTTCGACTTCGACATGACGACCATCAAGTTCCCCGACGTCCAGGTGCCCGGCGCGGAACAGGTCGACCGCTTCGGCAGCAAGGCCGCCGACGAGCCGGGCTCGGGCAATCTGCTGGGCCTGAAGTCGCCCGCGGTCGATGCGATCCTGGGGGCGCTCACGCAGGCGCAAACGCTGCAGCAACTGCTCGACGCCACGCATGCGCTCGACCGGGTGCTGATGCACGGCTACTATGTGGTGCCGCAGTGGTACAGCGCGACGCACCGCGTGGCGTACAAGAACACGCTGGCGTATCCGGCGAAATTGCCGCTGTACTATGGCGCGAACGACTGGATCATCTCGACGTGGTGGCTGAAGTCACAACCCCTGCCGCAGCCCGGGCCGCAAGCGGCTGGTCATTAACAACGGACACGACGGAAGCAACGAATCATGTGGAGCTACATCGTCAAACGCCTGCTGCTGATGATCCCGACGCTGCTCGGCGTGCTCACGCTGACCTTCGGCGTGATCCAGTTCGTTCCGGGCGGCCCCGTCGAGCAGGCGGTGCGCGAGTTGCGGCGGGGCGCGGAGCAGGGCATGCCGTTCGGCATGCGTGCGCATTCGGGCGTGGACGCGCAGCAGATCGCGCAGCTCAAGCAGCTCTACGGCTTCGACAAGCCGCCGCTGCAGCGCTATTTTCTGATGCTCAGCCGCTTCGCGCGCTTCGATCTCGGGCAGAGCTATTTCCATCACCAGAGCGTCTGGTCGCTCATCATCTCCAAGCTGCCGGTGTCGATCAGCATTGGGCTGTGGACCTTCTTTCTCACTTATCTGATATCGGTGCCGTTGGGCATCGCGAAGGCGGTGCGCAACGGCTCGCGCTTCGATCTCGTGACGAGCCTCGTCGTGCTCGTCGGCTACGCGATTCCGGGCTTCGTGCTGGGCGTGCTGCTGCTCGTGCTGTTTGGCGGCGGCTCGTTCCTGCAACTCTTTCCGCTGCGCAATCTCACCTCCGATAACTGGGATACGCTCTCGATCGGCGGCAAGATTCTCGACTATCTCTGGCACATCACGCTGCCCGTGACGGCCTCGGTGGTGGGCAGCTTTGCCGTCACGACCATGCTGACCAAGAACGCCTTTCTCGAAGAGATCCGCCGCCAATACGTGCTGACTGCGCGCGCCAAGGGCCTCTCGCAGCGCACCGTGCTCTGGAAGCACGTGTTTCGCAACGCGTTGCTGCCACTCGTGGTGGGGTTCCCGGCGGCATTCATCGGCGCGTTCTTCACCGGCAGTCTGCTGATCGAAACGCTTTTCTCGCTCGACGGACTCGGCCTGCTTTCATACGAATCCGTCGTGCGGCGTGATTATCCAGTCGTGCTCGGTACGTTGTACCTCTTCACACTGATCGGACTGCTAACCAAGCTGATTTCCGATCTGTGCTACGTGTGGGTCGATCCCCGCATCCAATTCGAACAACTGGAGCGCTGAGTTGAACCGAGTCCGCGCTGGCGCCGAACCCGAACTTCGCACCGAGAGCGTGCGCGCCTTCAAGTCGCCCACGCCCGCACGCCGCGTGTGGCTGCGTTTCAAGCAGCAGCGCCTTGGCTACTGGAGCCTGATCGTGTTTCTCGTCGCGTTCGCGGCGAGTCTTGCCGGCCCGCTCTGGTGCAACGACAAGCCGATCGTCGTGCGCTATGAAGGGCACATGTATTTCCCGTTGTTCAAGGACTATCCCGAAACTGCGTTCGGCGGCGATTTCCCCACGCCTGCCGACTATCTCGATCCGTATATTCGCCACCGCTTCGACGCGCCCGGCAACTTCGCGCTCTATCCACCGAACCCGTACTACTACGACACGCTCAACTACTTCGCGAAAGTGCCGAACCCCGCGCCGCCCTCGCGCCAGAACTGGCTCGGCACCGACGAAAGCGGGCGTGACCTGTTTGCGCGGCTGCTGTACGGGTTTCGCGTGTCGGTGGAGTTCGCGCTCGTGCTGACCGCGATCGGTACGCTGCTCGGCGTGCTGGCGGGCGCGGTGCAGGGGTACTTCGGCGGCAAGGTGGATATCATCGGGCAGCGTCTCATCGAGATCTGGAGTTCGCTGCCGGAGCTTTATCTGCTCATTATTTTCGCGGCGATCTTCGAGCCGGGCTTCGTCCTGCTGATCGTGCTGCTTTCGCTGTTCGGCTGGATCGGTCTGTCGGATTACGTGCGCGCCGAATTCCTGCGCAACCGCAACCAGGACTACGTGCTCGCCGCGCGCGCGATGGGCCTCTCGAACTGGCAGATCATCTGGCATCACGTGCTGCCCAATAGCCTCACGCCGGTCATCACGTTCCTGCCGTTTCGCATGAGCGGCGCGATTCTTGCGCTAACGAGCCTCGACTTTCTGGGCCTGGGCGTCCCTGCGCCGACGCCGAGCCTCGGCGAATTGCTCGCGCAGGGCAAGCGCAATCTCGACGCGTGGTGGATCGCTCTCTCGACATTCGGTGTGCTCGTGGCGACGCTGCTGCTGCTGACGTTCATCGGCGACGCGCTGCGCAACGCGCTCGACACGCGCATTTCCGACGCCATGAAGGCCGGAGGCAACCAGTGAGCGCCGTGCCTCAGGACATTGCCGCACCGCTCCTCTCGATCGAGCATTTGAGCGTGCGGTTCGACGAGACACTCGCCGTCGACGACGTCACGCTGGCGATCGGGCGCGGCGAGCGCGTGGCGCTCGTCGGCGAATCGGGCTCGGGCAAGACCGTGACCGCGTTGGCGATTCTGCGGCTCTTGCAGGACGCGCAGATCAGCGGAACGATCCGGCTCGACGGCGACGATCTGCTCGCTAAAAGTGAGCGCGCGATGCGCGGCCTGCGCGGCAGCGACGTCGCCATGATCTTCCAGGAGCCGATGTCGGCGCTCAATCCGCTCTATACGATCGGCGAGCAGATCGCGGAAACCATCGTGCTGCACGACGGCGTCTCGAAGAAGGCGGCCTACGAGCAGGCGGTGGGGTTGCTCGAACGCACGGGTATTGCCGAAGCGCGGCGGCGCGTGTCGAGCTATCCGCATCAACTCTCGGGCGGCCAGCGTCAGCGCGTGATGATCGCGATGGCGCTGGCGTGCCGTCCGCGCCTTTTGCTCGCTGACGAGCCGACCACGGCGCTCGACGTGACGATCCGCGGCCAGATCGTCGAGCTGCTGCTCGAACTGCAGCGCGAGGAGGCGGCGCGGCGCGGCATGTCGGTGCTGCTCATCACGCACGACCTGAACCTCGTGCGCCGCTTCGCGCAGCGCGTGGCGGTGATGGAGAAGGGCAAGCTCGTGGAGTCGGGCAGCATCGAGCAGATCTTCGAGGCGCCGCAACACCCGTACACGCAGCGGCTCATCGCGAGCCGGCCCGAGCGCCACGTGCTCCCCGTGCTGCCGATCGCGCCGGTTCTGTTGCAGACGAAGGACGTAATCGTCGACTTCGCAACCAAATTGCCGGGTTTTCGCGGCTGGTGGCAGAAAGGGCGCTATCGCGCCGTGAACGACGCGAGCATCGCGGTGCGCCAGGGCGAAACGCTCGGCATCGTCGGCGAGTCCGGGTCGGGCAAGACGACGCTTGCGATGGCGATGTTGGGGTTGCAACGAACGGCGGGCGGTGTCGTCGAGTTCCAGGGGCGGCCGATCGCGACCTATCAGGGGCGCGAGAGACTTTCGTTGCGCTCGCATCTACAGGTTGTCTTTCAGGATCCCTTCAGTTCACTTTCTCCGCGCCAGACCATCGAGCGCATCGTGGGGGAGGGGCTCGCGCTGCATCGGCCCGATCTTTCCAGCGAGGAGCGGCGCAAGCGCGTGGTCGGCGTGCTGCGCGAAGTGGGCCTCGATCGCACCGTTTTGCAACGATATCCGCACGAGTTCTCGGGCGGCCAGCGCCAGCGTATTGCGATTGCGCGCACGCTGGTGCTTGAGCCGCGTGTCATCGTGCTCGACGAACCGACCAGTGCGCTCGACGTGTCGATCCAGCAACAGGTGTTGAGATTGTTGACGGATTTGCAACGCAAGTACAACCTGGGCTACGTGTTCATCAGCCACGACCTGGAAGTGATCGGCGCGATGGCGCACCGGGTCGTAGTGATGCAGAACGGGGCGATCGTCGAGTCCGGGGAAGTCTCGAATATCTTCGATAGACCGGCCCATCCTTACACCCGAAAATTGTTGAAAGCCGCATTTGATCGCTAGGCTTTGGCGGAACTTTAGGGTGAATTTCGGTGAAATTCACCAATGAAGTGAATGTCGCGATTGAATTTTTCTATTTGTTTTGACACACAAATACTTACTGGCTAGTATCGTCCAAACTTTTCTACTAACTCCCTGATTTACGGGCAATTTCTACCGACCAATGCAGCACCGATACCTGACCCAGGCTTGCACGCGCGTCGTCGCCGGGATGTTCATCGGCGTACTGATGGCCGCAGCTCCCGGCGCGTTCGCCGACGAAGTAAGCAGCTTTAACCAGAATGCCTCATTTTCGCCGAGCAACGCGGCGAATCCGCAGTCCATCCCTGCAGTCCAGAACGCCAACCTGGCGACCCCGGCGGCGGCTCCGGCCCCGACCGAAGGCGGCGCCAAGGCGTTCCTCTCCGGCATGGCCGGCAAAGCCGGCGACGTCGTTGTCGGCGCACTCAACATGATTGGCGTGCGCTACCGCTGGGGCGGCAACTCGCCTGATTCCGGCCTCGATTGCAGCGGCTTCGTGCGCTACGTGTTCCAGGACACGCTCGGCATGTCGCTGCCGCGCCGCGCCGAAGAAATGAGCCGCGTGGGCGAGAAGGTCAGCATGAGCAACCTGAAGCCGGGCGACCTCGTGTTCTTCAATACGATGCGCCGCACGTTCTCGCACGTCGGTATCTACATTGGCGACAACAAGTTCGTGCATTCGCCGTCCACCGGCAGCACGATCCGCGTTGACGACCTCGACGACGGCTATTGGGAAAAGCGCTTCACGGGCGCGCGCCGCATCGAAACTTCGTTCACGCCGGACCAGCAGCAAAACCTCAAGCGCGTGAGCGCACAGTTCGACGCCAACGGCGGCAACTGATCGGAGTTTTGTAGCGCGCCGGTAGCAAAAAAGCCTGCTTCTTGCGAAGCAGGCTTTTTGCATTTGTGCGTCCGCTGCAGGGGCGTGCGGGGCCAGCGATCAGGCCGTCAGGCGCGCCGCGGCGAGCTTGCGCTCGAGTTCCGGCATGATGCGCGCCGCCGCTTCCTCTCCAGCAAGAATCGCCGCGTTGCGCTGCGTGAAGTCGCTGCTCGACATCGCGTTGAGGTTCGGGCGGATCACGACGTCGGCGTACTTGTCGAGTTCGTAGGTCTTGATCGTCTGGCCCATGATCGTGAAGGTCTGCATCAGAACGTCGAACTGGCTGAGCGTCGAGGCCGTTTCCGGGCGGGCCGAGATATCGACGGCGATCACGAAATCGGCGCCCATCTTGCGCGCGAACGAGGCCGGCACGGGGCTCACGAGGCCTCCGTCCACGTATTCGTGGCCCGCAATCTTCACCGGCTCGAAAATCGACGGAATGCTGCACGACGCGCGCACGGCAATACCCGTGTTCCCACGCTGGAACAGAATGGGCTGCCCCGTGCGCAGGTCGGTCGCGACGACGCCAAGCGGCCTCGCCATTTTTTCGATGGGGCGGTCGTGCAGCGTGGTGTTCAGATAGTTCTGGAGCGCCACGCCTTGCAAAAGGCCGCGCGTGCGAAACGGCATCGCCCAGTCGCTGATCGAGGCCTCGTCCATCGTCAGCGCGAGCTTGTTGAGCGCGAAACCATTCATGCCTGAGGCGTAGAGCGCCGCAACAACTGAGCCCGCGCTCGTGCCGACGACGAAGTCGACCTGCACGTTGCGCGCCTCGAGCGCCTTGATCACGCCGATATGCGCGAAGCCGCGCGCCGCGCCGCCGCCGAGCGCGAGCCCCACGCGAATCGGCCGTGTCGGCTTGCCGATGGGCGGCGGGGGCGCAGTGGTGACGGGCGGCGGGACGCTGGCGGTCTGCGTGCCCGCGGTCGTGCAGGCGGCAAGGACAGTGGAGGCGGCCGCAAGCGAAAAGTGGCGGCGGCTCAGCGAGGGCGATGACTGCTTCAAGAAAGGTTCTCCATGCGGTCCGCGTTCGTGTCCTGCGAGGAACGACGCGGTACCCCGGTCTGCTCGCGCGGGCGGCCGAGTATCTGTGTTTGCGCGCGCGGCGCCGCAGTGTGTGGTGGCGGCGCGCCGACATCATAAGGCAAAGCGCGGCCGGTTTAGCAGGCGTGCATGTAACGCGATGTGTCGGCAGATGACAATGCGCCTGCCGGGATAGCGAGCGCGCGGACATTTGCGGGAGACTCGCGTGAGACAAGCGTGGCGCTCGCAGGCGCGCGTCGGGCGTCGCCCCCGGGCCGAAGCGGTGCATGGCGGGTATAATCCCGTCTCTAATTTTCCGGATTCCCGTTCGCGCGCGAACTTGTGCGCCCCGGCGCTCCCGCGCTTGCCGCGCGGGCCGAATGCGCCGCGAACCCTGGCCGTCCGCCGCCGTGGCTGCTTTTATCGCCAGCGCCGCGCCCCGGATGGCATCGTCCTCGAGTAATCGCCCATGACTACCTCTGTCGTCCGTACCCGCTTCGCGCCGAGCCCGACCGGCTTCATCCACCTCGGCAACATCCGTTCCGCGCTTTACCCGTGGGCGTTCGCGCGCCACAACAAGGGCGTTTTCGTGCTGCGGATCGAAGACACCGACCTCGAGCGTTCGACGTCGGAATCGGTCGATGCAATCCTCGAAGGCATGCAATGGCTCGGCCTGAATTTCGACGAAGGCCCGTTCTACCAGATGCAGCGCATGGACCGGTATCGCGAAGTGCTCAAGCAGATGCAGGAGCAGGGTCTCGTGTACCCGTGCTACATGTCCACCGAAGAGCTCGATGCGCTGCGCGAGCGCCAGCGCGCCGCCGGCGAGAAGCCGCGCTACGACGGCACGTGGCGGCCGGAGCCGGGCAAGGTGCTGCCCACGCCGCCGGAGGGCGTGGAGCCGGTGCTGCGCTTCCGCAACCCGCTCACGGGCGTGGTGGCATGGGACGACGCCGTCAAGGGCCGCGTGGAGATCTCGAACGAGGAACTCGACGACCTCGTGATCGCGCGCCCGGACGGCACGCCGACCTACAACTTCTGCGTGGTCGTGGACGACCTCGACATGAAGATCACGCACGTGATTCGCGGCGACGACCACGTGAACAACACGCCGCGCCAGATCAACATCCTGCGCGCGCTCGGCGGCGAGCCGCCGGTCTATGCGCACCTGCCTACCGTGCTCAACGAGCAGGGCGAGAAGATGAGCAAGCGCCACGGCGCGATGAGCGTGATGGGCTATCGCGACGCAGGCTATCTGCCGGAAGCGGTGCTCAACTATCTCGCGCGTCTGGGTTGGTCGCACGGCGATGCCGAAGTGTTCACGTGCGAGCAGTTCGTCGAGTGGTTCGACCTCGAGCATCTGGGCAAGTCGCCCGCGCAGTACGACCACAACAAGCTCAACTGGCTCAACAACCACTACCTGAAGGAAGTGGACAATGCACGGCTCGCCGAGCTCTCGAAGCCGTTCTTCGCTGTGCTCGGTGTGGACGAGGCCGCACTTGCCAGGGGCCCGTCGCTCGAAGGCGTGGTCGCGCTCTTCAAGGACCGTGCGAACACGATTAAGGAGATCGCCGAGAGCGCGATGATGTTCTACCGCGAGCCGCAGCCGGAAGACGAAGCACTCGCGCAGCACATCACGGAAGCGGTGCGCCCCGCGCTCGCCGACCTCGCCGCAGCGCTCAAGAGCGCTGAGTGGACGAAGGAGGGCGTGTCGGCCGCGCTCAAGGCAACGCTTGCCACGCACAAGCTCAAGATGCCGCAGCTCGCGATGCCGGCCCGTTTGCTCGTGGCGGGTACGACGCACACGCCGTCGGTAGACGCGGTGCTCGTGCTGTTCGGCCGCGATGCGGTGGTGAGCCGTATCGAGAAGGGCATTTCGGCTGCAAAGTAAATTTTTTGAAGAATTTTTCGCCCGAACCCTAGCGCCCGGGCGGCAGTTCTTGTAGTATTCGGGCTCCGTTGAATACGGAGCGCGAGAGAGTTGCAAATGAGCGGTAAATAAGCAGCAAATCTCACGCAAAGAGCCGCAGAATCGGGCAACGATGTTTCAACGAAACCTCGAAGCGCTTCAAAAAACGATTCAAAAGCTCTTGACGAAAGCGAAATTGATGTTTAAAATCTCGCTTCTGTTCTGCAAGGGGGTATAGCTCAGCTGGGAGAGCGCTTGCATGGCATGCAAGAGGTCAGCGGTTCGATCCCGCTTACCTCCACCAACAGAACGCGTAGTACGCAGTAGAGTGTGGTAAAGGCATTATCTGAAAAGATCATGTCCCCTTCGTCTAGAGGCCTAGGACATCACCCTTTCACGGTGAGTACAGGGGTTCGAATCCCCTAGGGGACGCCAGACATGAGCGTCGTCAATGAGATTGGCGAGGCATCAGGTGGAAATCAACCGACATCCATCTGGCTGTGTCGAACTGGAGCGGTAGTTCAGTTGGTTAGAATACCGGCCTGTCACGCCGGGGGTCGCGGGTTCGAGTCCCGTCCGCTCCGCCAGATCTAGCCCGTTCAGAAACTGTGAGCGGGCTTTTTAGTTAAAGTGACGATTACAGGCGCAAGCCCGTGTTGTCCCCTTCGTCTAGAGGCCTAGGACATCACCCTTTCACGGTGAGTACAGGGGTTCGAATCCCCTAGGGGACGCCAAATCAAAATGCGGCGCCAGAGTAGTGTGGCGACGCCGCCAGCGGGAATCGACCGACGCCCGCAGGTTGAGCAGCAAGCTGGAGCGGTAGTTCAGTCGGTTAGAATACCGGCCTGTCACGCCGGGGGTCGCGGGTTCGAGTCCCGTCCGCTCCGCCAGATTCAAAGCCGTTCAGTAGTTGAGAACCGGTGCAGTTCCAAGGCGTATGCCTGTGTTGTCCCCTTCGTCTAGAGGCCTAGGACATCACCCTTTCACGGTGAGTACAGGGGTTCGAATCCCCTAGGGGACGCCAAATCAAAATGCGGCGCCAGAGTAGTGTGGCGACGCCGCCAGCGGGAATCGACCGACGCCCGCAGGTTGAGCAGCAAGCTGGAGCGGTAGTTCAGTCGGTTAGAATACCGGCCTGTCACGCCGGGGGTCGCGGGTTCGAGTCCCGTCCGCTCCGCCAGAACGAAGCCCGTTGGATACGTCCAACGGGCTTTTTCTTTTTCCGCAGACGTTTTTCCTACTCCCATCCCCCGTCCTTTCCCTACGCGCCATTTCCTCTTGAAGTACGGACAATCTGCGATTGCCGGCGGCCGCGCGTTATCGTAGCGTTGTCGAAACTTCGTTTCCCCCGCTTGCCGACATGTTCGCACCGAACGACATTCCGTCGCCGTTTCAGCTGCGCCGCGCCACCATGGACGATTTCGAGTTCGCGGAGACGCTCACGCGCAACAACATGGGTGGCTACTATCTGCGGCATCACCTCGTCTGGCGCGGCGATCTTTTTCTGGCGAGCTATCGCGAGTCGGAGAATTTCATCCTCGAACTCGACGGCGAAGCGATCGGCGTGCTGCGGGTAACGCAGGAGGGCGACTCGCTGCACATTCGCGACGTGCAGATCGCCCAAGGCTATCGCGGCCATGGCGCCGGCACGTTCTTGCTCGACATCTCGCACCAATGGGCCCGCGAGCGCGGCCTGCGTGAACTGCAACTGCGCGTGTTCGTCGATAACCCGGCCGCGCGTCTTTATCTGCGCATGGGTTATCGCGTGGCGGGACCGAGGCTGGCGCGCCTTGGCTCGATTCGCCACATGACGCGACCTGTCTGAACCCAGGCGGTATCCAGATCAACGCGCGTTGTTACCACGATTGTCGTCGCGCCCCACGGCCACGGAATCTTCAGGTTCGTCCTCGTCGCGATCACCCGTGCCGCGCGCGATGAATGCGCGAGGGCTCTCGCCGAATGCGCGGCGAAACATCGCCGAAAATGCGCTCTGGCTCTGGTAGCCGAGTTCCTGTGCCACGATGGCCATCGGGCGTCCCTGATTGAGCAGCGGAATCGCGCGAGCGAGAATCGCCTGCTGGCGCCACTGCGAAAAGCTCACCCCCAGCTCCTGACGAAAGAGCCGCGCGATCGTGCGCGTACTCGCGCCGACGTGTGCGGCCCAGTATTCGAGCGAACCCGGTCCCGCCGGGTCGGCGATTAGCGCCTCGCACAGCGCGCGCAGGCGTTTTTCCTCGGGCATCGGCACGGCGAGCGGCAGCGGCGCCGAGCGCGTGATCTCGTCGAGCGCCAGCGCGCCGAGCAGGCGCTCACGCGCCGTCGGAATGCCACGCTCGTCGAGCGCAGCGATCGTCTCGCGCAGCAGGCCCGAGACTTCGACCACGCGGCACGCGTCGAGCCCGGGCGGAATCACCGATTCGTCGACGTAGAGCGTGCGCAGGAACGCGTCCTCGACAATCGCAACCTCGTGCGTGATGTGGGGAGGCACCCAGATCGCCCGCGAAGGCGGCACCATCCACGTTGTGCCGGGTGTTGCCATGCGCAGCACGCCGCGCGACGAGTAGGCGAGCTGCGCCCACGCGTGCGTGTGCCGCGCGATGCACACCCCGGCCGGCATGGGCCGCGAGCGCACGCGGATAGGATGCGTGGGCGTAGGCGCGAACTCGGGCGGGATATCGATGAGTTCGGCGCGCGGCGGCGCCTGGTTACTGGCGGCGCTGGTCGGAGAGTTGGGCGGAACCTCGGGCATGAAGGGTACGGAGAGGGCGGATGCTGTGACGGGTTTGCCATGTCTGACGCACCCATTGTAGACGCCTCGCGTGCGGCGGCTTGGGCCGCACGCCTTTATGGCCGGGCATAATGCGGACGAATGGATAGCGCGCTCATGTGGCGCGAGCCGCCTTGAAGGAGAAAAATGCCATGAAATATGTGTTCGTCTACGGCACGCTGCGCGCGGGCGAAATCAACGACATCAACCTCGCGGCGGATAGCAACGCGATCGCGCGCCCGCGTCACCTCGGTCTCGCCACGCTTGCCGGTCGGCTCTTCGACTTCGGCGCCTATCCAGGGATGGTGGCCGAAGCGTCGGATGCGCAATCGACAGTCGTCGGCGACGTCTACGAAATCGACGACGCGCTCCTCGCCGTGCTCGATGAAATCGAGCAGGTTTATCCGGGTGTCGATGGCCTCTTCGTTTCGAAGGAAGTGGATATCGACGTGCAGGGCGAACGCATCGCTTGCCTCTACTATCCGGTTGCGTCTGGCGCCATTGCGGGGCGCCCCGAGATCGCGGGCGGCGACTGGGTCGCGCATCGGCGCACGCGCTGATCGGTAGACGCACGGCGCTTCCTGCGAGCGCGGCGCATGAAAACACGAAGGCCCGGCGGATGCGCATCCGCCGGGCCTTTTTCAACGGCTATTCGTTAGCGATACCGATCGATCAGATCTCTTCGTACAGCGGCAGCGTCAGGAACTCGACGAAGTTTTCCGACGTCGACATTTGCTCGAAGATCTGCGCGGCGCGCTCGTACGGCTTCGTGTCGCCGCCCACCGACGCCTTCACCTTGTCCAGTTCCTGAGGGATGAGTTCGCGCACGAGTTCGGCCGTGACCTTGCGGCCGTCCTCGAGCTTGCCCTTGGGCGAGCGGATCCACTGCCACACCTGCGAGCGCGAGATTTCAGCGGTCGCGGCGTCTTCCATCAGGTTGTGGATCGGCACGCAGCCATTGCCCGCGAGCCACGAACCGAGGTAGTGGATGCCCACATTGATGTTGTTGCGCAGGCCCGTTTCGGTGATCGGCGCTTCCGGACGGAAGTCGAGCAGATCCTTGCCCGCGACGTTCACATCGGGGCGTTGCTTGCCGATCTGGTTCGGCTTGTCGCCGAGCACCTTCACGAACTCTTCCATCGCGATGGGAACCAGGCCCGGGTGCGCGACCCAGCCGCCGTCGTAGCCATCCGTCGCGTCGCGCGCCTTGTCCGAACGCACGCCGCCCATGGCCTTGTCGTTGGCGGCCGCGTCGTTCTTGATCGGGATGAGCGCGCTCATGCCGCCGATAGCCGGCGCGTTGCGCTTGTGGCAGGTCTTGAGCAGTTCGAGCGCGTAGGCGCGCATGAACGGCACCGTCATCGTGATCTGCGAGCGGTCGGCGAGGCAGAAGTCCTTGTCGTTCTTGAACTTCTTGATTGCCGAGAAGATGTAGTCCCAGCGGCCCGCGTTGAGGCCCGAGCTGTGCTCGCGCAGTTCATGGAGGATTTCGTCCATCTCGAATGCGGCGAGGATCGTCTCGACCAGCACCGTCGCGCGGATCGTGCCGCGCGGGATGCCCACGCCTTCCTGCGCCGCGACGAAGATATCGTTCCACAGGCGCGCTTCGAGATGGCTCTCCATCTTCGGCAGATAGAAGTACGGGCCGGTACCGCGCGAAATCAGTTCCTTCGCGTTGTGGAAGAGATAGAGCGCGAAATCGAAGACGCCGCCCGACACGCGCTGGCCGTCCACCGTCACGTGCTTTTCGTCGAGGTGCCAGCCGCGCGGACGCACGATCAGCGTGGCGGTCTTCTCGTTGAGCTTGTAGGTCTTGCCGTTCTGTTCCAGCGAGATCGTGCGGCGCACTGCGTCCTTGAGGTTGAGCTGGCCGACGATCTGGTTTTCCCAGTTCGGCGAGTTCGAGTCCTCGAAGTCGGTCATGTACGAGTCCGCGCCCGAGTTCAGCGCGTTGATGATCATCTTGCGTTCGACCGGGCCCGTGATTTCCACGCGGCGGCATTCGAGATCCTTCGGCAGCGCCGCGATCTTCCAGTCGCCTTCGCGGATCGATTTCGTTTCGGCAAGAAAGTTGGGGCGCTCGCCGGCGTCGAGGCGTTTGGTGCGCTCGGCGCGTGCCTTCAGCAATTCCTGGCGGCGCGGCTCGAACGCGCGATGCAGCTTCGCGACGAGTTCGAGCGCTTCGGGCGTGAGGATCGTTTCGAAGCCGGGCTGGATTTCAGCCGTGATCTGCATGCCTTGCGGCAGTTGCAACGTGTTCGCCATTTGCTTGCTCCTTGGTCGGTCAGATTGTGAATGTGTGGTTGTTGTGGTTGCGTCGAGCGGCTTGTCCGTCACGCGCCCGGGCTGGGGCGAGGGCGGCTTTGCTTTTCGGGCGCAGCGGTTTCGAGAAAAGCGGCGAGTTCCGCCATGCCGCCGCCGGTGCCATGCGGCGCTACGCCGAGCTCTTCGGCGGGCAGTCGCTGGCGGTTGATCCAGAACGTGGTGTAGCCGAACCAGCCGGCGCCCGCGGCGTCCCACCCGTTCGACGACACGAACACGATGTCGCGCGGCGCGGCGTCGAAAGCGGCGGTGCCGAGCGAATACGCGGCGGCGGCCGGTTTGTAGGCGCGCACGGCATCGACCGAAAGCACGTGGTCGAAGAGGCCGCTCATGCCGGCGCTCTTCACCGCGATGTCGAGCATCTGCGGGTTGCCGTTCGAGAGGATCGCAAGCCCCATGCGCGTGGCGTCTTCGCGTCCTTCGTGCATCTGGCGCAGGCGCCGCAGCACGGGCAGCACGTCGGGGAAGGCCGAGAGGCAGGCGTATTCGTCCATGAGACGCTTTTCGCCCGTGCCCGTGAGCGACAGGTTCAGGCGTCGCGCGGCGTAACGCAGCGCGTCAAGCGTGATGTCCCAGAACGGAAGGTAGCGCGCACCGGCCGGGTCGGAGAGCGTGCGCAGCTGCGTGTACTCGATCTGCTTGAGGCGCCAGAGCTGCGAGAGCGCTTCGCCCTGGCCGGGGAACATCTGCTCGGCGGCAGCGACGACCGAATGCACGTCGAAGAGCGTGCCATACGCGTCGAAGATCACAGCCTTGGGAAATCGTGTTGTCGATGGTGTCGTTGTGGCCGACATAGCCTTGCACTCCGTCTTCAGAGGTCGAGGTCAATTGTATTCATGAGTCGTATCACTGAAAAAGGCGGGATTGATCACTTGATCTTTTACTTTTACCCACCTAATCTGTCGGCCTAACCTCTCTTTTCCGCTGTTTCTGTGGCCGAGTGCGCGCCGTAACCACCAATGGACCGCTTCAAGCAGATCGAGACCTTCGTCACCGTGGCCGCCAAGGGCAGCCTTTCCGCTGCCGCCCAGGCCGAGGGTGTGGCGCCTGCCATCATCGGCCGGCGCATCGATGCGCTCGAGGAGCGCCTCGGCGTGAAACTGCTCGTGCGCACCACGCGGCGCATCACGCTCACGTTCGAAGGCTCGGCGTTCCTCGAGGACTGCCAGCGCATCATTCACGACATGCAGAACGCCGAGGCGAGCGTGTCCGAGGGCGGCGTGAAGGCGAGCGGGCACCTGCGCGTGTCCGCGCCGGCAGGCTTTGGGCGGCGGCACGTCGCGCCGCTCGTGCCCGATTTCACGGTCGCGCATCCGGACGTGAGCATCGCGCTCGATCTTTCCGATCGGCTCGTTGATCTCGTGAACGAAGGCTTCGACTGCGCCGTGCGACTGGGCGAATTGCCCGATTCGTCGCTCGTGTCGCTCAAGCTCGGCGAAAACCGGCGCGTGTGCGTGGCGGCGCCCGCGTATTTGTCGCGCCGCGGCGAGCCCGACACGCCGGCTGACCTCGCACGCCACAACTGCCTCGCCTTCGGCGCGAGCCTGAACCAGCAGCGCGGCTGGGCGTTTCAGCAGGAAGGCAAAGTCGTGTCGATCCGCGTGGCGGGCACGATGGAATGCTCGGACGGCGCGGTGCTGCATGAGTGGTGTCTCGCGGGCCATGGTCTTGCGTGGCGCTCGTGGTGGGAAGTCGGCGAGGACATCGCGGCGGGCCGGCTCGTGACCGTGCTCGACGCGTTCGCCGCGCCGCCCATCGGCATTCATGCCGTGTTTCCGCAGCGCCGCCATTTGCCGCTGCGCGTGCGCCTCTTTCTCGACTATCTCAAGCATACCTACGGTCAACCCGGTTACTGGGGTTAGGGGCCGCAGTGCGTGTTTCCGATATCCGGATTGACCCGCACGCGCGGCTTGCGCCGATTTTTCGCGCACTACAATCGACCTGAGGGCCGAGGCTCGCCTGCGCGCGAGACGCCGGTTGATTTTTTGCCCGCGTTTTGACCTCCGCGATTGACCCCTGGGTCTCTCCCTTGACTTGCCCGTAATCCGATCGACCACGGAGGGCGCCATGTTCAAGCACATCCTCGTTCCGACCGACGGTTCGGAGCTGTCGAAGAAGGCGATCGACGGCGCGATCGATCTCGCACGCACAGTGGGCGCACGCGTCACGGCCTACGCGTGCCTGCCGCAATATCCGTATTCCCCGTACGCCGACGTGGTGATCGAGCCGCCCGGCGATTTCCAGACGCGCAGTGAGCGAGAGGCGCGCGTGCATCTGGACGAAGTCGAGGCGGCGGCGCGCAACGCGGGCGTGATCTGCGACAGCCGCACGAGCGTGCATCCATCGCCGTATCTCGGCATCATCGAAGCCGCCGAATCCGGAGGCTGCGACGTGATTTTCATGGCCTCGCACGGGCGTCGCGGGCTCGGCAGCCTGTTGATCGGCAGCGAGACGCAGCGCGTGCTCACCCATACGAAGATTCCGGTGATCGTGTATCGCTAGTGTGGTGTGGTAGGGCGCAGGTGCCGATCGGCGCGGGCGCTTTTTCGCGGATTCGCGTTGAAGCAGAAGGCCATGCTCGCCCGGTGCGGTGGCTGGGCGAGCCGCGGGCCGGATTCTGTCCAGCGCGCGCGGCCTGTGTCGTCTGCCGCTTCCTCCCTGAAACGCCATGCGGCATGCGCCCGGGCCGCGCCGGTGGGCGGCCGGCGCGCCCCGCCAAGGTACGCGTGCCGGCTGCCGGATCGAGCGCGGCGGCTTGCGCCGCCGATATTGGCGTTGCTGCCGGTGGTCTTACGCCACCTTCTTGTCGAAGAACTGCTCGTCTTCCGTCGAACCGTGCAGCGCCGTGGTCGAGGCGTCGCGCTCGACCGTCTGCGTCACGGCGTCGAAGTAGCCCGTGCCCACTTCGCGCTGATGCTTCACAGCGGTGAAGCCCTTTTCGGCGGCGGCGAACTCGGCCTGCTGGAGTTCGACGAACGCGCTCATGTTCTGGCGCGCATAGCCGTGCGCGAGGTTGAACATGGAGTAGTTGAGCGAGTGGAAGCCCGCAAGCGTGATGAACTGGAACTTATAGCCCATTGCACCGAGTTCGCGCTGGAACCTGGCGATTGTCGCGTCATCGAGGTTCTTTTTCCAGTTGAACGACGGCGAGCAGTTATACGAGAGCAACTTGCCCGGGAACTGCTTGTGGATCGCTTCGGCGAACTTCTTCGCGAATTCGAGATCCGGCTTCCCCGTTTCGCACCAGATCATGTCGGCGTACGGCGCGTAGGCGAGACCGCGCGAGATGGCCTGCTCGAGGCCGTTCTTCGTGCGGAAGAAGCCTTCCACGGTGCGCTCGCCGGTGAGGAACGGCTTGTCGTTGTCGTCGATGTCCGAGGTAACGAGGTCGGCGGCTTCCGCGTCGGTGCGGGCGAGCAGCACGGTCGGCACGCCGCAGACGTCGGCGGCCAGCCGCGCGGCCGTGAGCTTGGCGATGTTTTCGCGTGTCGGCACGAGCACCTTGCCGCCCATGTGGCCGCACTTCTTCACCGAGGCGAGCTGATCTTCGAAGTGCACGCCAGCCGCACCCGCTTCGATCATCGCCTTCATCAGTTCGAACGCGTTCAGCACGCCGCCGAAGCCGGCTTCTGCGTCGGCCACGATTGGCTGGAAGAAGTCGGTGTAGCCTTCGTCGCCGGGGTTCTTGCCTTCGGACCACTGGATCTGGTCGGCGCGCGTGAGCGTGTTGTTGATGCGCTTGACGACCTGCGGCACCGAGTTGGCCGGGTAGAGCGACTGGTCCGGGTACATTTCGCCGGCGAGGTTGGCGTCGCCCGCGACTTGCCAGCCCGAGAGATAGATCGCCTTGAGGCCGGCCTTCACCTGCTGCATGGCCTGATTGCCCGTGAGCGCGCCCAGTGCGTTGATGAATGGCTCGGTGTTCACGCCTTGCCAGAGCTTTTCGGCGCCGTGCTTCGCGAGCGTGTGCTCGGGCTGGATCGAACCGCGCAGGCGCACGACGTCTTCAGCGGTGTAGTTGCGCTTGATGCCCTTCCAGCGCGGATCGGTTTCCCATTGTTGCTGGAGTTGCCGGGCTTGCTGTTGACGAGTCGACATGGTGTGCTCCTTCGTTTGCCTGATAGGTGGATCGCTGGAACGGAATGGCTGAACCGCTGAATCTCACGAAGCGAAGGCGCCGGCTTCTCGGTTTGGGCGTTTCGTTCCGTGAACTCTTATATAAGAGTCTAGGCAAATCGACCGACCCGCAACAGGCAGGTAGTGAGCTTTTTCTGACTTTTTTATGGCAATAAAATCATTGGGTTAATGGATTATTTTTGCGATGTGAAACGCTATTTTCTATCTTGCAATAAGGCCCTTTGTGCCACGCAGCACGATTTTTTACCAAGCAAAAAAATTTTTCATATCGTGAAATTTTCGTGAAGATAAAAAAAGACCGGTGCCTGAGCACCGGTCCTGAGCGTTTTGCTGCTGCGGCGAAGCGGCTCGAAGGCCGCGCGATGCGCCGCTTGTCGACTATTTAGCTGTCGCGACGTGCGCCACGCGGGCCGTCGTTACGGCGCGCGCCGTAACCGCCACCGCCTTCGCGCGAGCGGCCGTAGCCTTCGCGCTGCTGGCTGTAGCCGCCGCGGTTGCCGCCTTCGCTGCCGCGCGAGCCGCCGCCAAAGCCGCCTTCACGCGCACCGAAGCCGCCTTCGCGGGCGCCATAGCCGCTGCGCGAGCCTTCCGGCTTGTTGCCCCAGCTGCTGTTGCCGTTGCGATCGCCGCCGCCGTTGCCACCACCGTTGCCGCTACGGGCGCCGTAGCCACCCGGCTTGCCGTTGCCGCTACCGTTGCCGAAGCGACGGCCACCGCCATTGCCACCACCCGGACGGCCGCGGCCGCCGCCGAAGCCACGGTTGGTCGGCGCCGCCTTGCGCGGCTCGAAGCCTTCCACGACGTTCACCGGCAGCGGCGAGCGCACGAAACGCTCGATGCGCTTGAGCGCGCCTTGCTCGGCGTGATGCACGAGGCTCACCGCCACACCTGAGCGGCCTGCACGGCCGGTACGGCCGATACGGTGCACGTAGTCTTCGGCGAACTTCGGCAGGTCGTAGTTGAACACGTGCGTGATGCCGGGGATGTCGATACCACGCGCCGCGACGTCGGTCGCGACGAGCACGCGCACGCGGCGCTCGCGCAGCGCACGGATCGTGCGGTTACGCGCGCCTTGCGGCAGGTCGCCGTGCAGCGCGGCGCTTTCGAAGCCAGCGTCGGCGAGCTTGCCGGCGAGCTGGTCGGCGTCCATCTTCGTGGCGGTGAACACCACGGCCTGGTCGAGGCTTTCGTCGCGCAGCAGGTGGTCGAGCAGACGATCCTTGTGATCGCGGTCGTCCACGTAGTGCACGGTTTGCGCGATGTTCGAGCTTGCCTCGATCTTGCGCACGATCTCGATACGCTCCGGATCCTTCAACAGGCGGCCGGTGATCGAAGCGATCTTGCCGTCGAGCGTTGCCGAGAACAGCATCGTCTGACGCGTTTCCGGCGTCGCGGCAACGATCGTGTCGATGTCGTCGATGAAGCCCATGTCGAGCATGCGGTCGGCTTCGTCGAGCACGAGCATCTTGAGTTCGGACAGATCGATGCGGCCACGCTCGAGGTGGTCGAGCAGACGGCCAGGCGTCGCCACGAGAATCTCGGGGTTCTTTGCGAGCAGCATCAGCTGCTGGCCGTATGCCACGCCGCCGAGAATGCTCACGGTGCGCAGACGGCGCAGGTGCTTGCCGTACGTCGAAGCGGCGGTCGTCACCTGCATCGCGAGTTCACGCGTGGGCGTGAGGACGAGGAGGCCAGGGCGCGCGACCGGTTGCGGACGGCGCTGGCGGCGATCGGCTTGCTGGCCCTGGGCGCCTTGCGGGCGCGGCTCGCGCGGCTGGGCGGCCAGGGTCTTCTGGATCTGCGCGAAGCGCTCGATGGCGGGCAGCATGAACGCTGCGGTCTTGCCCGAACCGGTCGGGCTGGAGACCAGCAGGTCGCGGCCGGCGATGGCGGCAGGAATGGCGCGTTCCTGCACGGGCGTCGGGGCCTTGTAGCCCGCTGCGATCAGCCCGGAGACGATCTCCGGCGACAGACCGAGCGACGCGAATGCCGAACCGTCGTTGACCTCGGCGGCCTGCGCGGGGGCTTCAGCGGAAGCGTCGGCGGCGGGGAGACCGAGGGCCTGATCGGCGATTGCGTCCAGGGGGCTTTGGGTATTGCTCGAAGTCATGAAAATCCTTGTTACACAGGAAATAGAACGTCGGCGCCAATCGGCATACCCAAGTCGTCGGATTTTGCGAACAAATCGAAAAACGGGGGCAATCCGCACACAATGGCGGATTTTTCGTTAGAAGCTGTTTTGGGTGCGACTTTGGCCGGGATTGGCCAGTCGCCAGCCTGATACTTGACGGCCCGAAAACAGGGCCAAGCAGGGGGGGACAGGTTCTAAACTGGATTGGAGCTTAACGCTACGTGGCGTTGTGCTGATCGAATGAGCGACCGGAGCGCAACGCAGCACGCAGTATATCTCGTTTTGTTGCGGCGCGCCAGAGCGACGCAACGCCAGGGCACGGGCGCGGCGGCGTGACGCAGCAAAACGGGTTGCCCGCTGCGTCACGCATCTCGTTTGCCTGGTGTGTGCCAGTCGTTGCGCCAGGCATTTCTCGGGAGCGGACCGGGTCAGCTCGCGGTGCCGCTCTTGAGCGATTCGACGAGTTCGACGTATTGCTGCTGGGCAGTTTCTTGCGCCGTGCCTTGCAGCGCCGCCCACGCTTCGTACTTGTACTTGCCGACGATGTCGGTGAAGCCAGGCTTGTCGCCGTGCACGTCGCCTTCGGTGGCCTGCTTGAAGAGTGCGTAGAGGCGCAGCAGCGTCAGATTGCCGGGGCGCTCCGGCAGTTGCTGCACGTCTTGCTGGGCTTGGGCGAACTGCGTGTTCACGTCGCTCATCGTTGTTTCCTCCGCATAGTGGTTCAGTTCAGCGCGCCGATGGTAGCAGCGCAAACCCCGGAAAAGCTGGAGCGATTCCTCCACTTGTGCCGGGCACGGATTAGCCAGAAAACGTCAGGACGCTCGCGCAAGCGCCAGATGGCGAGAGCCCTGGGCCCGCACGGGGGCGGGGCATTACAATAGCGCTCATGACTGAAACCGTGCTGCTTGCCCTCGATACTTCGACCGAATATTGCTCGGTCGCGCTGCTTCGCGTCGCCCCCGGCGGCGCTGATCGTTCTCCCTCCGGCGGCGGCGAGACCGCGTCCGGATCGCTCTCGGAAGTCAGCGTCTGGGTGCGCCACGAGGCCACGGGCGCCGTCTCCAGCACGCGGCTCCTGCCGGCCATTGGCGAATTGTTCGACGAAGCCGGCCTCGTGCTCACCGACTGCGACGCGATTGCGTTCGGCGCCGGTCCGGGCTCCTTCACGGGCCTGCGTACGGCGACGGGCGTGGCTCAGGGACTCGCGTTCGGCCTCGATATCCCGGTGGTGCCGGTGGGCACGTTGCTCGTGTGCGCGGAGAGCGCGCGACTGCGCGATCCCGCGGCGACCCGCGTGCTGGCCGCGCTCGACGCGCGCATGGACGAAGCCTACTGGGCCGATTTCGAATGGGACGCCGCAGCCGGCGACTGGCGCACGCTGCAGGCGGCATCGCTCGACTCGCCGGAGCACATTGCCGCGCCCGACGCGCCGTTCACGCTGGCGGGCAACGCTGCCACTGCTTTCGGCGCGCGCCTGACCGCCGTCGCCGCCGCGCGCACGATCGACACCGAGGCGCTCCCGCACGCGTTGCCGCTTGCGCACGCGGCGTTGCGTGCCTATCGCGCGGGCCGCACGCAACCCGCCGACCAGGCCGCGCCCGAATACGTGCGCAACAAGGTCGCGCAGACGACGGCCGAACGCCTGGCCGCGAAAGCCGCTGCTCAACGTGGCGAGGGCGGTGAGGGCGCGCAATGAGCGGCGTGCTCATGACCGACCGCTACCTGTCGCCGATGACCGAAAGCGACCTGGACGAAGTCGCGATCGTCGAGCGCTCGGCATATGAGTTTCCGTGGTCGCGTGGCAACTTCGAAGACTCGCTGCGCAATGGCTATTACGGTCTGTGCATGCGCCACGTCACTGGCACGCTGATCGGCTATTGCGTGCTGATGCCGGTGGTAGACGAGATGCATCTGCTGAATCTTTGCGTCGCGCCTCAGGCGCAGGGTGCGGGCGCGGGGCTCACGATGCTGCGCGAGGCGGTACGCATTGCGCGCTCGCAAGGTCTCGAAGGCTTGCTGCTCGAAGTCCGGCCTTCGAATCATCGGGCAATCCGGCTGTACGAACAGTTCGGCTTCGTGACGATCGGCCGTCGCAAGAACTACTATCCGGCGAGGCACCACAGCCGCGAGGACGCACTCGTAATGCGTTTTTCTTTTGCAGGGGAGGGCGCGGATGCCGCTCGATGAGATCGTGCTGGAGGAGCTTGGGCTCGCGCCGCGCTGGGTGCGCAAAGGAACGCGGGGTGGTACGCAGCTCGAAACGTCTCGTGACGATGAGGCCGTTGCACCGCCGCCCGCCGTGACGCACGCCGCGGCCGTTGCGCCGGTGATGCAAGCCGCGCGTCCGGACATCGCGCCGCAGCCTGCCGAAGCACAACCGGCCGCCGCGGAGCTATCGCAGCCACCGCAACCCGTTGCGAGCGCCGCTGCGCCCTCGAAGCCCGCACCGTATGCATCCGACGAACCGCCGCCGCTTACCGACGACGATTTCGCGTGGTTCGACTCGGTGGCGCAGCCGGCTCTGCCGCACGACGCCGAGCCGGCGCAGACGAGCGGCGCACCCCGCAGCGACGTCGCGACGCTCGGTTGGGACGCGCTCGCCGAACGCGTAGCCTCGTGCACGAACTGCCGTTTGTGCGAGAAGCGCACCAACACCGTGTTCGGCGTGGGCGATCGCGAGGCCGACTGGATGCTGATCGGCGAGGCGCCCGGCGAGAACGAGGACCGCCAGGGCGAGCCCTTCGTCGGCCAGGCGGGCAAGCTGCTCGACAACATGCTGCGCGCGCTCTCGCTCGCGCGCGGCGAGAACGTTTATATCGCGAACGTGATCAAGTGCCGTCCGCCTGGCAACCGCAATCCGGAGCCCGACGAGGTTGCGCGCTGCGAACCGTATCTCCAACGTCAGGTGGCGCTCGTGAAGCCGAAGATCATCGTCGCGCTCGGGCGTTTCGCGGCGCAGAGCCTGCTCAAGACTGACGGCAGCATCGCGTCGCTGCGCGGACGCGTCCACGAGTACGAAGGCGTGCCCGTCATCGTCACCTATCACCCCGCGTATCTGCTGCGCAGCCTGCCTGACAAGGGGAAGGCGTGGGCCGACCTCTGCCTCGCGCGCGACACGTGGCGAACGGCGTCCGGCGGCGAGCGATGAACGCCGCGCGGCCCGCGGACGTATCCGGTGCGACTGGCGCCCCGGGCGACGGCGGGACGCGAGATGATGCCGGGCCGCAGCGCATGCCCGGCGCTTGCGCGGACCACGACGTCATCGATCGCGTAACCGATCCGGCCGTGCGCGATCTCGCGTGGCTGCTCTTCAGCGCCGATCTGTTGCGCGCGCAACCGCCGCTCGCTCCGCTGGCGCAATGGTGCGCCAATGCGCAAGAAGCTCGCGCCACGTGCGACTGGCTCGTGCAACTCGATCGCGATCCTGCGAGTCTGCACGAAGCGCTCATGGCCGCACCGACGCATCGCCTTGGGCGCTATGCCGAAAATCTGCTGGGATGGTTTCTCGCGCATGGACCTGCGGCCCAACTTGTCGCGCAGAATGTGCCGGTGCGGCGTGCGGGGCTCACGCTCGGCGAGTGCGATTTTCTTGTGCAGACGCGCGCCGGCGAGCGCCTGCATTGGGAACTGGCGGTGAAGTGCTACCTGCACGCAGGGCCAGGCGATGAGGCACGTGCATCGCTTGCCGAATTCGTCGGTCCGAACTTGCGCGATCGCTTCGATCTGAAGCTGACGCATCTGCGCGACCGTCAACTGCGTTTGAGCGCACGCGAAGAATTCGCCTCGCTCGGTTACGAAGGCCGGTGGCTCGCGCAGATGTTCGTGAAGGGCTGGCTTTTCTACCGGGCGGGAGGGGCGGCGCCGTCTCAAGTGGCGGACGCCCCCGAGCTGGCCGCAGATCATGGGCGCGGCTGGTGGGTGACGCGCTCGGATTGGCCGGCGTTCGCGCAGCAACAGGCGGCCGATGGCTGGAGCGTGTTGCCAAGGCTCGCGTGGCTCGCGCCACGCAGGCTGGCGGCCGCGCCGGGCGCGGCGCATGCAAACGCGGATACAAGCGCCGCGCCGCCCGTCGCCCCCAACGAGTTGGTCATCGCGCTAGCCCGGCCAGATGATCCTGTCCTGGTCGCGGCATTCACGGCCGACAGCGCAGGCGGCTACCGCGAAATGTCGCGCGGCTTCATCGTTCCCGACGACTGGCCCGCGCGCGCCGCGGCATTTTCACGTCAATGAGTTGCATGCCAACAAGCGCGCGAGAGCACGCTTACCACCAGCGCCAGAAGTGATGCACCGGCCCGACGCCATGACCGACGTCGAGCCGCGCACTGGCCTCCAGCGCCGCCGTCAGATACTGCTTGGCTTCGCCAACGGCCGGTGCGAGCGCGCCGCGCTGCGGCCACAATGCGGCAATCGCGGAAGAGAGCGTGCAGCCGGTGCCGTGCGTATTCGTGACCGGCACGCGTGGGCCGGCGAGGCGCAGCGTGCCACCGGCTTCGATGAGCCAGTCGGGGCTGTCCTCGCTGCCCAGATGCCCGCCCTTCATCAGCACCGCCTGCGCACCGAGCGCGCGCAGCGCTTCGCCTTGTTCGACCATCGCGGCTTCGTTGGCAGCAGGTGCCACACCGAGCAGCGCGGCGGCTTCCGGCAGATTGGGCGTGACGACGCCCGCCAGGGGCAGCAGCTCCTCGCGCAACGCAGCGACAGCCTCGGGCGCGAGCAGCGCGTGATTGCTCTTCGAGATCATCACGGTGTCGAGCACGACGCGCGCCGGCTTGTGCCGTCGCAGCGCATCGGCGACGGCGCGCACGATTTCGGCGTTGGCGAGCATGCCGATCTTCACGGCGTCGATGCGGATGTCGTCGAACACGGCGTCGAGCTGCGCGGTGACGAAACCCGCGTCGGGCGCGTGGATCGCGGTGACGCCGCGTGTGTTCTGCGCGGTGAGCGCCGTGATGACGCTCGCGCCGTACGCGCCGAGCGCGGAGAACGCCTTGAGGTCGGCCTGAATGCCCGCACCGCCGCCCGAGTCGGAGCCGGCGATCGTGAGAACGTTGAAAATCGGTGAAGTCATGGCAGCGTCAGATGCGCGTCGCGCGCGGCATGTCGCCACGCGCGCGCAGGGAAAATTCGGTTCGGCAGAGGCGGTGGCCGGATTACGTCAGACCACGCACGCTCATCAATGCCTGTGATTTTCGCCGATCAGGGCGACCGAGTCGAATGAACGCTGATTCGCCTGGTGGCGGCGCATCACGAGCCACATCATCAGACAGACGAACGTGCCGAACAGCACGATCACGATGGTCACCGGCACGTCGAGCCAGACGAGCACGGCATAGAGGCACAGCATCACCAGCACCGAAAGATTCTCGTTGAAGTTCTGCACGGCGATGGAGTGGCCAGCGGAGAGCAGCACGTGGCCGCGATGCTGGAGCAGCGCGTTCATCGGCACGACGAAGAAGCCCGAGAGGCCGCCCACGACCATGAGGAAGATGTACGCAAAAATCAGGTAGCCGGGAATGCGCATATGGCCGATATGCAGGCCCCAATGCGGCGGAAAGAGATGGCGCGTGTAGAACGCCATGAGCATGACGGCAAGACCCATGATGATGCCGACCGGCAGCACCGAGAGCGACTTCTTGAGCGGCACGCGCGCGGCGGCGATCATGGCGCCGGCCGCCACGCCCACGGCCACCACGGCCTGGAGCACCGCGCCTTCGGAGAGCGACATGCCGAGTGAAACTTCGGCCCACTTGAGCACGATGAATTGCAGCGTCGCGCCTGCGCCCCAGAAGAGCGTCGTGACCGCGAGCGAGATCTGGCCGAGCTTGTCGCGCCAGAGCGTGTTGAAGCAGTCGGCGAAATCGGTGATGAGGCGGATGACACCGTGCTGCTGGCGCGGGTAGCGCGCGCCGGTGTCGGGAATGCGCAGATTGAAGAGGGCGGCGATCACGTAGATCACCATGATGACGACCATCGCGGCCTCGGCGGGCGTGCTGATCGCGGCGGGAGTATGGCGCAGCACATGCGAGGCGATGTGGGGGCTGATCAACGCGCCGCCGAGCACGGTGCCGAGAATGATCGAGCCGACTGTCGTGCCCTCGATCCAGCCATTGGCGGCGACGAGGCGCTCAGGCGGCAGCAGTTCGGTCAGGATGCCGTATTTGGCGGGCGAATAAGCCGCCGCGCCAAAACCCACTACGCCATAGGCGAACAAGGGGTGGGTGCCTGCCAGCATCATGGCGCAGCCGACGACCTTGATCGTGTTCGTGATGAACATCACGCGGCCCTTGGGGCGGGAATCTGCAAAGGCGCCGACGAAGGCGGCAAGAACGACGTAGGAGAGGACGAAGAACAGCTTGAGCAGCGGCGTCATCCAGTTCGGAGCGTGGAGATCTTTCAGCAGTGCAATCGCAGCGATCAGGAGCGCATTGTCGGCCAACGACGAAAAAAACTGCGCGGCCATGATGGTGTAAAAGCCTTTTTTCATCTGATGCGATGCTTTCCTCGCTGCGGTCCGTCCGCCCCGGACGGGTGGGAGGCATCCGGGCTTATTACGTTCGAAATGGGTTGTGCGCAGGGCTTTATATCACGAAAATAGGTGTATTCGGACTAGCACAATCCTTGAGCGCCCGTCAGGCGGGCCTGCGGGGCACTGAAAACACCCTGTAAGCTCCTGATTCGAAAGCGTCTTTGCGAAAAAATCTCCCATGCCGCGCCCCCTCTCAGCAACGATCCACACCGCCGCTCTCGCCAATAACCTCGCCGTCGTCCGCAAGTACGCGCCAAAGTCGAAAATCTGGGCCGTGGTGAAGGCCAACGCCTACGGGCACGGGCTTGCGCGCGCATTTCCCGGCCTGCGCGCAACCGACGGTTTCGGCCTGCTCGATCTCGAGGAGGCCGTCAAACTGCGCGAGCTCGGCTGGGCGGGTCCTATCCTGCTGCTCGAAGGTTTTTTCCGGCCGACCGACATCGATGTGATCGACCGCTACAGCCTCACGACCGTCGTGCACAGCGACGAGCAGATGCGCATGCTCGAAATGGCGCGTCTGTCGAAGCCGGTCAACGTTCAGCTCAAGATGAATAGCGGCATGAACCGGCTCGGCTACACGCCCGAGAAGTACCGCGCCGCGTGGGAGCGCGCGCGCGCCTGTGCCGGCATCGGCCAGATCACGCTGATGACGCACTTCGCGGATGCCGACACGCCGCGCGGCGTGAGCGAACAGATGGCAACGTTCGAGCGCGGCGCGCAAGGCATTGCGGGTGCGCGCAGCCTCGCCAACTCGGCCGCCACGCTGTGGCATCCATCGACGCACTTCGACTGGGTGCGCCCCGGCATCATTCTTTATGGCGCTTCGCCTTCTGGCTTCTCCTCGGCGCTCGAAGGCGTGGGCCTGCAGCCGGCCATGACGCTCGCGTCCGAACTCATCGCCACGCAGCACGTCGCCGAAGGGCAGACGGTCGGCTACGGCTCGATCTTCACGGCACGCAAGCCCATGCGCATCGGCGTGGTGGCGTGTGGTTATGCGGACGGCTATCCGCGCGTCGCGCCCGAAGGCACGCCCGTGATCGTCGACGGTGTGCTCACGCATGTCGTGGGCCGCGTCTCCATGGACATGCTCACCGTCGACCTCACGCCCGTGCATAGCGCGGGCGTGGGCGCGCGCGTGGAACTGTGGGGCAACAACCTGCCGATCGACGACGTCGCGAGGGCCTGTGGCACGATTGGCTACGAGCTGATGTGCGCCGTTGCGCCGCGCGTGCCGGTGCGGGCCGAATAACGCCATGGCAAAGAGCATGGCGAAGGTCAAGACACTGTATACGTGTACCGAGTGCGGCGGGCAGGCGCCCAAGTGGCAAGGCCAGTGCCCCGCGTGCGGCGCGTGGAACACGCTGGTGGAAGGCGTTGCCGAATCAGCAAGCAGTCACCGCTTCCAGTCGCTCGCGAAGAGCGCGCCGGTGCGGCGTCTCGCCGATATCGAGGCGTCCGACATACCGCGCTTCACGACCGGCGTGGGCGAGTTCGACCGCGTGCTGGGCGGCGGTCTCGTAGCGGGCGGCGTGGTGCTGATCGGCGGCGATCCGGGCATCGGCAAGTCGACGCTGTTGCTGCAGTCGCTCGCGCAGATCGCTGCGGAGCGTCGCGCGCTATATGTAAGCGGCGAAGAATCGGCTGCGCAGATTGCGTTGCGCGCACAACGATTGGCGCTGCTCGATCCCGGCTCCATGGCGAGCGAATTGCAATTGCTCGCCGAGATCCAGCTCGAAAGGATCCAGGCGACGATCGAAGCTGAAAAGCCCGACGTCGCGGTCATCGACTCGATCCAGACGATCTACTCCGAGGCGCTGACTTCCGCGCCAGGCTCCGTCGCGCAGGTGCGCGAGTGCGCGGCGCAACTCACACGCATCGCGAAGCAATCGGGCACCGCGATCATCATGGTCGGTCACGTGACGAAGGAGGGCAACCTCGCGGGGCCGCGGGTGCTCGAGCATATCGTCGACACCGTGCTGTATTTCGAAGGCGACACGCATTCGTCGTTCCGTCTCGTGCGCGCGTTCAAGAACCGCTTCGGCGCGGTCAACGAACTGGGCGTGTTCGCGATGACCGAGAAAGGCCTGCGCGGCGTGGCGAATCCCTCGGCGCTCTTTCTCTCGCAGCACGAGCAGAGCGTGCCGGGCTCCTGCGTGCTCGTGACACAGGAAGGCTCCCGGCCGCTGCTCGTCGAAGTGCAGGCGCTCGTCGACACGGCGCACGTGCCGAATCCGCGGCGCCTCGCCGTCGGCCTCGAACAAAACCGGCTGGCGATGCTGCTGGCGGTGCTGCATCGCCATGCCGGCATTGCGTGCTTCGATCAGGACGTTTTCCTCAACGCCGTGGGCGGGGTGAAAATCACGGAGCCGGCCGCGGATCTCGCCGTGCTGCTCGCCATTCACTCTTCGATGCGTAACAAGGCGTTGCCCAAGGGTCTGATCGTTTTTGGCGAAGTCGGTCTGGCGGGCGAGATCCGTCCCTCGCCGCGCGGCCAGGATCGTCTGAAGGAGGCGGCAAAGCTCGGTTTTTCATGCGCCCTGATTCCCCGCGCCAATGCGCCGAAACAGCCAATCGAAGGTTTACAGGTGATTGCCGTGGAGCGTCTAGAGGAAGCGATCGACCGGGTACGCGAGCTGGATTGAGCGCGGCGTGCGGGTGCAGAAGGCGTGTACTGGCGCGTAATGATTAGTAACAACCCTGGTTCCGGCTGTAACCATTTCAGACTGCGATTTCCCTATCCTTGGCGCGATGTTCAACCCGTGTCGAGCGGAAAGGATAGCGACTTGAAACAGACTGATACGTCATTTGGCGGTCGTTCGATCGTCGTGCGCGGCTGCCGGGTTTCCGAGCCGCTCATGCAGCCTTGGGGCAGCACGTGCCGCATCGTCGAGTGGATCGATGGCGACGGGCGCATTTCGCGCCGCGTCGTGGCGGAAGACGTGACGGCGGCCGAGGTGCGCAGCACCATTGCGCATCACGTGGAAGGCCGCAAGTACGTGATGTACGACGACGAGCGGTCGCCGCGGCAAACGCTGCCGCGACGCTAGACGAAAAAATGGGCGCTGCGAGGCGCCCATTTTGCATTGCACTCACGGATGGTGCGGCGCACGCCCCTGGGGCTAGCCCCAGGGGCCGTAGGTGAAGGGCTTTTTCCCGCCAGGCGCGCCCGGCGTGTCGGCGCCCTGGCCGGGTTGGGTGGGTTGGACCTGCCGGGCGGGTTGGACGGAATGCGCACCTTGCGGGTGACCGCCTGACTGAAAAGGCGCAGCCTGCATACCGGGCGAGGCCTGCTGTGTCTGCCGGGCGGACATTTCGTCCATCATCGCTTGCAGGACCTCGGCATTGAAGAGGGGATGGCGCGACGCCTCGCCTGGCGTGAGGACTGGCGAAACACAAGTGTCGATCGCCTCCAGACGGTCGATCCAGGTCTGCAACGATTCCGACTCGATGATGGCCGCCAGCTCGCGCGTGAGTGCGGCGGCGTCCGCGCCACCGATCGCCTGACCGAGGCTCCAGTGACGCTCGGCCCAGTCGTCGCGGCCAATGGCCTGGCACAGCGTCTGCCAGAACTTCAGTTCGAGCGCGCCGACGGCGAGCCACCGCCCGTCCTGCGTGCGATAGAGGTTGTAGCAGGGCACACCGCCGTTGAGCAGTCCGCCGCCTGGTTGCAACGCCGCAGCGTCGTCGTTGGCTAGCGCGACCTGGGCGACCACGTTATGCGCGTAGCTCGCGTGCGCCATCGAAACGTCGACGAAACGGCCTTCGCCGCCACGCGCCACATGCCAGAGCGCCGCGAGAATCTGTGTGACCGCGCTGAGCGCGCCGCCGAGCAGGTCGGCGATCTGAAAATTGGGCAGCACCGGCGTGCCGTCGCGCGAGGCCAGTTGATCTAGCACGCCCGAATAGGCGACATAGTTGATGTCATGGCCCGGATGGCCGGCGAACGGGCCGGTCGTGCCGTAGCCCGTGATCGCGCAGTAGACGAGTTTCGGATTGATCTTGCGCAATGTCTCGTAGCCTACGCCGAGGCGGTCCATCACCCCGGGCCGGAAACTTTCGACCAGCACGTCGGCGTCACGCGCGAGCGCGAACAACACGGACCGGCCGCTTTCCGTCTTCAAATCGACGCGGGTTTCGCGCTTTCCGCGATTGACGAGGCGATAGAACGCACCGGGGCGCGCGGCCACTTCATCCACTGCGCTTTGCATCATGACGCGCGCCGCGTCGCCCGCACCGGGCGGTTCGATTTTCAGGACATCGGCGCCCATTTCCGCGAGCCGCAAGGTGGCCACGGGCCCGGGCAGAAGGCGGGTTAGATCCAGTACGCGAAGGCCCTGCAATGCGGCGGGTGACGACACTCGTGGCTCCCTGGCGAATATTCCTGGCGAAAAGCGCGGTTAGCGGCGCAATGGTGGCGCGGTGGCGACCGCAGTTGCGATATTAAGCTGCGCTAGCCGATCTGCTCGAGTTCCTCGTGCGCATCGAGCCATTCGGCTTCGAGCGTTTCGAGGCGCGAGGCAACTTCGGCCTGGCGGCGAATCGCTTCGGTCAAACGGGTCTTCTGCTCTGGCTCGTAGCTCGCCGGGTCGGCGACGAACGCGTCGAGCGTGCTCTTTTCGCCGTTGAGCGCATCCATTTCCTTTTCGATCTTGCCGATTTTCGCCTGTAACGGCTTCTTCAGGTGCGCAACCTTCTGGCGCTGCTCCGCCTCCTGGCGCCGCTGTTCCTTGCGATTGACGCTGTCGCCAGCATTTGCGCCATTCGCCGCATCCGCCGTGCCGGAAGCGGCTTCCTTGAGCGCCGCGCGCTGCTCGGCTGCATGCTGGAGCAGCCAGTCGCGGTAGTCGTCGAGGTCGCCGTCGAACGGTTGCAGACGATGCTTCGCCACCAGCATGAATTGATCGGTCGTGGCGCGCAGCAAATGCCGATCGTGCGAGACGAGGATCAGAGTGCCTTCGAACTGGGCGAGCGCCATGGTGAGCGCGTGGCGCGTTTCGAGGTCGAGGTGGTTGGTCGGCTCGTCGAGCAGCAGCAGGTTGGGCTTTTGCCAGATGATGAGCGCGAGCGCGAGGCGCGCCTTCTCGCCGCCCGAGAAGGGTGCGATGGGCGCCGTGGCCATCTCGCCGGGGAAGTTGAAGCCGCCGAGGAAGTCGCGCAGTTCCTGCTCGCGTGTGTCGGGCGCGAGGCGCGCGAGATGCTGGAGCGGCGAGTCGTCGGGGCGCAGCGTTTCGAGCTGATGCTGCGCGAAGTAGCCGATCTGCAGGCCCTTGCCCGTGTGCAGTTCGCCGGAAAGCGCCAGGAGCGTGCCCGCGAGCGTCTTGATGAGCGTGGATTTGCCCTGGCCGTTCGCGCCGAGCAGGCCGATACGCTGGCCGTTCTGGATCGAGAGCGTCACGCGTTCGACGATGGGGGTTTCGCCGCCGTCGTCGGCCCGATAGCCGCAGCGCACGTCTTCCATCACGAGCATGGGGTTTGGCGCGGAGTCGGGAGTGCGGAACTCGAATGTGAATGGCGAACTCGCGTGCGCGGGCGCGATCAGCTCCATCTTTTCCAGTGCCTTCACACGGCTTTGCGCCTGGCGCGCCTTGGTGGCCTTGGCCTTGAAGCGGTCGATGAAGCTTTGCAGGTGCGCGACGGTTCGCTGCTGCTTTTCGTACGCGCTTTGCTGGAGCGCAAGTTGCTGCGCGCGCAGGATCTCGAACTGCGAGTAATTGCCGCCGTAACGCTTGATTTGCTGGTTTTCCAGATGCAGTGTGACGTTGCAGATCGAATCGAGAAATTCGCGGTCGTGCGAAATCACGACGAGCGTGCCGGGATAGCGGTGCAGCCAGTCTTCGAGCCAGACGATCGCGTCCAGATCCAGGTGGTTCGTGGGCTCGTCGAGCAGCAGCAGGTCGGAGCGGCACATGAGCGCCTGCGCGAGGTTCAGACGCATGCGCCAGCCGCCCGAAAAGCTCGCCACGGGCTGGCGCGTTTGCTCGAGCGTGAAGCCGAGGCCGAGCAGCAGCGCTTCGGCGCGCGCGGGGGCCGTGTAGCCGTCGGCGTCGGCGAAAGCGCCGTGCGCTTCGGCTTCGGCCGCACCGTCGTGCGTGGCCGAAGCTGCGGCGATGCGGGCCTCGATTTCACGCAGCGCGGCGTCACCGTCGAGCGCGTAGTCGAGCGCGGTGCGGTCGACCGCCGGAGTTTCCTGCGCGACGTGCGCGATGCGCCAGGACGGCGGCAGCGAGAAGTCGCCGGCGTCCGCGTGCAGTTCGCCGCGCAGCACGGCGAACAGGGTCGATTTGCCCGCGCCGTTCGCGCCGATGAGACCGACCTTTTCGCCGGGGTTCAGCGTGAACGAGGTCTGTTCGAAAAGCGGCTTGGTGCCGCGAGCAAGACTGAATTGATTGAAGCGGATCACGACGGCGCCGGCGGGAAGAAAACGAAAGAAAGCGCTATTTTAGACTGGGGCGCGCAGCCTGGGCGCGCTTGGGCCGGCATTGGCCGAACGACTAGCCGTTTGGTCGAGTGCTAATTGCACGTTTTCTCACGTAGACTGGCGCTTTTCCACGGGAGAGCCAGATGACATCGATCTATTCGTTTTCGGCGCAACCGCTCGGCAGCGGCCAGCCGGTGAGCCTCGAGCGCTATACGGGCAAGGTGCTCCTGATCGTCAACACCGCGAGCGAGTGCGGATTCACGCCGCAGTACGCGGGCCTGCAAAAGCTCTACGACCAGTACGCGGCGCGCGGGCTCGCGGTGCTCGGCTTTCCTTGCAACCAGTTCGGCAAGCAGGAACCCGGCGACGCCGCGCAGATCGGCAGCTTCTGCGAGAAGAACTACGGCGTCACGTTTCCGATGTTCGAGAAGATTGACGTGAACGGGGCGAATGCGCACCCGCTGTATCGCTGGCTCACGGGCGAGGCGCCGGGGCTCCTCGGGCTCGAAGGCATCAAGTGGAACTTCACGAAGTTTCTGGTCGACCGCAACGGCAGCGTGGTGAAGCGCTACGCGCCCGTGACGAAGCCTGAGGCCATTGCGGCGGACATCGAAAAGCAGCTCTGAGCACCGGCTGGCGGCAACGGCGCGCGTTACAGAATCGGCGCGAAGAGCCGCGCGAGGTGCATCGTGATCTTGCGCCACGCGGGCGCGTCGCGGTACTCGCTGCGGTCGATCTCGAACGTCTCTTCGAAGTCGCGCAGCAGCATTGCTTCGACTTCAGCCGCGAAGCCGCGATGCACCGTCAGCACCATGATCTCGAAGTTCAGGCGAAATGACCGGTTGTCGAGATTTGCGCTGCCGATGGCTGCAGCCACGTCGTCAATCAGCACGACCTTCTGGTGCAAAAAGCCCGGTTTGTAGCGGAAGATCCGGATGCCCGCGCGCACCGCATCGAAGGCGTACAGCATGGACGCCTCGAACACCACGTAATGGTCTCGCCGGCTCGGAATCATGATGCGCACGTCCACGCCGCGCAGCGCCGCGAGGCGCAGCGCCGAGAACACGGCTTCGTCGGGCACGAGGTAGGGCGTGGTGATCCACAGGCGTTTTTTCGCGGCGTTGATCGCCTCGACGAAGAAGAGCGAGCAGGTTTCCTGGCGGTCAGCCGGACCCGTGGGCAAGACGAGGCAATACATGTCGTCGCCTTCACGTGGCACGACGTTGGGCGGCTCGCAGCCAGGAAGTTGCTGGGTGGCCCAGTACCAGTCTTCGGTGAAGGCGAACTGCACGTTGGCGACCGCCGGTCCGCGCAGTTCGATATGCGTATCGCGCCAGGGCGAGAGGCGCGCATTCGCGCCCAGGTATTCGATGCCCACGTTGTGGCCGCCCACGAACGCGTGCTGACCGTCCACTACGACAATTTTGCGGTGGTTACGGAAGTTGAGCTGGAAGCGGTTGACGAAGTGGCGCTTCGTCGAGAACGGGTGCACTTCCACGCCAACGTCCTGCAATTCGTGCACGTAGCTCGCGGGCAGGTCGAACGAGCCGATGCTGTCGTACAGGAAGTACACCCGCACGCCGCGTTTGCTGCAGTCGATCAGCACGTCCTTGAGCATGTCGCCGAGCGCGTCGGCGCGCACGATGAAGAACTGCACGATCACATAGTGCTGGGCGCGTTCGATCGCATCGAAGATGGCGGAGAAGGTCGCTTCGCCATTCACGAGTGTGCGCACGGCATTGCCCGGCACGAGCGGCATGCCGCCCAGGCGCGAGAACGTGCGGATTACGCGTACGCCCAGTTCGTCGGCTGGCCATTCGCCGGTGGATACGAGCTTGTCCCAATCCGGCGCGTGGGCGCGTGAGCGCAAAGTTTCGTTGCGCAGGCGCCTCGCGTCGGCGTAGCCCGCGAACTTGCTGCGGCCAAGAAAGAGATACGGGACGAGCGTGAGGTAGGGCATCGTCGCGAGCGAGACGGCCCAGGCAATCGCGCCTTGGGAGGTGCGCGTGTTCAGGATCGCGTGGCACGCCGCGATCAACCCAAGCACATGGATGATCGCGAGCAGCGTGCCGAGGTGTGACCAGTCGATTCGCATAGATGCGTGGGACGCTCCTTCAACCGGATGCAGGGCCGGCCCGCGCCGGTAAGCGCACGGCCGGAGGGCTCAATCTTACCGAACCCGCTGCGCCGACGGCTATCGTCCCAGTCCTGCGCGCAGCGAGACACGGCGCACGGGCACCGCGGCTCGTCCGCGCAGTTCGGTCAGACCGTTGGGCCGTTAGACCGGCAAGTCGCAAGCCTGAATCAGAAAGACCTGATCGTCGCCGGCGCTCGTCGAGAGCCACACGAGGTCGAGGCCACCGAACGCCGCTTCCACGTTCTCGCGCTCGTTGCCGATCTCGATCACCAGCACGCCGTCGTCGGTGAGCCAGTTGCGTGCGTCCTTGACGATGCGGCGCACGATGTCCATGCCGTCCGCGCCGCCCGCGAGCGCCATTTCCGGCTCGTGGCGGTACTCGGGCGGCAACGCCTGCATCGAATCGGCATTCACATACGGCGGGTTCGTGATGATCACGTCGTAGCGGCGCTCGGGCAGCGGCGCGTACAGGTCGCCTTCGAAGAGGGCGATGCGCTCCTCGAGATCGTGTTCGTGCACGTTGCGCTTCGCCACTTCGAGCGCGGGCGCGGAGAGATCGACGGCGTCGATGTCGGCGTTCGGGAATGCGTGCGCCGCGAGAATCGCGAGGCTCGCCGAACCGGTGCAAAGTTCAAGCACCGCGGTGACCTGCTCAGGATCTTCCACGTAGGGCTGCAGGCCGTCTGCGAGCAGCTCGCCGATGAACGAGCGCGGCACGATGACGCGCTCATCCACGTAGAAGCGCAGGCCGTGCATCCACGCTTCCTGCGTGATGTAGGCGGCGGGCACGCGGTCGGTCGCGCGGCGCTCGATCACGCCGAGCACCTTGTCGACTTCCTCGGTCGTGAGGCGCGCGTCGAGAAACGGGTCGAGCAGGTCGAGCGGCAAATGCAGCGTGTGCAGGATCAGGTACGCGGCTTCGTCGTAAGCGTTGCTCGAGCCGTGGCCGAAGGCGAGTTGCGCGGCCGAAAAGCGCGAGACACCGTAGCGCAGCAGGTCGCGAACGGTGGCAAAGGTAGCGGCTAGCGGATGGTTCATGTTCTGGACTCCAGAGCGTGTGCGGTTGGCCGGTCAGGCGATCAGCTGTTCGAGCACGCGGCGATATACGTTCTTGAGCGGATCGATGAATTTCACTTCGATATGCTCATCGATCTTGTGGATGCTGGCGTTGGGCGGGCCGAACTCCACCACCTGCTCGCACATGCGCGCGATGAAGCGGCCATCGGACGTGCCGCCCGTGGTCGAGAGTTCGGTGCTCACGCCGGTTTCGTCGTGAATCGCTTTTTCGAGCGCGTTCGAGAGCGCGCCGCGCGGCGTGAGGAAGGGCAGGCCGCTCACGCTCCAGTGCAGGTCGTATTCGAGGCCGTGCTTGTCGAGGATGGCGTGCACGCGCTTTTGCAGGCCTTCCACCGTGCTGGCGGTCGAGAAACGGAAGTTGAACATCACGTCGGCATGGCCAGGAATCACGTTGCTCGCGCCCGTGCCGCTGTGCATGTTCGACACCTGCCACGTGGTGGGCGGGAAGTATTCGTTGCCGTCGTCCCACTTTTCGGCGACGAGTTCGGCGAGCGCGGGAGCCAGCAGATGCACCGGGTTCTTCGCGAGATGCGGATAGGCGATATGCCCCTGCACGCCTTTCACGACGAGCTTGCCGGACATCGAGCCGCGGCGGCCGTTCTTCACGCAGTCGCCGAGCGTATTCGTCGAAGTCGGCTCGCCGACGATGCAGTAGTCCATCTTCTCGCCGCGCGCCTGGAGCGCCTCGACGACCTTCACGGTGCCGTCGGTCGCCGGGCCTTCCTCGTCGCTCGTGATGAGGAACGCAATGGCGCCGCGATGCTGCGGATGCGCCGCCACGAACTCTTCGCTTGCCACCACGAAGGCCGCGAGCGAGGTCTTCATGTCGGCGGCGCCACGGCCGTAGAGAATGCCGTCGCGGTGCGAGGGCTGGAACGGCGGCGAGCTCCATTGTTCGATGGGGCCGGTCGGCACGACGTCAGTGTGGCCCGCGAAGGCGAGCAGCGGGCCTTGCGTGCCCGCGGTGCCGCGCTTGACGGCCCACAGGTTCGTCACGCCGTTGGATTCGATCGTTTCGCACGCGAAGCCGAGCGCGCTGAGGCGTTCGGTCATGATGCGCTGGCAGTGCTGGTCGTCGGGCGTGACGGATGCGCGCGCGATCAGGGCTTCGGTAAGGGCGAGGGTGGCGGACATAAAAAGACCACTTTCAATAAAAATGCCGGCGCCGCTGATGGAGCAGGGGCCGGCAACAACTTGTCATGACCGCGTGCGCTCGACCTGCCGGGGAGCAGATCAGGCGCGCCGGTCTCATGCGGCGCTCAAGCGAACAGCTCCGCGTACTGGTCAGCGGAGAAGCCAAGCGTCTTCACGCGGCCGTTCACCACGACCACGGGCCGCTTGATGATCGACGGCTTGTGGATCATCAGCGCAATCGCACCGGCGGTCGAGTCGGCTTCGGCCTTGTGCACTTCCGAAAGGCCGCGCCAGGTCGTGCCGCGCTTGTTGATCAGCTGATCGAGCGACACGTCCTTGAGCCAGTCCTGGACGAGCGCATTCGAGACGCCCGCCTTCTTGAAGTCGTGAAACTCGAACTCGACGCCGTGCTCTTCGAGCCACACGCGGGCCTTCTTCACGGTGTCGCAGTTCGGAATGCCGTAGACAACGGTCTTGGCAGACTTCGCCATCAGTCGCCTCGCAGCAGCTCGTTCAGGCCGACCTTGGCGCGCGTCTTCGCGTCCACCTTCTTGACGATCACGGCGCAGTACAGGCTGTGCGAGCCGTCCTTCGAGGGCAGGTTGCCCGCGACCACGACCGAACCCGCCGGAATGCGGCCATACGAGACTTCGCCGGTTTCGCGGTCGTAAATCTTGGTCGACTGGCCGAGATACACGCCCATCGAGATCACCGAGTTCTCTTCGACGATCACGCCTTCCACGACTTCCGAGCGCGCACCGATGAAGCAGTTGTCTTCGATGATGACCGGGTTGGCCTGCAGCGGCTCCAGCACGCCGCCGATGCCCACGCCGCCCGAGAGGTGCACGTTCTTGCCGATCTGCGCGCACGAACCGACCGTGGCCCACGTGTCGACCATCGTGCCTTCGTCGACATATGCGCCGATGTTGGTGTACGACGGCATCAGCACGACGTTCTTCGCGATGAACGAACCGCGGCGCGCGATCGCCGGCGGCACCACGCGGAAGCCGCCCGCGGCGAAGTCTTCAGCCGTGTAGTTGGCGAACTTCGAGGGCACCTTGTCGTAGAACTGGCTGTAGCCGCCCGCGGGCATCGGCGCGTTGTCTTCCAGACGGAACGACAGCAGCACGGCCTTCTTCACCCACTGGTTGACGACCCAGTCGCCGTCCTTCTTCTCGGCGCAGCGCAGCGCGCCTTTGTCCAGCTCGGCGATGACGTGGGCGACGGCTTCGCGCACGTCGTTCGGGGCCGATTTGGGCGAAAAGTCGGCGCGGTTTTCCCAGGCGGTGTCGATGATCTGCTGAAGTTGTTGCGACATGGTGGTGATTTCGTGAGATTGATGGTTGAAAGCGGTGTTGCGCGCAGCGAGGTGCGGGACCCCGGCGCGCACGAGAAAGGCTTTACGGTTTGAGCGAGCGGCAGAACTCGACGATGCGCTGCGCGCCCTCGATGCACTCCTCGACGTCGGCGACGAGCGCCATGCGGACGAAGTCTTTACCCGGATTCGTGCCATGCGCCTCGCGCGCGAGGAACGAGCCGGGCAGAACCGTCACATTATAGTCGGCGTAGAGACGCTGGGCGAACGCGGTGTCCGTCAGGTCGGTGCGCGCGACGTTGGCCCAGAGGTAGAACGCGGCGTCGGGCAATTTCACGTCGAGCACGTCGGCGAGCATGGGCGTAACGGTCGAGAACTTCTTCACGTATTTCGCGCGGTTTTCGCGCACGTGCGCCTCGTCGCCCCAGGCCGCAATGCTGGCGGACTGCCAGACCGGCGACATGGCCGAGCCGTGATAGGTGCGGTACAGCAGGAACTGCTTGAGGATGGCGGCGTCCCCGGCCACGAAGCCCGAGCGCATGCCCGGCGCGTTCGAGCGCTTGGAAAGGCTCGACAGCATAACCAGGCGCTCGAAGCCGCGGCCCAGCTTGTGCGCGGCTTCGAGACCGCCGAGCGGCGGATTCGCTTCGTCGAAATAGATTTCCGAGTAGCACTCATCCGAGGCGATCACGAAGCCGTAGCGGTCGGAGAGCGCGAACAGCTCGCGCCAGTCGTCGAGCGTGATCACGGCGCCCGTGGGATTGCCCGGCGAGCACACATACAGCAGCTGCGTGCGCGCCCAGACTTCTTCGGGAACCTGCGAATAGTCGCAGGCGAAGTTGCGGGCCGGATCGCTGTTCACAAAATACGGCTCGCCGCCGCCGAGCAGCGCGGCGCCTTCGTAGATCTGGTAGAAAGGGTTCGGGCAGAGTACGATCGCCCGCTTTGCCGGGTCTTTCACGCCCGCTGTCGGATCGATCACCGCCTGCGCCAGCGCGAACAATGCTTCACGCGACCCCGAGACGGGCAGGATTTCCGTGTTCGCGTCGATGGCCGGCAGTCCGTAGCGCGCCTTTACCCAGTTCGCAATCGACTCGCGCAGCGCCGGGGTGCCCGCCGTGGCCGGGTACGACGAGAGGCCGTCGAGCGATGCCACGATGGCGTCGCGGATCAGCGCGGGAGTGGGGTGTTTCGGCTCGCCGATCCCGAAGCTGATATGGCGCAGGCCGGCGTTCGGCGTGACGTCCTTGAAGAGTACGCGCAGCTTTTCGAAGGGATAGGACTGAAGGGTGTCGAGTAGCGGATTCACTTGGGCGTCGGACAGGCGTGGGCGAAAGACGGTCGGCGTGGCGCGCAGGATTGGAGCGGCCACTGCGGGCAGGCCAGCGGGCGGGTTGCGCTGCGCTCGGCGAAAAACACGCAGGCGCGGCCTTGGAGCTGCAAGCGTTGGATTATAGCGTGGCGCCGTTGCTGCTGCGGGCGCCGGCCAGATCCTGCCTTGGCGCAGCCGCTGCTAGCTGGACGACGAGACAAAGGAAAAGCATGGAATATTCGAACAACGTTTCGAACCACGACTGCGGTGCTGCGAACGCGCGGCCGGCCCAAGGGAAACGCGAGCAATGAGCCAGAGCATCGGCTTGCGCGCCGCCTGGCCGACGCTCGCCATCATGATTGGCGCGTCCGTATGGGGTTTTGTCTGGTATCCGCTGCGCATGCTGGCGGCCGCCGGGCTTACCGGCACGGCGTCCAGCGCCGCAACGAGCGCAGCCGGCTGCCTCTTCGTCCTGGTGCTGCGCTGGCGCTCGCTCGCGACCGTGCGCTGGCACTGGGTCCTGCCGATGCTCGGGCTTGCCGCGGGCGTAACCAACGTGGGTTTCGTGTGGGGTGCGATCCACGGCGAAGTGATGCGCGTGCTGCTGCTCTTTTATCTGACCCCGGCATGGACGGCGATATTCGCGCACTTCATCCTGCACGAACGCCTGAACTGGGCGGGAGGCGCGCTCTCGGCGCTGTCGCTCCTGGGTGCGGTGCTGATGCTCTGGTCGCCGCAACTCGGCGTGCCGCTGCCCGCGAGCGCCGCCGAATGGGCGGGTCTGATCGGTGGTATGGGTTTCGCAATGAGCAACGTGCTCGTCGTGAAGACGAGCCGCGTGCTTCCGCATATGAAGCCGGAGATGCGCACCGCCGTGATCTTCGCGGGCGCGGCGCTCTTCGGTGCGCTGACCTCCTGCTTCGAGCCGATGTCGGCCGCCCCGGCAGGTGAACATCTCGCGCGTGTCGTGCTGCTGGTGCTCGCGCTCGGCATCGTGCTCGGCACCAACAACATGCTCGTTCAGTACGGGCTTGCCCGCGTGCCGGCGAACCGCGCCTCGATCATCATGCTGTTCGAAATCGTCGTGACAGCGCTCACGTCGTGGCTCTTCGCGGGCGAAACGCCGGGTCCGCGCGAATGGGCGGGCGGCGCGTGTATCGTGCTCGCTTCCCTGCTGTCGAGCTGGGTGCACCGCGCGCAGGACGCGCGCAAGAGCGGCGCGCACGTGAGCGCCGACGCGAGCGTCATGACCCACGCCGACGCCAGCCGCACCGACGATGCGGACGACGCCGACGGCAGCGACCGCGGCGGCGATGATGGCAACGGCGGCGGCAACGGCGATGGCAACGCAGGCAGCGGCTCGGGTCCAGGGCCTTCCCGCGCGCGGAATGGCGCGCGTGCGATGGTATGATTGCCGCTGATTCCCGCCGACCGCTCGCGCGCATGCGCGTTCGTGCGGCGAGCCGTGGCGCCTGCCTTGTGCGCACTGCGCCGCCGTGCGATCGATTCTGGATGCGCGGCGGCAAGCGACGCACGGCACGGGCGGTCCCGTTCACCATTATTCAAACAGCGATATCGCCGTGCGTCTGACCTCGATTAAACTCGCTGGCTTCAAATCATTCGTCGATCCCACGCATTTCCAGGTTCCGGGCCAACTCGTCGGGGTGGTCGGGCCGAACGGCTGTGGGAAATCCAACATCATCGACGCGGTGCGCTGGGTGCTGGGTGAATCCCGGGCGTCCGAGCTGCGCGGCGAGTCGATGCAGGACGTCATCTTCAACGGTTCCACCGCGCGCAAGCCGGGCAGCCGCGCGAGCGTCGAACTGGTGTTCGACAACGCGGACGGTCGCGCCGCCGGGCAGTGGGGCCAGTATGCCGAGATTGCCGTGAAGCGCGTGCTCACGCGTGACGGCACGTCGAGTTACTACATCAACAACCTGCCGGCGCGCCGGCGCGATATCCAGGACATCTTCCTCGGGACCGGCCTCGGACCGCGCGCCTACGCGATCATCGGGCAGGGCATGATTGCGCGGATCATCGAGGCGAAGCCCGAAGAGCTGCGCGTGTTCCTCGAAGAGGCCGCGGGCGTTTCGAAATACAAGGAACGCCGCCGCGAGACCGAGAACCGCCTGCACGACACGCGCGAAAACCTCACGCGTGTCGAGGACATCGTGCGCGAACTGTCCAACAACCTCGAAAAGCTCGAGGGCCAGGCAGTCGTCGCCACGAAATTCCGCGAGCTGCAGTGCGAGGGCGAGGAAAAGCAGCGCCTGCTGTGGCTCCTGCGCAAGAACGAGGCGGCGGGCGAACAGCAACGCCAGCAGCGCGCAATCGAGCAGGCGCAGATCGACCTGGAGCGGCATACCGCGCAGCTGCGCGAAGTGGAAGCGCAACTCGAAACGCTGCGCGTGGCCCACTACTCGGCAAGCGACGCCATGCAGGGCGCGCAGGGCTCGCTCTACGAAGCGAATGCCGAAGTGAGCCGTCTCGAAGCCGAGATCAAGTTCATCGTTGAGTCGCGCAACCGCGTGCAGGCGCAAATCGCCGCGCTTACGGCGCAGCGCGAACAATGGCAAGTCCAGGCGCAGAAGGCGCAGGACGACATTGAAGACGCCGAAGAGCAACTGGCGATCGCAGAGGAAAAGGCGGCGCTTGCGGAGGAAGATGCGGCGGCAAAGCAGGAAGCGCTGCCCGCGCTCGAAAACCGCTGGCGCGACGCACAGGCGCAACTGAATGACGAGCGCGCGGGCATCGCGCGCACCGAGCAGTCCATCAAACTTGAAGCGGCGCACCAGCGCAACGCCGACCAGATGCTCCAGCAGCTTCAGCAACGCCATGAGCGGCTGAAGTCGGAGGAAGGCGGACTCGACGCGCCGGACGAAGCCCAGCTCGAAGAACTGCGCATGCAGTTGGCCGAGCAGGAGGAAGTGCTTCACGAGGCGCAGGCGCGTCTCGCGGATGCGCAGGAAACGGTGCCGCGCCTCGACGCTCAGCGCCGCGCCGCGCATGAACGCGTGCAGGCCGAAAACGCGCAGATCCACCAGTTCGAAGCCCGGCTCGCCGCACTCAAGCAGTTGCAGGAAAACGTGCAGACCGAAGGCAAGATCCAGCCGTGGCTCGAGCGTCACGAACTGGGCGCATTGCCGCGGCTGTGGAAAAAGCTGCATGTCGAAGCGGGCTGGGAAACGGCGCTCGAAGCCGTGCTGCGTGAACGGCTCGCCGCGCTCGAAGTGTCGAACCTCGACTGGGTGAAGGCATTCGCGAGCGACGCGCCGCCGGCGAAGCTCGCGTTCTATTCGCCGCCTGCTGCGGGTGAGGCAAGCGCCGCGCCTGCGGGCCTCACGCCGCTGCTTTCGCTCGTGCGCATCGACGACGCGGGCCTGCGCGCCGTGCTCACCGAATGGCTCGGCTCGACCTACGTTGCCAACGATCTCGCCGAAGCGCTTGCCCTGCGCGCGCAACTGCCAGGCAGTGGCGCGTTCGTCGTCAAGGCCGGTCACGTGGTGACGCGCGTGGGCGTGCAGCTGTACGCCGCCGACACCGAGCAGGCGGGCATGCTCGCACGTCAGCAGGAGATCGAGAATCTCGAGCGCCAGGTTCGCGCTCAAGCATTGCTCGCCGATGAGGCACGCACCGCTGTCGTGCGCGCGGAAGCCGCGCACACGCAAGCCGCGCAGATACTCACGGACGTCCGCCAGCAGGCCGAGCGCGCGACCCAGCGCGTGCACGCCCTGCAGATGGATGTGCTGAAGCTCACGCAGGCGCATGAGCGCTACACGGCGCGCAGTACGCAGATCCGCGAAGAGCTGGACGAGATTCGCACGCAGATCGAAGAACAGCGTGCGCTGCGTGCGGAGTCGGAAGCGAACTTCGAACGCCACGACGCCGAACTCGCTGAACTGCAAGCCCGCTTCGAGGACAACCAGCTCGCGTTCGAAGCACTCGACGAGGAGCTCGGCGCGGCGCGCAACCAGGCGCGCGACCTCGAGCGCGCCGCCGCCGACGCGCGCTTTGCCGCGCGTAACATGGCGAACCGCATCGAAGAGCTGAGGCGCAACATCCAGGTCGCGCACGAGCAGAGCGAACGCGTGGCCGGCTCCCTCGAAGACGCGCGCGCCGAGCTGGAAACGATCAACGAGCAGACCGCGCACACGGGCCTGCAGGACGCGCTGGAAATTCGTGCGCAGAAGGAAGACACGCTGCGCGCGGCGCGCGCCGAACTCGACGACCTGACCGCAAAGCTGCGCGCCGCCGACGAAACGCGCCTCGCCGCGGAACGCGCGCTGCAGCCGCTGCGCGACCGTATCACCGAGCTTCAGTTGAAGGAACAGGCCGCCCGCCTGAATGGCGAGCAGTTTGTCGAGCAGCTTCAGGCGGCTGGCGTAGACGAGGCCGCGCTGCAGGAAAAGCTCACGGCGGATATGAAGCCGTCGTACCTGCAAGGCGAAGTCACACGCATCAACAACGCGATCGCCGCGCTTGGGCCCGTCAATATGGCGGCGCTCGACGAGCTGGCCGCGGCGAAGGAGCGCAAGACCTTCCTCGACGCCCAGTCGGCAGACCTTACGAGCGCAATCGAGACGCTCGAAGACGCGATCCGCAAGATCGACCAGGAAACGCGCACGCTGTTGCAGGGCACCTTCGACGAAGTGAACCGTCATTTTGGCGAGCTGTTCCCGCGCCTCTTCGGTGGCGGCCAGGCGAAGCTCATCATGACCGGCGACGAGATTCTCGACGCGGGCGTGCAGGTGATGGCGCAGCCGCCCGGCAAGAAGAATTCGACGATTCACCTGCTGTCGGGCGGCGAGAAGGCGCTCACTGCCACGGCCCTCGTGTTCGCGATGTTCCAGCTCAACCCGGCGCCGTTCTGTCTGCTCGACGAAGTGGACGCACCGCTCGACGACGCGAACACCGAGCGTTTCGCAAACCTTGTTCGCGCGATGTCGGACAAAACACAGTTCCTGTTCATTTCGCACAACAAGATCGCCATGGAGATGGCGCAGCAGCTCATTGGCGTGACGATGCAGGAGCAGGGCGTTTCGCGCATCGTCGCGGTCGACATGGAAACTGCGGCGGGTTTCGCCCAGAATACGGTCTAATCGATTTATACGGTCTAACGGACGGCGCGCGTCGCGCGGCCGGCGGCGCCGACGGTAAGGCAGCCGCCGCGCGCAATGCGCTTGCCAGAGAAACGGGGCGCACAATGCGCGCGCCGTCGAATAAGAATTGCTGATGGAGCATGCATGGACGAGTTGACTCTCGGGTTGATCGGCGCGGGCGCCGTGGTAGTCGGGGGCGTGGTGGTGTACAACGCGTGGCAGGGCGCGAGGGTGCGCCGGCGCATGCCGCGCCCGATGCCCGAAGAGGCAGTCGAGGCGCCGCAGCGCGACGAGTTCCAGGAACAAAGCCCGTTCATCGAACCGGCGCATGCACCGTCGCGCCGCGAGCCATCGCTTGCGGGCGGCTCGGAAGCCGAGCGCGTGGAGCCGGGTTTCGGGACCGTGGCGCCGCTCGACACACCGGCCGACATCCAGGCGGAAACGACGACACCTAACGGCTTTCCGGAGGACGAAGCGGCGACGCAGGAGCGCGGCGAAACCACGCCGGCCGCGAGCGCGGCTGCCCCGGATTCCGCGAAGGACGACGCCGACGAAGCCGAGCGCATCGAGCCTGTCATGCCGGCCGCCACGACGATCTCTTCGGCGCCGCCGGCCGTGGTCGACCGGCGCATCGACTGTATCGTGCCGATTCGGCTCGGTGCTTCGCTGGCGGGCGAGCGCGTGATCCCGTTTGCACAGCGGTTGCGCCGCGCGGGCAGCAAGCCGGTGCACATCGAAGGCAAACCCGAAGGGGGCGACGGCTGGGAGCTGCTGCAAAGCGGTGTGCGCTACGAAGAGTTGCGCGCGGCTGCCCAACTCGCGAACCGCAACGGCCCGCTCAACGAACTCGAGTTCTCGGAATTCGTGACCGGCGTGCAGCAGTTTGCCGACGCGCTCGACGCTGCGCCCGAGTTTCCGGACATGATGGAAACGGTCGCGATGGCGCGCGAACTGGACGGCTTCGCGGCGCAATGCGACGCGCAGCTTTCCATCAACGTGATGTCGGACGGCGCGCCGTGGTCGGCAAACTACGTGCAGGCCGTGGCTGCGCAGGACGGCCTGCTGCTCTCGCGCGACGGCACGCGCTTCGTGAAGCTCGACGCGAAGCAGAGCCCCGTGTTCATGCTGCAGTTCGGCGACACGAACTTCCTGCGCGACGACCTCACATACAAGGGCGGCGAGTTGATTACGCTGATCCTCGACGTGCCCGTGGCCGACGAAGACATCCTGCCGTTCCGCCTCATGTGCGACTATGCGAAGTCCCTTGCCGAGCGCATTGGCGGGCGCGTAGTGGACGACCAGCGGCGGCAACTGCCGGAGTCCGTGCTGCAGTCGATCGACAAGCAGCTCATGACGCTTTACGCGAAGCTGGAGCAGGCCGGCATTCCGGCCGGCTCGCCGGCCACGCGGCGACTGTTCAGCCAGTAACGCCGAAGGCCTGCAACCGTCCAGCAGACAAGGCGCGGCGCCGTAAGGGCGCCGCGCCTTTTTTTGTGCGCGGGCGGTGCGTGGTCGGGGCCCACAGGTCCTGGCGTTCGGTCATGGGTTTTTGAGCGCCGTTACCGGCACGCGTGTTGCGGTGCATTCAAGTTCGCATCGCCGGCTCCGGGCGTCAATGCTACGGACGCAGCGTTAGCCATTCGCACAGGAGCTTGGGGAGGCCCGTTCGGCGGCGCACGAAGATGGCCCGAAGTTGGTCTGAAGTTGGCCGTTCAGCCGATGCGGCACGCGCCGCTTCCTGAGATAATCTGACGTCCGAAATCACTTCCAACAGCGAGTCGCCCAAGGCATGGTCCGTACCCCCGCCCGTCTTCCCGAAGAAGCCACCGCTGCGCAGCGCGCGGTGTGGTTGCGCGCCGAACTCGAGCGCGCGAATCACGCCTACTACGTGCTCGACCAGCCAGAGTTGCCCGACGCGGAATACGACAAGCTGTTCGGTGAACTTCAGCAGATCGAGGCCGCGCATCCCGATCTCATCACGCCCGATTCGCCCACTCAGCGCGTGGGCGGCGAGGTCGCAGGGGGCTTCGAGCCCGTGGTGCACGACGTGCCGATGCTTTCGCTCAACAACGGCTTTGCCGACGAGGACATCGTCGCGTTCGACAAGCGGGTGGCCGATGCGCTCGGCAAGATCGCGGGCGCCGAAATCGGCGCGGTCGAATACGCCGCCGAACTCAAGTTCGACGGCCTCGCCATCTCGCTGCGCTATGTCGATGGCGTGTTCGTCCAGGCGTCCACGCGCGGCGACGGCGCGACCGGCGAAAACGTCACGGAGAACGTGCGCACGATCCGCTCGCTGCCACTGCGCCTGAAGGGCAAGCGCGTGCCGAAGGTGCTCGACGTGCGCGGCGAGGTGCTGATGTTCCGCCGCGACTTCGAGCGCATGAACCAGCGCCAGCGCGACGCCGGTCACAAGGAATTTGCGAACCCGCGCAACGCGGCGGCGGGCAGCCTGCGTCAGCTCGATCCGAAGATCACCGCGCAGCGGCCGCTCTCGTTTTTCGCTTACGGCATTGGCGTGCTCGAGGGCGAGCCGATGCCGGCCACCCATAGCGAACTGCTCGACTGGTACGCGGAAATGGGCCTGCCCGTCAATGCCGAGCGTGCGGTCGTGAAGGGCGCGCAAGGTCTGCTCGAATTCTTCCGCGCGGTGGGCGAGAAGCGCGATGGGCTGCCGTACGACATCGACGGCGTGGTCTACAAGGTGAACCGCCGCGACGAGCAGGACGCGCTCGGCTTCGTTTCGCGCGCGCCGCGCTTCGCGCTCGCGCACAAGTTCCCGGCCCAGGAAGCGCTCACGAAGCTGCTGGCCATCGACGTGCAGGTGGGCCGTACTGGCGCGATTACGCCGGTTGCGCGGCTCGAACCCGTCTTCGTGGGCGGCGCGACGGTGACCAACGCCACGCTGCACAATGAAGACGAAGTGCGCCGCAAGGACATCCGCATCGGCGATACGGTGATTGTGCGGCGCGCCGGCGACGTGATTCCCGAGGTGGTCAGTGCGCTCATGGACCGCCGTCCGGCCGACGCCCACGAGTTCGTGATGCCGACCGAATGCCCGGTCTGTGGATCGCGCATCGAGCGTCTGCCCGACGAGGCGATCGCTCGCTGCACGGGAGGCCTCTTCTGTCCGGCGCAGCGCAAACAGGCGCTCTGGCACTTCGCCCAGCGCCGTGCGCTCGATATCGACGGCCTGGGCGAGAAGATCATCGACCAGCTGGTCGACCAGAACCTCGTGCGCACGCCGGCCGATCTTTTCAATCTCGGCTTCGGCACGCTTGCGCAGCTCGATCGGATGGCCGACAAATCGGCGCAGAACCTGCTCGATTCGCTCGACAAGGCCAAGTCCACGACGCTTGCGCGCTTCATCTACGCGCTCGGCATTCGGCACGTGGGTGAGTCGACTGCCAAGGATCTCGCGAAGCACTTTGGCTCGCTCGATCCGATCATGAGCGCGTCGGTCGAGGAACTGCTCGACGTGAACGATGTGGGGCCGATCGTCGCGCTCGCAATTCACGAGTTTTTTGCGGAAGAGCATAACCGCACGGTGATCGAGCAACTGCGCGCGCCGGGCAAAGTAACATGGGCGGAAGGTCCGCCTGCGCCAAAGGCGCCGGTGGGCGTCCTGGCGGGCAAGACGGTGGTGCTCACCGGCACGCTGCCCACGCTCTCGCGCGACGAGGCGAAGGAGATGCTGGAGGCGGCCGGCGCGAAAGTGGCCGGCTCGGTATCGAAGAAGACCGATTACGTGGTGGCGGGCGCCGACGCGGGCAGCAAGCTCGCAAAAGCCGAGGAACTCGGCGTGCCGGTGCTCGACGAAGAAGGAATGCGCAAGCTCCTGGAGGGGCAAACGACATGATTCGCGAAATTCTCAGAATGGGCGATCCGCGCCTGCTCAGCATTGCCAGGCCCGTCGATCACTTCGATACGCCGGAACTGCACGAACTCATTGCCGATATGTTCGACACCATGCAGGCGGCGAACGGCGCGGGCCTGGCTGCCCCGCAGATCGGCGTCGACTTGCAGGTGGTGATCTTCGGTTTCGAGCAGAACGAGCGCTATCCCGAAGCGCCGGCCGTGCCGCAAACCGTGCTCATCAATCCGGTCATCCATCCTCTGTCACACGACATGGAAGAGGGCTGGGAGGGGTGTCTTTCGGTGCCGGGCATGCGCGGCGCCGTGAGCCGCTATTCGATGATCCGCTATGACGGCTTCGATCAGTACGGCACGCCCATTGAGCGTGTTGCGGAGGGCTTTCACGCACGGGTCGTCCAGCACGAGTGCGACCACCTGATCGGCAAGCTGTACCCCATGCGTATTACCGACTTTTCGAAGTTCGGCTTTACCGAGGTTCTGTTTCCGGAACTCGACCCGAACAGAGACGACTGAAGATCGACGCATCATGAAAAACGGGAGCCAGATGGCTCCCGTTTTTCATGTAACGCGGCGTTTGACGCTGCTGCTGCGTTAGAACGCCTCGTCGGCAGCCAGATAGCGCCATTGGCCTTGCGGCAGCGCGCCGAGCAGGACGCGGCCCATGCGAACGCGCTTGAGGCCCACGACCTTGAGGCCGACCAGTTCGCACATACGGCGGATCTGGCGCTTCTTGCCTTCGCGGAGCACGAAACGCAACTGCTCGCCGTTTTGCCAGCTCACCTGCGCGGGCTTGAGCGGCACGTCGTCGAGCGACAGGCCGTGGCGCAGTTGCGCGAGCGACTCGGCCGGGAAGTGCTGATCGATTTCGGTCTCGATGTCGTTGTAGGTAACGCGTACGAGGTATTCCTTGTCGATGTCCGAGCTCTCGCCGATCAACTGCTTGGCCACGCGGCCGTCCTGGGTCAGCACGAGCAGGCCAGTCGAGTCGATGTCGAGCCGGCCAGCCGGCGCGAGCGTGCGGAGATGCTTAGCCGAAAAACGGATCCCCGAGTGGTCGCCATCCCAATGATTTTCGCCGGTGACGAGCACGGCGGCGGGCTCGTAGCCGTCCTCGGCCTGGCCCGACACATAGCCCACGGGCTTGTGGAGCAGGATCGTCACCTGGCGCGCCTGTGCGGCGAGCGCGGCAGGATCGACCTCGATGCGCTGATTCGGCGTGACCTTGGCGCCGAGCGTGTCGACGACTTCGCCGTCCACATACACCCAGCCTTTTTCGATCCACTCGTCGGCTTCACGGCGCGAGCACAGGCCCAACTCGGACATGCGCTTGGACAGGCGCAGGGTGTTGTCGCCGTCGACTTCCTCCCGCGGCGCGCGGCGCGGTGCGGATTCGGCGTCGCTGGTACGCCGTGGGGTCTTCTCGGCCGATTTGACGGGGCGGGCCGTCTTGCGGGCTCCGCCGCTTTCTTCGGCACTGCGGCGTGCGCGCGGCGCGGCGCCTTCACGGGCGTCACTCCAGGCGGATTTCACCGGGCGCGCGAAACTGCGCTCCGTTCCCTCGTCGCGGGTGCGTGCCGGGCGGCGATCGTCACTGTCCGTGCGGCGGGCGAAGCGTCCCTCGCTGCCTTCACTGCGGCTGCGCGGCGGGCGACGGTCATCACCTTCGGTACGTCGCTCGAAGCGACGCTCGCCACCTTCCTCGCGGGCACGCGGCGGGCGTCGATCGTCGCCTTCGGTGCGGCGTGCGAAGGGGCGTGCACCACCTTCCTCGCGGCTACGCGGCGGACGGCGGTCATCGCCCTCGGAGCGGCGTGCGAAGGGGCGTGCACCACCTTCCTCGCGGCTGCGCGGCGGACGGCGGTCATCGCCCTCGGAGCGGCGTGCGAAGGGACGTGCACCACCTTCCTCGCGGCTGCGCGGGGGACGGCGGTCCTCGCCTTCGGTGCGGCGCGCATAGGGACGTGCGCCACCTTCTTCGCGGTTACGCGGGGGACGGCGGTCCTCGCCTTCGGTGCGGCGCGCATAGGGACGTGCGCCACCTTCTTCGCCGCTGCGCGGGGGACGGCGGTCATCGCCTTCGGTGCGGCGCGCAAAGGGGCGTGCGCCACCTTCATCGCGGCTGCGCGGCGGGCGACGGTCGTCGCCTTGACCTTGAGGGCGGGGGGTGAAGCGACGCTCTCCACCTTCCTCGCGACCACGCGAGGGCCGCCGGTCCTCACCTTCGGGGCGCCGCGCGACGCGACGCTCGCCGCCTTCGTCACGACCGCGCGCAAATCCACGCGACTCATCGCCGGAGCGACGGGCGGGGCGGCGCTCGTCGCCGAAGCCGCCTTCGCGAGCGGGCCGCGCTGGACGGCTCGAACCGTCACGCTCACGCGCCATGGCTGGCCGTGCCGGGCGCTTGTCGCCGGCGCGAGGCGCGGTACGGTCGGCCGAGCTGCGCGCAGGCTTCCCCGCCGATGTCTTTGCAGCCGACTCCGGCCGCACCTCCGCCGGCCGCACCGGCTTACGCGCGGTCGTACTGCCGCGGCGGACGGGGGCGCGTTCCGGAGTGGTCGGGCGCGGATGTTTGGCTGTCAGTTTGGCTCGCATGGATCTGGGTATTTCGCTTGGGTCATTCACACTGCGATCGCACGCAGCAGTTCGGTTTCGACGTGAATCTGCTGGCGGTTGTCGGAAAGTCCCGATCCGTCTAGCAGAAACACGTCTTCCACACGTTCGCCGAGCGTATTGATCCGCGCCGCATGGACGCCGACATGATGCTCCGCGAGCACGCGCGCGATGGAATAGAGGAGGCCCGGCCGGTCGTTCGCCGACACGGACAGGATGTAGTATTGGCCGCGCTCGTCGGCCCGAAGGTCGACGCGCGGCGTCACCGGGAAGGTGCGCGACAGGCGCGAAAGGCGGCCCTTCGACGGCTCCGGCAGCGCATTGTCCGTGGCTTTCAGGCGCGACGCGAGTTCCTGTTCGACGAGATTCGCGATATCGCGGTAGTGTACGTCGCCCTCGGTGTGGGCGACGATGAAGTTATCGAGCGCGTAGCCGTGACGCGTAGTGCTCACGCGTGCGTCGAGCACGGAAAGTCCGCTGCGGTCGAAGTACGCGCACATCGTCGCGAACAGATCGGGGCGGTCCTGCGCGTAGACGAGCACCTGCAGCGCTTCGCCGATCGGCGACGGGCGCGCGCGCACGACCGGCTCCGGCGCTTCGACGTGGCGGTAGAGCACGCGCGTTTGCCAGGCGATGTCGGCGGCGTCGTGGCGCAGGAAATAGCCCACGTCGAGCTTGTCCCAGAGCGCGCGGTGCGCGTGCTCCGGCACCGTCTCGAGGCGCAGCAGCGCGAGCGCCAGCTCCTGGCGCGTCTTGAGCTCCGAGTGCGCGTCGGGCTTGGCGCCGCCGAGCACGGCGAGTGTCGAGCGGTAGAGGTCTTCGAGCAGCTTGCCCTTCCAGTTGTTCCACACCTTCGGGCTCGTGCCGCGAATGTCGGCGACCGTCAGCAGGTAGAGCGCCGAAAGACGCCGCTCCGTGCCGACGAGTTCGGCGAAGCGTTTCACGACCTCCGGGTCGGTGATGTCCTGCTTCTGGGCGACCTGGCTCATCGTCAGATGCTGCTGCACGAGCCAGACGACCAGCTCCGCGTCGTCGCCCGTGATGTCGTGCTCGCGGCAGAAGCGCCGCGCGTCGGCCATGCCGAGCTGCGAGTGGTCGCCGCCGCGGCCCTTGGCAATGTCGTGGAACAGCGCCGCGACGTAGAGCACCCACGGGCGCTCGAAGTTGGCGATGAGCTGGCTGCAGAACGGATACTCGTGCGCATGCTCGGCCACGGCGAAGCGGCGCATGTTGCGCAACACCATCAGGATATGCTGGTCGACGGTGTAGACGTGATAGAGGTCGTGCTGCATCTGCCCGACGATGCGGCGGAAATTCAGCAGATAGCGCCCGAGCACGCTCGTCTGGTTCATGAGCCGCATGGCGTGCGTGATGCCGGCCGGCTGCTTGAGGATCTCCATGAAGAGCCGGCGGTTCTCCGGGTCGCGGCGCCAGCGCTGGTCCATCGTCTCGCGCGCGTTGTAGAGCGCGCGCAGGGTGCGCGCCGACAGGCCCTTCACGCCCGGCACCTGCTCATAAATCAGGAACGCTTCGAGAATCGCATGCGGCTCGCGTTCGAACACGTCGTCGCTGACGATTTCCAGCATCCCTTGCTTCTCGACGAAGTGCTCCGAAAGCGTGCGCGTGATGCCGCTCGTGCTCGGGAAGAGCTGCGCCTCGATGTTCTGGATCAGGATGGTGGAAAGCTGCGTGACCGCCTTCGCGGACCAGTAGTAGCGGCGCATGAGTTGCTCGCTCGCCCGCCGCGCGCTGCTTGCCTTGTAGCCGAAGCTTTCGGCCACGGCCGTCTGCAGGTCGAACACGAGAATGTCCTGGCGGCGCCCCGCGATCACATGCAGGCGCGCGCGCAGCGCCTTGAGAAACGCCTCGTTGCGGCGCAATTCGCGCGCCTCTCGCTCGGTGATGAGACCGCGCTGATCCAGTTCCTTCCAGCTGCTGCCGAAGGCCGCGGCCTCGGTGATCCAGAGGATCAGCTGCAGGTCGCGCAGGCCGCCGGGACTTTCCTTGACGTTGGGTTCGAGCGAGTAGGGCGTGTCCTGGAAGCGCGCATGGCGCTGGCGCATTTCGAGCACTTTCGCCTGGAAGAACGCGCGCGGGTCCATGGCATCGCGATAACGCTGCGCGAAGTCGCCGAAGAGTGTCGCGCTGCCCGTGATGCGGCGCGCCTCGAGGAGCGACGTGCGCACGGTGACGTCGTTGGCGGCTTCTTCGAGGCATTGGGAGACGCTGCGCACGCTGCTGCCGATATCGAGTCCGAGATCCCACGCGAGGCCGATGAACCGCTCGATGCGTTCTTCGAGCGGCGTGAGCGGCTCGTCGTCCGGCAGCAGGACGAGGATGTCGACGTCGGACCAGGGCGCGAGCTCGCCGCGCCCGAAACCGCCCACGGCCACGAGCGCCAGCGTGGGCGGCAGCTCGCACAGGCTCCAGGCGTTGCGCAAAGTGTCGTCGGTGGTGCGGGCAAGGGCGCGCATCAACGAGTCGACATTGGTCGCGGTCTTGAAGCGCTCGAGCAATTGGGCCTTGGCGGCCTTGTAGTCGGACTTCAGCGACGACGTATCGGGAACGGCGACAGCGGGAACGCTCATGGGCTCGGGTCGTGTCTGGCGTGGTTGGGCGGGCGGCCGGCCGTGCGCGCGGCCGGCCTCGCGTTTGGCGGACGGCCGCGTGTGTTCGTCGGTTAGTGCGTCGGCTGCAATATAGGCTGCTGACAGGCTGCCCGTCGTGCTGCTGGCGCCGGGCGGCGTGCGCGTGCAGTGCCTCTGCTCGCGTTGGGCATATGGACCCGAGGCGCAGGACGCCTTCTGCGAGCACGTCCATTTTGCGCCAGATCGCGCCGCGAAGCGCTTTCCGGCACTTTTTACGGCAATCAGGCCGCCGTGCCCGCCATCTGCGCGACGATGGCCGGCTTGGCGGGCGTACCCGCCGAGACCGTCAGGACCTCGTAGCCCGTTTCGGTCACGAGCACCGTGTGCTCCCACTGCGCGGAGAGGCTGCGGTCTTTCGTCTTGACGGTCCATTGGTCCGGCATGGTGCGGATATCGCGGCGGCCGGCGTTGATCATCGGCTCGACGGTGAAGATCATGCCGGGGACGAGTTCGATGCCCGTGCCGGGGCGGCCGTAGTGCAGCACCTGCGGGTCTTCGTGGAACACCGTGCCGATGCCGTGGCCGCAGTATTCGCGCACCACGCTGTAGCCCTGACTTTCGGCGTAGCGCTGGATGGCATGGCCGATGTCGCCCAGATGGCCGCCGGGGCGCACCTGGTCGATGCCGAGCCACATGCATTCGTACGTCGTCTGCACGAGGCGCTTGGCGAGGATCGAGCCTTCGCCGACGATGAACATGCGGCTCGTATCGCCGAAATAACCTTCCTTGATGACGGTGATGTCGATATTGAGCGCGTCGCCGTTCTTCAGCGCCTTGTCGCCCGGAATACCGTGACAGATCACGTCGTTCACGGAGGTGCAGATCGCCTTCGGGTAGGGCGGATAGCCGGGCGGCTGATAGTTCAGCGGCGCGGGCACCGTGCCCTGCACATTGGTCATGTATTCGTGACACAGGCGATCGAGTTCGCCCGTCGTCACGCCGGCGGTGACGAACGGCGTGATGTAATCGAGCACCTCGCTCGCCAGTCGGCATGCGACGCGCATTTGCGCGATGTCTTGTTCGTTCTTGATCGAAATGGCCATGGTATGCGCCCGAAAATGCAGTCGAATATTGAATTATCGCACCTAATGCAGGTGGTCGCTGACTTTTGAAATAGCGGGTCGCGATCCGGCGCGGACTCCCTCGCCGTATTCCGCGGGTAATAGCTGTCTTGAGTAAGGGGCAGCTTGCGTGCTATACTCATCGGCTAAGTCGCTTCCATATCTTTCGAATTCACTTTCGAGATTTGTGCCGGGTTTCCCGGAGAGCGGCTGAATCCGCCGTTGCCGCGGAGCGCTTTGCCAAGGACGAATTTTGGCGGGTGCGCGAAGAACATTCGGAAGCATCTTCTTCAGGCAGCACACTCGCAAGCCGGCGCACCCAGGGTGTCGGGCGCGTCGATCTCCGGAACCAGGAGGGCGCACCGATACGGCAGCCGGCTTCAGACCCAAACCCTAGCGGAGAATTGAAACATGGCAGTTACCATGCGCCAAATGCTGGAAGCCGGTGTCCACTTCGGTCACCAGACGCGCTTCTGGAACCCGAAGATGGCCCCCTTCATTTTCGGCCATCGCAACAAGATTCACATCATCAACCTCGAAAAGACGCTGCCGATGTACAACGACGCGCTGAAGTACGTGCGTCAACTGGCAGCGAACCGCGGCACGATCCTGTTCGTCGGCACGAAGCGTCAATCGCGCGACACGATTGCTGAAGAGGCAAATCGCGCAGGTATGCCGTTCGTGAACGCACGCTGGCTCGGCGGCATGCTGACCAACTTCAAGACGCTGAAGGTTTCGATCAAGCGCCTGAAGGACATGGAAGCAGCCGTGGAAGCGGGCGAGCTCGAGAAGATGAGCAAGAAGGAAGCCCTCCTGTTCGAACGTGAAATCGCCAAGCTGCAAAAGTCGATCGGCGGCGTGAAGGACATGGGCGGCATTCCGGACGCAATTTTCGTGGTCGACGTCGGCTACCACAAGATTGCCGTGACGGAAGCGAACAAGCTGGGCATCCCCGTGATCGCTGTGGTCGATACGAACCACTCGCCGGAAGGCATCGATTACGTGATCCCGGGCAACGACGACGCGAGCAAGGCCGTTGCACTCTACACGCAAGGCGTGGCTGACGCGATCCTCGAAGGCCGTGCGAACGCGGTCAACGAAGTGGTTGCAGCCGCACGCGGCAACGACGGCGACGACGAGTTCGTCGAGGTCAATTCGGAGGCGTAAGCTGCCCCGTGTCCGGCAAGAAAAGGGGGCTTTCCATAGGCCCCTTTTTTTTAAGCCGCGACTTTCGTCGCCGCGTCATATGAGCGGCACCGTAGCCCTGTAGAAGCAGCTGTAAAAAAGCGTTTCACCGCAGGCGGAAACGGAAACGAATTTCTGCCGGCCGCGTCGAAAGGCGGGCGGCGTGTACCAGACAGACTCAAGGAGCGAATGATGGCGGCAATTACCGCAAGCATGGTGGCAGAACTGCGCGCGAAGACCGACGCGCCGATGATGGAATGCAAGAAGGCGCTGACGGAAGCCGACGGCGACCTGGCGCGCGCTGAAGAGTTGCTGCGCGTGAAGCTCGGCAACAAGGCCAGCAAGGCCGCTTCGCGCGTGACGGCTGAAGGCGTGATCGCCTCGTTCATCGGCGGCAACGCTGGTGCGATCGTCGAACTGAACTGCGAAACCGACTTCGTCTCGAAGAACGACGACTTCATCGGCTTCTCGAAGAAGATCGCCGAACTGGTCGCCACGCAAAACCCGGCTGACGTCGCGGCTCTCTCGGCGCTGCCGCTGGACGGCTCGACGGTCGACGCAGTGCGCCTCGCCCTCGTCGGCAAGATCGGTGAAAACCTCTCGATCCGCCGTTTCGCGCGTTTCGAAACCGCCAACAAGCTGGCCGCATACCTGCACGGCACGCGTATCGGCGTGCTGGTCGAGTACACGGGTGCAGACGAGCAAGTGGGCAAGGACGTCGCGATGCACATCGCCGCGATGAAGCCGGTCTCGCTGTCGTCGGACGACGTTCCGGCCGACCTGATCGCCAAGGAGCGCAGCATCGCCGAGCAGAAGGCTGCCGAATCGGGCAAGCCGGCTGAGATCGTCGCGAAGATGGTTGAAGGTTCGGTTCAGAAGTACCTGAAGGAAGTCTCGCTCCTGAACCAGCCGTTCGTTAAGAACGACAAGCAGACGATCGAGCAGATGCTCAAGGCTGCTGGCACGACGGTGCAGAAGTTCGCCCTCTTCGTGGTGGGCGAAGGCATCGAGAAGCGCCAGGACGACTTCGCTGCTGAAGTGGCCGCGCAAGTCGCTGCTGCAAAGCAGCAATAAGTACAGTAAGCCCGCCTGCCGCGTGCTACGCGGCAGGCGGCGCCGCAGTTTTTGCAGCATCGCAGTTTGTTGAGTTGTAAGCCGTGGCGGAGCAATCCGCCGTGGCGGGCAGCGTAGCGACGACGCGCATGGTAGTCCCCCGCTGTGCGCGGCGTTGGAAATCTTCGCTATTTCTGGCGGCGCTTGCCCGAAGCCGTATTTCACCCCTACAGTTTCAAGTTATTGCCCTTTGCGCGCGATCCTGGATACCTCCATGCCCACACCCGCCTATAAACGCGTCCTGCTCAAACTTTCCGGCGAAGCCCTGATGGGCGATGATGCCTTCGGCATCAATCGCGCCACGATCGAACGTATGGTGGCAGACGTGGCCGAGGTGGTGCGTCTCGGCACACAGCTCGCAGTCGTGATCGGCGGCGGCAACATTTTCCGCGGTGTCGCGGGCGGTGCGGCCGGTATGGACCGCGCAACGGCCGACTACATGGGCATGCTCGCCACGATGATGAACGCGCTCGCGCTGCAGGACGCCATGCGTCATGCGGGTATCGAGGCGCGCGTGCAGTCGGCGCTGCGCATGGACCAGGTCGTCGAGCCGTACATTCGCCCCCGCGCGATCCGCCAGCTCGAAGAAGGCAGGGTCGTGATCTTCGCCGCGGGCACCGGCAACCCGTTCTTCACCACCGACACGGCTGCTGCGCTGCGCGGCTCGGAAATCGGCGCCGAAGTCGTACTGAAGGCCACCAAGGTCGACGGCGTCTACTCGGCCGACCCGAAGAAGGACCCGACCGCCACGCGTTACTCGACCATCAGCTTCGATGAGGCAATTGGCCGCAACCTGCAGGTGATGGACGCGACCGCGTTCGCGCTGTGCCGCGACCAGAAGCTGCCGATCCGGGTTTTTTCCATCGTCAAGCCGGGTGCGCTCAAGCGCATCGTTCTGGGCGAAGACGAAGGTACGCTCGTCCACGTGTAAACTCTCGTCTCACGAGAGGTTCGAACACGGGCCGCGCCGCCCATCAGCGCGCCGGCGGGCCCGTTCCGTTATGAAGGTTCGGAGGTATCAAAATGGCTGTGGCTGACATCAAGAAGGGCGCCGAGCAGAAAATGCAGCGCTCGATCGACGCGTTCAAGAGCGATCTGGCGAAAATCCGCACGGGCCGCGCGCATACCGGTCTGCTCGACCACATCCAGGTCGACTACTACGGCTCGCCCGTGCCCATCTCGCAAGTCGCCAACCTCACGCTCGTCGACGCACGCACGATCGGCGTTCAGGCGTGGGAAAAGAAGATGGTGCCGGTGATCGAAAAGGCGATCCGCGAGTCGGATCTCGGCCTGAACCCGGCCACGCACGGCGACCTGATCCGCGTGCCGATGCCGGCGCTCACCGAAGAGCGCCGCAAGGAGCTCACGAAGGTCGTCAAGAACGAAGGTGAAACGGCGAAGGTGGCCGTGCGTAACCTGCGTCGCGACGCCAACGAACAGCTCAAGAAGCTCGTGAAGGACAAGGAAATTTCCGAAGACGACGAGCGCCGTGGCAGCGACGATGTCCAGAAGTTGACTGACCGCTTCGTGGCCGAGATCGACAAGCTCGTGCAGACGAAGGAAGCCGAGATCATGACGGTCTGAGGCCTTAGGGCTTCCAGATTCGCCAGATTTCCGGGGCTTTCCCTTTTCATCGCAGTTACAGTCCGACGGCCATGACCTATACCAGCTCAACCGTTCGCGTGCCCGACGTGGCGGCCGTGCCGCGCCACATCGCGATCATCATGGACGGCAATGGCCGTTGGGCAACCCAGCGTCGCCTGCCGCGCGTCGCGGGCCATACGCGCGGCGTCGATGCCGTGCGCTCGGTCGTCGAATCGTGCGTGGAGCGCGGCGTCGAATACGTCACGCTCTTCGCGTTCAGTTCCGAGAACTGGCGCCGCCCGACCGACGAAGTGTCGTTCCTCATGCGCCTTTTTGTCACCGCGCTCGAGCGCGAAGTGGCGCGCCTGCACGCGAACGGCATCCGTCTGCGCGTGGTCGGCGACCTGTCGATGTTCAACGAGCGCATTCAGGACCTGATTCGCCGAGCGGAGACTAAGACTGCGCGCAACACCCGTCTCACGCTTACGATCGCCGCGAACTACGGCGGCCGCTGGGACATCCTCCAGGCCACGCGCAAGCTGGTCGAGGAGGCCGCGGCCTTGGGCCAGCCGGTGCCTGTCACCGAAGACGCGCTGTCCCAGCATCTGGCGATGGCCTACGCGCCGGAACCGGACCTCTTCATCCGTACGGGCGGCGAGCAGCGGGTGAGCAACTTCCTGCTTTGGCAACTCGCCTACGCCGAGTTCTATTTCACCGACACGTTCTGGCCGGATTTCGACGCCGAAGCGCTCAGCCGCGCCATTGCGTCGTATGCCGAGCGCGAGCGCCGCTTTGGCCGCACGAGCGCGCAGGTCGTCGCCCAGAACGCCGATTCGCTTTCATGCTAAAGACCCGCGTCATTACGGCGCTCGTCCTGCTGGCAGTCTTCCTGCCGATCACGCTGTTCGCGCCCGTGGCGGCGTTCGGCGCGCTGATCGGTGTCGTGGTCGTGTTCGCCGCGTGGGAATGGGCACGCCTCCTGAAGGCGGGCGCGACCGGCTCGATCGTCTATGCCGTGATCGCGGCGGCCGTCGTGGCGCTCAGCACGCGGCTGCCGGCGCCCCGGCCGCTCTTTCAGGCGGCGGGCGTGTTCTGGATCATCGCCGGCCCCTACGTGCTGCTGCGCAAGCCGGTGCTCGCCGCGGGCGCCTGGCGCGCTTTCCTGCTGGCCGCGGGGCTCGTCGTTTTTGCGGCTTGCTGGCACGCCCTCGTTGCGGCGCGCACGGCGGGCGTGGCGTTTGTTTTGTCCCTGCTACTCGTGGTCTGGCTGGCCGATATCGGCGCATACTTTGCAGGTAAGGCATTCGGAAAGCATAAGCTCGCGCCTTCGATCAGCCCCGGCAAGACCTGGGAGGGCGCAGTTGGCGGCTGGGCCGCCGTGATGGTTGTGTCGGGCGCAGCGATCGCGCTGCACGCGTTCGAACCCACGCTGTATTCCGCGCTCGCCGCCCAGATCGGGCTTGGACGTGCGCTTTTCGTACTTACCGTGCTGGTCGCGTTCAGCGTGATCGGCGATCTGTTCGAGTCGATGATGAAGCGCCAGGCTGGCGTGAAGGATTCGAGCGGTCTCCTGCCGGGCCACGGCGGAGTCCTCGACCGCATCGACGCGTTGCTGCCCGTGCTGCCGCTTGCCATGCTGCTGCTCGGCTAAAGGCGCCCGGCTAGAGAATTGAATATGCAAAAACGACTCACACTGCTCGGTTCCACGGGCTCGATTGGAGACAGCACGCTCGACGTTGTCGCGCGTCATCCGCAACGCTTCTCGGTCTATGCGCTCACCGCGCATCGCAACGGCGAGAAACTCGTCGAACAATGCCTGCGCTTCGCGCCCGAAGTGGCCGTGGTCGGCGACGCCGATACCGCCGCACAGGTCGAGCGCAAGCTGCGCGAGGCCGGCTCGAAGACCGTCGTGACCTACGGGCCGCAGGCACTCGTTGAAGTCTCGAAGAGCGACGGCTGCGACACGGTGGTTGCGGCCATCGTCGGCGCGGCAGGTCTGGCTCCCACGCTCGCAGCGGCGAAGGCTGGCAAGCAGATCCTGCTCGCCAACAAGGAGGCGCTCGTGATGTCGGGCGACATCTTCATCAACGCCGTGTGCGACAGCGGCGCGGTGCTGCTGCCGCTCGACAGCGAGCACAATGCCGTGTTCCAGTGCTTTCCGCGCGAAAACGCGCAGCGAGACGGCGTCACGAAGATCATCCTGACCGCCTCGGGCGGCCCGTTCCGCACGCGCGAGCCCTCGACGCTCGTGAACGTGACGCCCGACGAGGCCTGCAAGCATCCGAACTGGTCCATGGGCCGCAAGATTTCCGTCGACTCGGCCACGATGATGAACAAGGGCCTCGAAGTGATCGAGGCGCACTACCTGTTCGACCTGCCGGGCGAGCGCATCGACGTGCTGATCCACCCGCAGAGCGTGATCCATTCGATGGTCTCGTACGCCGACGGTTCGGTGCTCGCGCAACTAGGCAACCCCGACATGCGCACGCCGATCGCGCACGCGCTCGCGTACCCGGATCGTGTCGATTCCGGCGTTGCACAACTGGATCTCACGCAAATCGCGACGCTCACGTTCGAAAAACCCGACTACACGCGCTTTCCGTGTCTCGCGCTCGCCATGCAGGCATTGTCCGCCGGCGGCGTGGCGAGCGCGGCGCTCAACGCGGCGAACGAAGTCGCCGTGGAAGCATTTTTGAACCGGCGCATCGGCTTCATGGCCATCGCCCAGACGGTGGATGCCGTACTCAACGCGCTCGAGAACCGCACTGCGTCGAGTCTCGAAGTCGTGCTCGAAGCCGACGCGGCCGCCCGCCGCGCGGCTCACACCATCATCGACAGCCTGCCGGTGCCGGCCTGACAGGTCAGCGAGGGGCTTGCGCAAGGGCCCTCGCGGGCCCTCAGACGCGCGAGCCTGACCTCGGGGCCGCCCCCGCACCGGTGCGCTGCTTCCAGCCCAGGAGGCGCTCATGAACCTGCTTACCGAACTGGTCGCATTTGTCGTGGCGATCGGCGTGCTGGTCGTCGTGCACGAATACGGTCACTACAGCGTTGCGCGCCTGTGCGGCGTGAAGGTCCTGCGCTTCTCGATCGGTTTTGGCCGGCCGCTCGTCCAGTGGGTCAGCAAGAAGAGCGGCACGGAATGGACCATCGCGGCGCTGCCGCTCGGCGGCTACGTGAAGATGCTCGACGAGCGCGAGTCGCCCGATCAGATCCCCGCGAGCGATTTGCCACACGCGTTCAACCGCCAGTCGGTTGGCAAGCGTATTGCAATCGTCGCTGCTGGGCCGATCGCCAATTTCGTGCTGGCCGTCGTGCTCTTTTCCGTGGTTTACGCGAGTGGCGTGACCGAGCAGAAGGCCATAGTCGCGGCGCCACCCGCGCAATCAGCGGCGGCTCGGGCCGGCTTCCAGGGCGGCGAAACGATTCTTTCGGTGAGCGATGCAAACGGTAGCCGCACCGAGTCTGTGCGTTCGTGGTCTGACCTGCGCTGGAAACTGCTCGCCACGGCGTTCGACCAGGGCCGTGTCGTGCTTGCCGCGCGTGACGGCGAGGGCACCTACGATTTCCCGCTCGATCTCTCGCAACTGACCAGCAAGGATCTCGACGACGACTTCATGTCGAAGCTCGGCCTCGAGGCGGGCGGCAACACGCTGAAGGTGGCGGCGGTGGAGGCGGGTAGTGCGGCGCAACATGCCGGGCTGCAAGCGGGGGATCAACTGCGCGCTCTCGACGGCCGGGCCGTGGACAGCGCAAGCACTTTCATCGCCTACGTGAAGGCACACGCTGGCAAGCCCGTGCGGCTCACGGTCGCGCGCGGCGATGCTGCCCGGAACACGCAGCAGACGCTCACGCTCACCGTTACGCCGACGCTGCAGCGCGACGCACAGACGGGCGAGGAAGTGGGACGAATCGGCGCTGCGCTCTCGGCACAGGCGCCTTCCGTGGACGTGCGTTACGGGCCGCTCGAGAGCGTGCGGCTCGGTGCATATCGCACGTGGGATATCGCGGTGTATTCGCTGCGGATGTTCGGCCGCATGATCACGGGCGAAGCCTCGCTGAAGAATCTGTCGGGCCCCGTGACGATTGCTGACTATGCCGGCAAGAGCGCGAGACTGGGTCCTTCCGCGTTCCTGTCATTCCTCGCCCTCGTGAGCATCAGCCTTGGCGTATTGAATCTGCTCCCAATTCCGGTATTGGACGGGGGGCATCTGTTATATTATGCGGTTGAAGCCGTAACGGGCAAAGCCGTCTCGGACCGCTGGCAGCTCGTGCTGCAGCGCGCGGGACTTGCCTGCATCGTCGCACTGTCGGCGATCGCGTTGTTCAACGATCTGGCTCGGTTAATCCATTTCTAAAGATGTCTGGCGGCGTCCGTGGGCGGGCCGCCTGATCTGATGCAGCTATACATAATTGGGGAAGCACGTTGTTTAGACCTCATCGCTTGGTTCCAAAAACGGTTGCGGCCGCGGCAATCGCCGCGCATGGACTCGTTGCCCACGCAGCAACGACGCCTTTCGTGGTACAGGACATCCGGATCGAAGGGCTGCAACGCGTCGAGCCGGGCACCGTGTTCGCCTACCTGCCGATCAAGCAGGGCGACACGTTCACCGACGACAAGGCGTCCGAGGCCATCCGCGCACTCTATGCGACGGGGTTCTTCAACGACGTGAAGATCGCCACCGAAGGCGGCGTAGTGGTGGTGCAGGTGCAGGAGCGCCCGGCCATCGGCACGATCGACTTCGCTGGCATCAAGGAATTTGACAAGGACAACCTGACCAAGGCGCTGCGCGCAGTCGGCCTCTCGCAAGGCCGCTACTACGACAAGGCGCTCGTCGACAAGGCCGAGCAGGAGCTCAAGCGCCAGTACCTCACGCGCGGCTTCTACGCCGCCGAGGTCACGACCACGGTCACGCCGATCGACCGCAATCGTGTCGGTCTGCTGTTCTCGGTGGTCGAAGGTCCGAGCGCGAAGATCCGCCAGATCAACTTCATCGGCAACAAGACGTACAGCAGCGGCACGCTCCTCGCGGAGATGCAGCTGTCCACGCCGAACTGGTTCTCGTGGTACACGAAGAACGACCTCTACTCGAAGGAAAAGCTCACGGGCGACCTCGAGAACGTGCGCTCGTACTACCTGAATCACGGCTACCTCGAGTTCAACATCGACTCGACGCAGGTCTCCATCTCGCCCGACAAGAAGGACATGTACCTCACCGTCGGCATTCACGAAGGTGAGCCGTACAAGGTGTCGGGCATCCAGCTGTCGGGCAACCTGCTCGACCGCGAGGCCGAGCTCAAGAAACTCATCAAGATCAAGCCGGGCGATACCTTCTCGGCCGAGAAGCTGCAGGCCACGACCAAGGCCATCGTCGACAAGCTCGGCGAATATGGCTACGCATTCGCGACCGTGAACGCGCTGCCGCAGATCGATCAGGCGAATCACACGGTCAACCTCACGCTGCAGGTCGATCCGAGCCGCCGCGTGTACGTGCGCCGCATCAACGTGGTGGGCAACACGCGTACCCGCGACGAAGTCGTGCGCCGCGAAATGCGTCAGCTCGAAAGCTCGTGGTTCGATTCGAACCGCCTCGCACTCTCGAAGGACCGCATCAACCGTCTGGGCTACTTCACCGACGTCGACGTGACCACGGTGCCTGTGGAAGGCACGGCCGACCAGGTCGACGTGAACGTGAAGGTCGCCGAAAAGCCGACCGGCGCGATCACGCTGGGTGCGGGCTTCTCGTCCACGGACAAGGTGGTGCTGTCGGCGGGCGTGTCGCAGGACAACGTCTTCGGTTCGGGCACGTCGCTCTCGCTGAACGTAAACACCGCGAAGACGTACCGCACGCTTGCCCTCACGCAGGTGGACCCGTACTTCACGGTGGACGGTATCAAGCGCATTACCGACGTCTACTACCGTACGTACCAGCCGCTGTACTACTCGACCGATTCGAGCTTCCGCATCATCACCATGGGCGGCGACCTGAAGTTCGGCATTCCGTTCTCGGAAGTCGACACGGTCTACTTTGGCGCGGGCTTCGAGCAGGACACGCTCGACGTCGACGCGAACACGCCGCAGAGCTACATCGACTATGTGAACGAGTTCGGCCGCGTGTCGAACAACGTGCCGCTGACGGTGGGCTGGTCGCGCGACGCGCGTGACAGCGCGCTCGTGCCGAGCAAGGGCTACTTCACGCAGGCGAACGCCGAATACGGCACGCCGGTTGGCGGCACGCAGTACTACAAGGCCGATATTCAGGCGCAGTACTACTACTCGTTCGCGCGCGGCTTCGTGCTTGGTCTGAACTTCCAGGGCGGCTACGGTAACGGCCTTGGCGGCAAGCCGTACCCGATCTTCAAGAACTACTACGCGGGCGGTATCGGTTCGGTGCGTGGCTATGAGCCGAGCTCGCTGGGTCCGCGCGACGCCAAGACGAACGACCCGATCGGCGGTTCGAAGATGATCGTCGGTAACGTCGAGTTGACCTTCCCGCTGCCGGGCACGGGCTATGACCGCACGCTGCGCGTCTTCACGTTCGTCGATGGTGGTAACGTCTGGGGCACGGAAGGCGACAGCATTGGCGCGAACGGCCTGCGTTACAGCTACGGTTTCGGCCTCGCGTGGATTTCGCCGATCGGCCCGCTCAAGCTGAGCCTTGGCTTCCCGCTCGTCAAACACGAAGGCGACCAGTACCAGAAGTTCCAGTTCCAGATCGGGACGGCATTCTGACGTATGTTTTGCCCGGCGTTTGTTGCGCGCGCTGCGCGCAGCGCCGGAATCCAGGAAACGAGAGGATGACTTTGCTAACGGGTATGTTTTCCAGACGCACGATCGGGGCGATAACCGTGTCGCTGGCGCTCCTCGGCTTTGGCATGGGTGTGGCGCAGGCGCAGGAAGCAAGGATCGCGGCGGTCAATTCCGATCGCATCCTGCGCGAATCCGCTCCCGCGAAGGCCGCGCAGACCAAGCTCGAAGCCGAGTTCGCCAAGCGCGACAAGGATCTGCAGGACATGGCGCAACGCCTGAAGTCGATGTCCGACTCGCTCGACAAGAACGGCCCGTCGATGTCGCCGACCGATCGCGCACAGAAGCAGCGCGACCTTTCCGCGCTCGACAGCGACTTCCAGCGCAAGCAGCGCGAATTCCGCGAAGACCTGAACCAGCGCCGCAATGAGGAACTGGCGGCGGTGCTCGACCGCGCGAACAAGGTGATCAAGCAGATCGCCGAGCAGCAGCATTACGACCTGATCGTGCAGGAAGCGGTGTACGTGAGCCCGCGCATCGACATCACCGACCAGGTGCTGAAGGCGCTCGCAGCGAACAGCACTGGCAGTGGTAGCAGCAGCAACTAAGTCAACGAAAAGCAACTCAAGGCAACTAAGGCAGGAGCAGCACGCGCATGGCATTTACGCTTGAGGACATTGTCGGGCGGTTCGGCGGCGAGGTGGTGGGCGATGCGACGCAACGCGTCAGTTCGCTGGCGCCGCTCGACCAGGCTGGTCCGCAACAGCTCGCGTTCCTCGCCAATCCGAAGTATCTCGCGCAGGTAGAGACGACCCGAGCGGGCGCCGTGCTCATCAGCCCAGGCGACCTCGAGAAGCTCGCATCGCGCGAGGGCCGCAACTTCATCGTCACACCGAATCCGTATGCTTACTTCGCGCGTGTCGCGCAGGCGTATATCGACCTCGCCGCGCCGAAGGCGCAGCCGGGTGTCCACGCCAGCGCCCACGTCGACGCAAAGGCGCAGGTTGCCGCGAGCGCGGTGATCGGTCCGAACGTCACGATCGAAGCGGGCGCCGTGATCGGCGAAAACGTGCGGCTCGACGCGAACGTCTTCATCGGCCGCGGCACAGAGGTAGGCGAGGGCTCGCACCTGTATCCGGGCGTGACCATCTACCACAGCTGCAAACTTGGCGCACGCGCCATCGTGCATGCGGGCGCCGTGATCGGCTCGGACGGCTTTGGTTTCGCCCCCGATTTCACGGGCGAGGGCGACGCGCGCACGGGAAGCTGGGTCAAGATTCCGCAGGTGGGCGGCGTGGCCATTGGGCCCGACGTCGAGATCGGCGCGAACACGACGATCGACCGCGGCGCGATGGCCGATACGATCATCGAAGAATGCGTGAAGATCGATAACCTCGTGCAGATCGGCCACAACTGCAAGATCGGCGCGTACACGGTCATCGCGGGCTGTGCCGGCATTGCGGGCAGCACGACGATCGGGCGCCATTGCATGATTGGCGGCGCGGTGGGCATTGCGGGGCACGTCACGCTGGGCGACTACGTGATCGTCACGGCAAAGTCGGGCGTCTCGAAGTCGTTGCCGAAGGCCGGCATCTACACGAGCGCTTTCCCGGCGGTCGATCACGCCGACTGGAACAAGAGCGCCGCGCTGTTGCGTAACATCGACAAGCTGCGCGACCGTATCAAGGCGCTCGAGGCGGCGGTTACCCAGAAGCCGCAGGGCGAATAAGAAAGCAGTATCGAGGCAGCGGGCGGCGTGTCGCGGGAGCGGCGCGCCGCTTTGCATCGCAGATGACCAAAGTCGCCCGCCCGGGGCTACCCGCCCGGGGCTGCCCGCCCGGGGCAATCCCCATGCACGGGAGGGCGGGCGTGGCGCATACTTCGCGTCAGCGCGGGCGTGTTTGGTCAAGCGCCTCGAATATCGAAATCGAAAGTCACACGCGCAATTCCTGCGTGAGCAGAACCACCATGAACATCGAAAAACTCAACTTCGACATCCACAAGATCCTCACGCTGTTGCCGCACCGCTATCCGTTCCTGATGGTGGACCGGGTCATCGAGCTGGAGCCGCACAAGAGCATCAAGGCGTTGAAGAACGTGACGGTCAACGAGCCCTTTTTCACGGGGCACTTCCCGCAGCGTCCGGTGATGCCCGGCGTGATGATTCTCGAGGCGCTGGCGCAAACCGCCGCGCTGCTCACGTTCTCGGAGGAGGAGCAGGACTTCGAGAATACGCTGTACTACTTCGTGGGCATCGACGGCGCGCGCTTCAAGCGCGTGGTCGAGCCGGGCGACCAGCTTATCCTCAACGTGACGTTCGAGCGCTACATGCGCGGCATCTGGAAGTTCAAGGCGGTAGCCGAGGTGGAAGGCTCCGTGGCCTGCGAGGCGGAACTCATGTGCACCGTCAAGAAAATGGACGCGGCGCAATAAGAAGCGCCGCCGCATGCCGCAGCGCGCCTTGACCTCGAGGCGCCGCCGCACGGAAACAGAATCGGAGAACGAGGACGAATGAGCAGGATCCATCCCACTGCGGTCGTCGAGTCGGGCGCGCAGATCGACGAATCGGTCGAAATCGGGCCGTTTGCGGTCATCGGTGCGAACGTCACCATCGGTGCGCGCACGAAGGTCGGCTCGCATAGCGTGCTGGAAGGCCACACGACGATTGGCGAAGACAACACGATCGGCCACTACGCGTCGATCGGCGGGCGTCCGCAGGACATGAAGTACAAGGGCGAGCCCACGAAGCTCGTGATCGGCAACCGCAACACCATCCGCGAGTTCACGACGCTGCATACGGGCACGGTGCAGGACACCGGCGTCACGATCATCGGCGACGACTGCTGGATCATGGCCTACGTGCACGTCGGCCACGATTGCCGTCTCGGCAACAACATCATCATGTCGAGCAACGCGCAACTCGCGGGCCACGTGATCGTCGACGACCACGCGATCGTCGGTGGCATGACCGGCGTGCACCAGTTCGTGCGCATCGGCGCGCATTCGATGGTCGGTGGCGCCTCGGCGCTCGTGCAGGACGTGCCGCCGTTCGTGGTCGCCGCCGGGAACAAGGCGGTGCCGCACGGCATTAACGTCGAAGGTCTGCGCCGCCGTGGCTTCTCGCCCGACGCAATTTCCGCGTTGCGCTCGGCGTATCGCACGCTTTACAAGAACGGGCTCTCGCTCGAAGAGGCGAAGGTGCAGCTCGCCGATCTCGCGCAGGCGGGCGGCGATGGCGACGTGCACGTGAAGGCGCTGCTCGACTTCGTCGAGCAGTCGCAACGCGGCATCATTCGCTGATCGATGGCGCTGCAAACGCGTCCGCTGCGCCTCGCGATGGTCGCCGGCGAGCCGTCCGGCGACCTGCTCGCGGCATCGCTGCTTGCGGGTCTCAAGGCCCGCTTGCCCGACACTACGCAGTACTACGGAATTGGAGGCCCGCGCATGACGGCCGCCGGCTTCGATGCGCACTGGCCGATGGAAAAGCTCTCGGTGCGCGGCTACGTCGAGGCGCTGCGGCACATTCCCGAGATTCTGCGCATCCGCAACGAGCTCAAGCATCAGTTGCTGGCCGAACCGCCTGACGCCTTCATCGGCGTGGATGCGCCTGACTTCAACTTCGGTCTGGAGCACGCGCTGCGCGATGCGGGCATTCCGACGATCCACTTTGTCTGCCCGTCGATCTGGGCGTGGCGTGGCGGTCGCATCAAGAAGATCCAGAAGGCTGTGGATCACATGCTGTGCGTGTTCCCGTTCGAAACGGCGCTCCTAGAGAAGGCTGGGGTGGCGGCGTCGTATGTGGGCCACCCGCTCGCCGACGAGATTCCGCTCGAACCGGACATGGCCGGCGCGCGCCACACGCTTGGCCTGCCGGAAAGCGGCCCGGTAATTGCGGTGCTGCCGGGCAGCCGCCGCTCGGAAATCAACCTGATCGGGCCGACCTTCTTCGACGCGATGCAGATCATGCAGCGGCGCGAGCCGGCGCTGCGTTTCGTGATGCCGGCGGCGACGCCCGCTATCCACGCGCAGTTGCAGGAACTCGCAAGCGCGCACGAGGGTCTCGCGCTCACGATCATCGATGGCCAGTCGCAGCTCGCGATGACGGCCGCCGACGCGATCCTCGTGAAAAGCGGCACGGTCACGCTCGAAGCGGCGCTGCTCAAGAAGCCGATGGTCATCTCCTACAAGGTGCCCTGGCTTACGGGACAGATCATGCGCCGCCAGGCCTATCTGCCTTACGTGGGCCTGCCGAACATTCTCGCGGGGCGCTTCGTCGTGCCGGAAATCCTGCAACACTTCGCGACGCCAGAGGCGCTTGCCGACGCGACGCTCACGCAGTTGCAGGATGAGGCGAACCGGCGCACGCTGACCGAGGTGTTCACGCAGATGCATCTGACCCTGCGCCAGAACACCGCGGAGCGCGCGGCCGAAGTGGTCGCGGGCATCGTCGAACGCCGCAAGGGGCGGGCATGAGCGAGGGTGCGATCAAGCGCGCGAAAGCGCCGGCCGTGAAAAAGCCGCCGTCGCAGGCGGCCATCAAGCTCGCCGCGCGCCGCAAGGCAGCGCGGCAAGCCGGGCTGCTGTTCGAGTCGCCAGACGATGTGATCTGCGGCGTGGACGAGGCGGGGCGCGGGCCGCTCGCCGGGCCCGTGGTCGCGGCGGCCGTGATTCTCGATCCGGCCCGGCCGATTCGCGGGCTCGACGATTCGAAGGTGCTGACGGCGCAGGCGCGCGAAGCGCTGTATGAGCGCATCGTCGAGCGCTCGCTCGCATGGTGCGTCGGCGAGGCGAGCGTCGAGGAAATCGACACGCTCAACATTCTGCACGCAACGATGCTGGCGATGCGGCGCGCCGTCGAAGGCTTGAGCATCGTGCCGACGCTCGCGAAGATCGACGGCAATCGCTGCCCGGTGATGCCGGTGCGCAGCGAGGCGGTGATTGGCGGCGACGCGCTCGTGCCGAGCATCTCGGCGGCGTCGATCATCGCGAAGGTTACGCGCGACCGCATGCTCGTCGATCTGCACCAGCTCCATCCGCATTACGGTTTCGACGCCCACGCGGGCTACGGCACGCCGCAGCATCTCGAAGCGTTGCGCGTGCATGGTCCGTGCGAGCATCACCGGCGCTCGTTCGCGCCCGTGCGTGATGCGTACGCGTTGCACGGCATCGTGCTGACCGGTGCGGCAACGGTGGCCGGCGCCGCTGCTGGCCTCGAAGAAGGCGACGCCTTCGCGCCATTGCCTTGAGCCGCCGCTGACGGCGCCTCACGCGAGCCGGCGCCGTTTCGCGTGCAGGCGCCGCCGATTTTCTTTTTCTCGATCCTCATTTGACACGCCAGGCCCGCCCGTGAAAGCCATTACCTCGCGCGACAATCCGCTCTACAAGCGTCTGAAGGCGCTGGCCGGCTCGACGCATCAACAGCGGCGCAGCCACCAGGCTTTGCTGGAAGGCTTCCACCTTGCGAGCGCCTGGCTCGATGGCGGCTCGCAGCCCGAATACTGCGTGGTGACCGAAGGCGCGCTCACGCATGAAGAGGCGCAGGCCATCGTCGCCCGCGTGGACGAGCGCCGCGTGATCTCGCTGCCCGACGCGCTCTTCGGGCAACTCTCGAACGTCGTGCATGGCGTGGGGCTCCTGTTGCTCGTCGATATGCCGCAAACGCAGTTGCCTGAGCGCGTCGGATCGACTTGCCTCGTGCTCGACGGATTGCAGGACGCCGGCAATGTCGGCTCGATCCTACGCAGCGCGGCGGCCGCCGGCATCGACCGAGTCTTTTGCACGCCGGGCACGGCCTACGTGTGGTCGTCGAAGGTGCTGCGCTCAGCAATGGGCGCGCACTTCCTCGTGCAGGTGTTCGAGAACGTGGAGGCCGAAGCGCTCGTCGGGATGCTTGGCGTGCCGGTCGTCATCACTGATTCGCACGGCGCGCAGGCGATCGACGAGGCCGATCTCACAGGCCAGGTCGCATGGGTGTTCGGCAACGAAGGCGCGGGCGTTTCGCAGGTGTGGCGCGACGCGGCGGCGCTGCGTGTGACGATTCCGCAGCCGGGCGGCATGGAGTCGCTCAACGTCGCAGCGGCGGCGGCTGTGTGCGTGTTCGAGCAATGCCGGCAGCAGCGGCATGTCCGCTGACACTCGCATCAGCTAGCAACTCAAAAGCCCGCGGCGTAACGCGGGCTTTTTAGTTTCGGTCAGGCCGTCTCAATACGACGGCTTGTCGATGCGGATTTCCTGCAGGATCGTGGTGGCGATTTCCTCGATCGACTTGTGCGTCGACGAGAGCCACTTGATGCCTTCGCGGCGCATCATCGCCTCGGCTTCGTTTACTTCATAGCGGCAGTTTTCCAGCGCAGCGTATTTGCTGCCCGGACGCCGCTCGTTGCGGATCTCGGTGAGACGCTGCGGATCGATCGAGAGACCGAAGATCTTCGTGCGATGCGAAAGCAGCGCGTTCGGCAGCTTGCCGCGCTCGAAATCGTCGGGAATCAGCGGGTAGTTTGCGGCTTTCACGCCGTACTGCATCGCGAGATAAAGGCTCGTAGGCGTCTTGCCGCTGCGCGACACGCCCACGAGGATCACGTCGGCGTCGGCGAGATTGCGGTCGGACTGGCCGTCGTCGTGGGCGAGCGAGAAGTTGATCGCCTCGATACGGTTCTTGTATTCGTCGGTGTCGGCGTTCTGGTGGCCGCGGCCCATCGCGTGGCTCGACTTGAGCTCAAGCTCCTGCTCGAGCGGCTCGACGAAGGTCTGGAACATGTCCATCACGAGCGCATTGGCGCGCTTGACGATCTCGTTCGAGTTGCTGTCCACGAGCGTCGTGAAAACGATCGGGCGGCGGCCTTCCTGCACGGCGGCTTCGTTGATTTTCTCGGCGGTCGAGTAGGCCTTGTCGGTCGAGTCGACGAACGGCACGCGCACGAGACGGAATTTCTGGTCGAACTGAGACAGGATCGAATGCGCGAAGGTTTCGGCAGTGATCCCGGTACCGTCGGAGACGATGAATACGGTAGGCGGCATCGGTTGAGGCTGGGTACGTGAGCTGCAGGGCCGCTCGGGACAGGCTTGGGCGCCCGGAAAGCCCCGTCCGGCGGGACCGAGGGGCAATTCTCGCCGACTGGCACAAATTCGGAAGTCGGCACGGTAGAATAGCGGCAACCTGTTGGATAAGCAATTGCAGTGCAACCGCGCCAAACGGCCGCCTATCGCGGCGCATTCTGGTGTCAATTTGCAGCGATTCCGTCTAACTCCATGTAATCGCGCGCATCTTCGTGCTTTTCCATTGAATGGAAATTCGCCCGACGCTTGGGCGATTGCTTCTCCAACAGGTTGCGCAAGACGCGAATCCGCTTCCAATGGGCGGACCGCGTTCGAGCCCACTTGCGCAATCGTGAATTTTTTTCACACTTAGGGGCTTGTATGACTAACACCGTTGCCAAGGATCAGGCGTATGTAGTGCCTTTCGAGCAGTTGCGGATGACCGATGTCGAGATCGTGGGCGGCAAGAACGCCTCGCTCGGCGAAATGATCAGCCAGTTGGCTGAAGCTGGCGTGCGTGTGCCCACGGGCTTCGCCACGACTGCGCTCGCCTTCCGCGACTTCCTGAAACATAACAACCTGACCGAGCGGATCGCCGCGCGTCTGGAGACGTTCGACGTCGACGACGTGAAGGCGCTGGCCGAAGCCGGCAAGGAGATCCGTCAATGGATCATCGACGCGCCGTTGCAGCCGAAGCTCGAAGCGGACATCCGCGCCGGTTTCGTGACGCTCCAGAACGGTTCGCCGTCTGAGCTGTCGTTCGCCGTGCGTTCGTCGGCAACGGCAGAAGACCTGCCTGACGCATCGTTTGCCGGTCAGCAGGAAAGCTACCTCAACGTGGTGGGCATCGAGGACGTGCTCGATCGCCTCAAGCACGTGTTCGCGTCGCTCTACAACGACCGCGCTATTTCCTATCGTGTCCACAAGGGCTTCACCCACGCCGAAGTCGCGCTTTCGGCTGGCGTGCAGCGCATGGTCCGTTCGGACCGCGGTGCAGCGGGCGTGATGTTCACGCTGGACACGGAATCGGGCTTCAAGGACGCCGTCTTCATCACGTCGAGCTATGGCCTCGGTGAAACGGTCGTGCAGGGCGCTGTGAATCCGGACGAGTTCTACGTCTTCAAGACCACGCTCGCTCAGGGCAAGGCTCCGATCATCCGCCGCTCGATCGGCTCGAAGCTCATCAAGATGGAATTCACGCAGCCTGGCGAGCCTGGCCGCGTGAAGACGGTCGACGTCACGCACGAACAGCGCAACCGCTTCTCGATCACCGACGAAGACGTGATCGAGCTGGCCAAGTACGCCGTCATCATCGAGAAGCACTACCAGCGTCCGATGGACATCGAGTGGGGCAAGGACGGCCTCGACGGCAAGATCTTCATTCTCCAGGCGCGTCCGGAGACGGTGAAGAGCCAGGCCGCGGGCAAGGTCGAGCAGCGCTTCAAGCTCAAGGGCCAGTCGCAGGTTCTCGCAACGGGCCGCGCAATCGGCCAGAAGATCGGCGCGGGCCGCGTGAAGGTGATTCACGACCCGTCCGAAATGGAACGCGTGCAGCCGGGCGACGTGCTGGTCGCCGACATGACCGACCCGAACTGGGAGCCGGTGATGAAGCGCGCTTCGGCAATCGTCACGAACCGTGGCGGCCGTACGTGTCACGCGGCGATCATCGCGCGTGAGCTGGGCGTGCCGGCAGTCGTGGGCTGCGGCGATGCGACCGACGTGCTGAAGGACGGCGCGCTCGTGACGGTTTCGTGCGCGGAAGGCGACGAAGGCCGCATCTACGACGGTCTGCTCGAAACCGAAGTCAGCGAAGTCCAGCGTGGCGAGCTGCCGGCCATTCCGGTCAAGATCATGATGAACGTCGGCAATCCGCAGCTCGCGTTCGACTTCTCGCAACTGCCGAATGCAGGTGTTGGCCTCGCCCGTCTCGAGTTCATCATCAACAACAACATCGGCGTGCACCCGAAGGCGATTCTCGAGTACCCGAATGTCGACGCGGACCTGAAGAAGGCCGTGGAAAGCGTTGCACGCGGCCATGCATCGCCGCGCGCGTTCTATGTCGACAAGCTGACCGAAGGCATCGCCACGATCGCAGCGGCGTTCTATCCGAAGCCCGTCATCGTGCGTCTGTCCGACTTCAAGTCGAACGAGTACAAGAAGCTGATCGGCGGTTCGCGCTACGAGCCGGACGAAGAAAACCCGATGCTGGGCTTCCGCGGCGCGTCGCGTTACATCGCCGAGGACTTCGCGCAGGCGTTCGAAATGGAGTGCCTGGCGCTCAAGCGCGTGCGTGAAGAGATGGGTCTCACGAACGTCGAGATCATGGTGCCGTTCGTGCGCACGCTCAAGCAAGCTGAGCGCGTGGTGGGTCTGCTCGAGAAGTTCGGCCTCAAGCGCGGCGTGAACGATCTCAAGCTCATCATGATGTGCGAAGTGCCGTCGAATGCGATCCTCGCCGAAGAGTTCCTGCAGTACTTCGACGGTTTCTCGATCGGCTCGAACGACCTCACGCAGCTCACGCTCGGCCTCGACCGGGACTCGGGCATGGAACTGCTGGCCGTCGACTTCGACGAGCGCGATCCGGCCGTGAAGTTCATGCTCAAGCGCGCGATCGAAACCTGCCGCCGTCTGAACAAGTACGTCGGCATCTGCGGTCAGGGCCCGTCCGACCACCCGGACTTCGCCCAGTGGCTCGCGGAAGAAGGGATCGCTTCGATCTCGCTGAACCCGGACTCGGTTGTCGAGACGTGGCAGCAGCTGGCGAAGTCGCAGTCGAAGTAAGCGTGATGCCGAGGGTGCGAATCCTCGGCGCAAGCGCAGCTTGATGCGGCTTTCCGGGCAGCGTTGCACGCTGTGGAAAAAAGTGTCAGCTTCGTGCTATAACACCCCGGTCTATCCGGGGTGTTTTACTTTGGGAGGTCGTCGTGGGTCCGCATGGTTTGTTCTGGTGGATTGCTGCCGGCGTGCTCATCGTCGCGGAACTGATGACGGGCACCTTCTACCTCTTGATGATCGCGCTCGGCTTTCTCGCCGGTGCGCTCAGCTATGAGCTTGGCGCGCCGCTCGACGTGCAACTGATTGTCGCGGCGGTGGTTGGGCTCGCGGCCGTGATCACGCTGCGGCGCTCGCGCTTCGGCCGGCGCCGGCGCATGACCGATGCTTCGACCGATCCGGGTGTGAACCTCGATATTGGCGCAACACTCGCCGTCGCCGCCTGGCACGACCGCCGCGCACGCACGATGTATCGCGGCGCCGAATGGGACGCCGAACTCGCACCTGGCGAGCCCGAAGATGCGCCGCTCTATGAAATCAAGGCAGTGCGCGGCAGTTGCCTGATCGTCGCGGCAAAACACGAGCAGGGCGAAACCAATGCGTCCGGCACCGCTCGCGACGGCGCACGCCACGCGTGAATGGTCGCATTCAAAATCACACCAGCAAACCACACAGAAGCGAACGGAGGTCCCGTATGGAAGTCCCAGTCGTCGGCCTGATACTGCTCGTGATCGTCATCGTGCTGATCGCGCAGACCATCAAGATCGTGCCGCAGCAGCATGCCTGGGTGCTCGAGCGGCTTGGGCGCTACCATGCCACGCTCACGCCTGGGTTGACGATCGTGCTGCCGTTCGTGGATCGCGTCGCGTACAAGCACGTGCTCAAGGAGATCCCGCTCGACGTGCCGAGCCAGGTCTGCATCACGCGCGACAACACCCAGCTTCAGGTGGATGGCGTGCTGTACTTCCAGGTGACCGATCCGATGAAGGCGTCCTACGGATCGAGCAATTTCGTGTTCGCGATTACGCAGCTTTCGCAGACCACGCTGCGTTCCGTCATCGGCAAGCTCGAACTCGACAAGACCTTCGAGGAACGCGATTTCATCAACCACAGCGTCGTGTCGGCGCTCGACGAAGCCGCCTCGAACTGGGGCGTGAAAGTGCTGCGCTACGAGATCAAGGATCTGACGCCGCCGAAGGAAATCCTGCACGCCATGCAGGCGCAGATCACCGCCGAGCGGGAAAAACGCGCGCTCATCGCAGCCTCGGAAGGCCGCAAGCAGGAGCAGATCAACCTGGCGGCAGGCGCGCGCGAGGCGGCGATCCAGAAGTCGGAAGGCGAACGCCAGGCGGCCATCAACCAGGCGCAGGGTCAGGCGGCGGCCATTCTGGCCGTGGCCGAGGCGAACGCGCAGGCCATCCAGAAGATCGGCAACTCGATCCAGGCGCAGGGCGGGATGGATGCCGTCAACCTGAAGGTGGCCGAACAGTACGTGAATGCTTTCGCCAATCTCGCGAAGCAGGGCAATACGCTGATCGTGCCGGGCAACATGGGTGATCTGAGCACGATGATCGCATCGGCACTAACGATCGTGAACCGGGCGGGTTTGCGCGAGGGGCAGATCAGCGGCGCCGGGGCGACGAAGGGCGCATAGGCGCCGAGGCCGCCGAAAACGACAACGGGCCGCGTGAGCGGCCCGTTTTCCATCTGGACGATTCCGGAAGAATCAGGTGGGCGAGCGCATCAAGCGCGCCTTTTCGCGCTCCCAGTCGCGCTTTTTCTCGGTTTCGCGCTTGTCGTGCAGCTTCTTGCCCTTGGCGAGGCCGATCTCGCACTTCACGCGGCCGCCCTTGTAATGGAAGTTAAGCGGCACGAGCGTGAAGCCGCGCTGCTCGACCTTGCCGATCAGCTTGTCGATCTCTTCGCGTTTCAGGAGCAGCTTGCGGATGCGGGTGGGGTCGGGCTGGATGTGCGTCGAGGCCTCGGGCAGCGGGCTGATGTGCGTGCCGATCAGGTACAGCTCGCCATCCTTGATCATGACGTAGCTTTCCTTGATGTTGGCTCGCCCGGCGCGCATGGCCTTGACTTCCCATCCTTCCAGCACGAGCCCAGCCTCGTGGCGCTCTTCGATGAAGTAATCGAAGAACGCTTTTCTGTTGTCGATGATGCTCATAGGAAAATGGGATTGGCCCAACTCGTTTAAAATTACGATTTTAGCAAAGCGGGCTCCCGAAAGCCCGTGGCGCTTTCACCCTAGCCACGCATTGCGCAATTTATGGCGGATGTCCAGAAAACCGTGTTGATTCGCCATTCGGCGGAGCAGATGTTCGACCTCGTCACCGACGTCGCCGACTACCCCAACTTCCTGCCGTGGTGCGGCGGCGTCGAGATTCGCCGTCAGGACGAAAACGGCATGGAGGCGAAGATCGACATCAACTTCAAGGGCATCAAGCAACACTTCGCCACCCGCAACTCGCAAAAGCGGCCCGAGCGCATCGACATGGAATTCGCCGACGGCCCGTTTCGCAAGTTCACAGGCTACTGGCGCTTCACGCCGCTGCGCGCCGACGCCTGCAAGATCGAGTTTGCGCTGCATTACGAGTTTTCAAACATCATTCTCGAAAAACTCATCGGGCCGGTGTTCCATCACATCGCGAACACTTTCGTCGACTCTTTCGTGAAGCGCGCCGACCAGCGCTACGGCAAGCCATGAGTACGAACCTTTCCGTCGACGTTTGCTATGCGTTGCCTCACGCTCAAACGCTTATCAGCATTGATCTGCCGCCTGGCGCGACCGTTCAGCAGGCCATAGATGCGAGCGGCATCCTCGCGCGCCATCCCGAGATCGATCTGGCAACGCTCAAGGTGGGCGTGTACGGCAAGCTCAAGCCGCTCGACACCGTGCTCGTCGACCATGATCGCGTGGAAATCTATCGGCCGCTGATCGTCGACCCGAAAATGGCGCGCCAGCGCCGCGTCGACAAGACCCGCAAGGAAGGCTCGATCGAAGGGCGCAAGTGGTTGCCCAAGGACTCGCGCTAGGGATCGAAGCGGGTTGCCACGGGGTGGCCGCACAAACGTAATGGGCGAAACAGCGCAAGCTGTCTCGCCCATTCGGCTTTCTGGGGCATCGCGCTCAGGCTGTGGTAGTACGACCGCTTCGCTTCGCATCGGCCTTGGGGTGCGCGAGGCGGCTTTCGTTGCCGATTCCTGGCAGATCGCCGTCCGGCACGATGCCGTCGCCATGCGCGGTATCTTCGGGGCCGCCCGAATGCTGGCGCACCGACCAGCTCACGCCTGCCACCAGCAGTACGACGGCCGCGATTTCCAGAGCGCGCGGCAGCCGGTGATCGTAGATAAAACCGTAGAGCAGTGCGAACAGCGTTTCGAATACGATCATCTGACCCGAGAGCGTGAGCGGCAGGCGCTTGGCGGCGGCGTTCCATAGACCGTTGCCGAGCCACGAAGCGCCGATCGCGAGCACCAGATTCAACTGCCAGAACGTGGTCCAGCGGCCCGCGGCGACGGTGTCCTGCACCCAGCGCGACGGCACGACGAGAATGCCGAGCCAGAGCAGCCCGCCGAGCGCGCCCGTCACCACGCCCCACAGCACGGACCATTCGTTGCCGCTGAAGTGCGCATTGCGCTGCAGATAGCGGGCGTTCTCGACCGCGAACCAGGTCCAGCACACGAGCGCACCGACGGCACAGCCAATGCCCGCAATGCGCGTGAGGATGCTCGCACCGCCTGCGTTGCCAGCGGCGGTGAACACGTCCACGTTGATGCAGGCGATGCCGGCCGCGATCATTGCGAGCGGCCAGATGAGACGCGAAAGCGGCACGGCGCCATGGTCGCGGCGCCCGAGCAGTGTGACCGTGACGGGCAGCACGCCGACGATCAGCGAGGCCGGCGAGATGCCCACCAAATGGATCGCGCTCGCCAGAAAGAGGTAATAGAGCACGTTGCCCACGAGCGCGAGCTTCACGAGCGCGACGAGATCGGCGCGCGTCATGCGCGGCCAGACTCGGCGCAGCATGGGCAGGAGCGCGGCGAGCGAGACAAGGCCATACATGGCGTAGCGGCCTGCGCTCAGGAGCAGTGGCGAAAACTCCGCCAGTTGCCGGGGCACGACGAACACCGTTCCCCATAACGCGCCGGCGAGCACGCCGTACAACACACCACGCTGCATTTGTATTGCCTCCAGAAACTTCGGGTGACCCAATCGGGCCGCTTTAACAGGATGGCCCGAAGCTTAACTGGAGGCGTGCGTGGCCGTCTTGTTCAATCCTGCACCGTGCGCCCGATATTCGGGTCGGAGGCGCGGCGGGCCTGCACCGCATGCAGCGGCGAGGCCGGAGCGTGCAAATAATCCCGAAATCGGCGCTAAGCTACTGTTAGCGCTGATGATTTCCAGGGCGCTATCGCGTATAATCTGCTTTTGCGCCTATAGGATTTGCCATGCGTCTGATCCAGAAAGCACTCACGTTCGATGACGTGCTCCTCGTCCCCGCCTTCTCCGACGTTCTCCCGCGCGACACCAGCCTGAAGACCCGGCTGACCCGCAATATCTCCCTGAACATTCCGCTCGTGTCGGCCGCCATGGATACCGTCACGGAAGGCCGTCTGGCAATCGCCATGGCGCAGCAGGGCGGCGTCGGGATCGTCCACAAGAACCTCACGCCGGCCGAGCAGGCGCGCGAGGTCGCGAAGGTGAAGCGCTTCGAGTCGGGCGTGGTGCGCGATCCGATCACGATTCCGCCGCAAATGAAGGTCGCCGACGTCATCGCGCTCTCGCAGCAGCATGGCATTTCGGGCTTCCCGGTCGTCGAAGGCGCGCAACTCGTCGGTATCGTCACGAACCGCGACCTGCGTTTCGAAACGCGTCTGGACGAGCCGGTACGCTCGATCATGACGCCGCGCGAACGCCTCGTGACCGTCAAGGAAGGCACGCCGCTCAACGAAGCCAAGGAGCTCATGCACAGCCACCGCCTCGAGCGCGTGCTGGTCGTGAACGATTCGTTCGAACTGCGCGGTCTCATGACCGTCAAGGACATCACCAAGCAGACCGAGCACCCGGCCGCCTGTAAGGACGAACACGGCAAGCTGCGCGCAGGTGCGGCAGTTGGCGTGGGTCCGGACAACGAAGAGCGCGTCGAGCTGCTGGTGCAGGCCGGCGTGGACGTGATCGTGGTCGACACGGCGCACGGCCACAGCAAGGGCGTGCTCGAGCGCGTTCGCTGGGTCAAGAAGAATTTTCCGCACGTCGAAGTGATCGGCGGCAACATCGCCACGGCCGACGCGGCGCGTGCGCTCGTCGAGTACGGTGCGGACGGCGTGAAGGTCGGTATCGGCCCGGGCTCGATCTGCACGACGCGTATCGTGGCGGGCGTGGGCGTGCCGCAGATCAGCGCGATTTCCAATGTCTCGGAAGCGCTCAAGGGTACGGGCGTGCCGTGCATCGCGGACGGCGGTGTGCGCTACTCGGGAGACGTTTCGAAGGCGCTGGCAGCCGGCGCGAACGCTGTGATGATGGGCAGCATGTTCGCGGGTACCGAAGAGTCGCCAGGCGACGTGTTCCTGTATCAGGGCCGCCAGTACAAGTCGTACCGCGGCATGGGCTCGGTCGGCGCGATGAAGGACGGCGCTGCGGACCGCTACTTCCAGGACAACTCGGCCAATATCGACAAGCTCGTGCCGGAAGGCATCGAAGGCCGCGTTGCCTACAAGGGCCCGATCAACGCAATCCTGTTCCAGCTGATCGGTGGCGTGCGCGCCTCGATGGGGTACTGCGGTTGCCGCACGATCGACGATCTGCATGCGAAGGCTGAGTTTGTGCAGATTACTGGCGCCGGCCTGAACGAATCGCACGTGCACGACGTGCAGATCACGAAGGAAGCGCCCAACTATCACGTGGACTAAACCCCGATGAAGCCGCTGCTGCGCGTGCTGCTGATTGTCGATGCGTTGACGTTGCTGGGGTTCGGCGTGCTGTTCGTTCTCACGCCCTGGACCCAGGTCTACGACGCGTTGCAACTGGTGCAAACGCAGCCGGCGCTCGTTGGGCAAGCGTTTGGCGTGGTGCTGCTGGGATTCGCGTGGCTTGCGCTGCGCGCGGCCTTCCACGGGGAGATGACAGTACCTGTGGGCCGCACCGTGGGGCACGTCAACTGGATTGCCGGCGTGCTGATGCTGGTCTGGCTCGTCGGGCTGCGTGCGCCGCAGCTCACTGGTTTGGGCCAGCTGGTGGCCGGTGCGGTTGGCGTGTGGCTGATCATCCTCGGCCTCGGCGGCGCGCGGCTCGCGGGCGCGGTGCGCAAGCGCCAGAAAGGGCAGGCGAGCGGCAGCTCCGTGCAGCAGCGTAAGGCGGAGAAAGAGCGGCTCGAACGTCGTGACGAGCCGGTGACGTACGCGAAGCCGGGCTTTTTGAGAACGATGGCGTGGGGCGGTGCGCGTGAGGCGAAACGGCCGCCAGCGCCGGTGGAACCCGTCGTGGAAGTCCCGACCGTGACGCCCGCAGCCGTTCCGCCGGTTACGCCCCGTCCATCGACGGTTATGCCGCCCGCCGCCAGCACGGCGCAAGCTCAAGAGGCTCGCCAGGCGGCTCGCGACGAAGCGGCCGACGCACCGAGGCCGCCGCTGCGTGGCTGAGGCCGCGCTCAGACCCGGCCTCCGAAACACCAGACTCAATGCGTCCAAAGCAGCGCCTAATGCACACCCGAATTTGCGCTACCCGGTTCCGCCGTAGTGCGCTGCCCTGGTCCTGATGAATTCACGCTGCGCGCGTTTGCACTGTCGCGCGGCTTTCTGTATCCGTTCTTTTTTAGGTCTCGTCCGCAGCCATGCACGACAAAATCCTGATTCTCGACTTCGGCTCGCAAGTCACCCAGCTCATCGCGCGCCGCGTGCGCGAAGCCCACGTCTATTCGGAAATCCATCCGTACGATGTCGACGACGCGTTCGTTCGCGAATTCGCACCGAAGGGCATCATCCTCTCGGGCGGCCCGAACTCGGTCACCGACACCGACACGCCGCGCGCGCCGCAAGCTGTCTTCGAACTGGGCGTGCCGGTGCTCGGCATTTGCTACGGCATGCAGACGATGGCCGAGCAGCTCGGCGGCAAGGTCGACGGCGGCCACCTGCGCGAATTCGGCTACGCCGAAGTGCGCGCGCGCAACCACACGAGTTTCCTCGAAGGCATCGAAGACTTCCGCACGAGCGAAGGCCACGGCATGCTCAAGGTGTGGATGAGCCACGGCGACAAGGTCACGGAAATGCCGCAGGGCTTCCAGCTGATGGCCTCGACGGAATCGTGCCCGATCGCGGCAATGGCCGACGAAGCGCGCCACTTCTACGGCCTGCAATGGCACCCGGAAGTCACGCACACGGTGCAGGGCCGCGCGATGCTCGAGCGCTTCGTGCTCGGCATCTGCGGCGCCAAGGCCGACTGGGAGATGGGCCACTACATCGACGAAGCCGTCGAAACGATCCGCAAGCAGGTGGGCAACGAGCACGTGATTCTCGGCCTCTCGGGCGGCGTGGATTCGTCGGTGGCCGCAGCGCTGCTGCACCGCGCGATTGGCGACCAGTTGACCTGTGTATTCGTCGATCACGGCCTCCTTCGGCTGAACGAAGCCGAGCAGGTGATGTCGATGTTCGCCGATAACCTCGGCGTGAAGGTAATCCACGTCGACGCGAGCGAAGCGTTCATGTCGAAGCTCGCGGGCGTGACCGACCCCGAAGCGAAGCGCAAGATCATCGGCGCGGAGTTCGTCGAAGTCTTCCAGACCGAAGCGGGCAAGCTCACCGACGCGAAGTGGCTCGCGCAAGGGACCATCTATCCGGACGTCATCGAGTCGGCGGGCAAGGGCAAGAAGGCCGCGCATACGATCAAGAGCCACCACAACGTGGGCGGTCTGCCGGAAACGCTCAACCTCAAGCTGCTCGAGCCGCTGCGTGAACTCTTCAAGGACGAAGTGCGCGAACTGGGCGTGAAGCTCGGCCTGCCGCACGAAATGGTGTATCGCCATCCGTTCCCGGGCCCGGGCCTCGGCGTGCGTATTCTCGGCGAAGTGAAGCGCGATTTTGCGGATCTGCTGCGCCGTGCGGACGCGATCTTCATCGAGACGCTGCGCAACACGATCGACAAGGAAACCGGCAAGTCGTGGTACGAGCTCACGAGCCAGGCGTTTGCCGTCTTCCTGCCGGTGAAGAGCGTGGGCGTGATGGGCGATGGCCGCACCTACGAGTATGTTGTCGCGCTGCGCGCGGTGCAGACACTCGACTTCATGACGGCGCACTGGGCGCACCTGCCGCACGAGTTGCTGGGGCATGTGTCGAACCGCATCATTAATGAAGTGCGCGGGATTAATCGTGTCGTGTATGACATCTCGGGCAAGCCGCCTGCGACGATTGAGTGGGAGTGAGCGCTAATTTGGCGTGTAATCTGGCAACGCCAGGCAGATAGAGGCAGTAAAATGACTAAGCCCGCGATTTTGCGGGCTTTTTCACGTCCACTTCTCGATTTTCAATAACGGCGTCGTGTCATGGCGGGCGGCGAAAAGCGGGGATGGCTTGCACTTTTAATGGTGTCTTTTGTAGTTGTTAATCGAATAGTAGTCCATATCATTGGGTTTATTTTTATTGAATGCATTGAATCATGGTATCGGAATGCTCAAAGCCCTTTTGTACAGGGAATTCGACTGAGTATCACGCACTCAGAAATCCTGGTATCGGAATCGAGGAAAATCGCTTCGCGATACCAAGTACTTGCCTAAGCTGTCGTCGTGTTGACATGCCCCCTTCAGTAGAGCCGATTGGCTTCTAGCAGCCCCGACTTCCTTCAGAAACCCGATGATTTGCTCTTCCCTAAAGCACTTCTTCATGTTCGTCTTCTTTTCCGAAAACGAGCTTTACTAGACTCCGGATGGCCCTTTTTGGAGGAGATAGGTCACATTCAATCCTGCCTCTGTATCCGCCGTGTGAGACGCAAGCGTCCTGGCGGCTCGAAGTACGTTCCAAATCGCACCAGTCCATCCTTTCTCAGATGACAGGTCATCTCGAAGCTGACCAGCACGCCGGGATCATTGTCTGCCAGGATCGAGACATCGATCGACCGGATACGCGGCTCATACTTCAGCAGCGTCGCCTGCATCTGGTCCCGCAACTGGTGTGCCGATGCTGGCAACGCCATGTAGATGTTCGTCAGGTCAGGTACGCCATAGTCGGGCAGGTGCTTAAGCGCGCCCGCGCGCGTGTTCAGGATCCGCTGCACGTTCTGCTGCACGCTCAGGCATTCGAGCGTGCGATCGTCGTACGCGTCCAGAGACTCCCCGCCGATCTGGCCGAGGAGCATGTCGTAGAGCGAAGGGCCCGTGGGCATGGGGCCTTTCCTCATACTTCAGCAGAGGCTGGCGTGCGAGCGCCGGCCGTTTGTTCACGACCGACGAAATCAATCGTGAGGTTGCTTTCCCCTGAACCTGACAGTCGAATCTGTGCCGGCTGAGCGCCGGTTGCCATTCGCGAAAGCAGCTCACGCGACACCGCCGGCAGCACGCGCTGACTCAGGAAGGTATCTACATTGCGCGCACCTGAGTGGCGCTCAAGGCACAGTTGAGCCATCGTGTCGATCAGTGTGTCGTCGCAGACTAGTTCAACCTTGTGCTGCCTGCGCAGACGCTCGGCCACCTTTGCCAGTTTCAGCCGCACGATCGCGGCGAGTGCGTCGACGTCCAGCGGGCGATACACGAGCGTCTGGAAGCGCGCGAGAAGCGCGGGCTGAAAGTGTGCGAGAAGCTGTGGCCGGATTGCATCGAGCAGGGCCGCATGTGCAATCTGCGGCGTGTCCAGCACGGCTTCGTCAATCTGTTCACTGCCCAGATTGGACGTCATGACGATTACGCAGTTGCTGAAGTCGATTTCACGGCCTTCGCCATCTCGCATGCTCCCACGGTCGAACACCTGATAGAAGATATCCAGCACGTCGCGGTGGGCTTTTTCGACTTCATCTAGTAGCACGACACTGTAAGGGCGCTGGCGCACCGCCTCGGTCAGGATGCCGCCGCGGCCGTAACCGACGTAGCCTGGAGGCGAGCCCTTTAGCTGCGATACCGTGTGCGATTCCTGGTACCAGTTGCTGCTCGAATACTTCACGTTTCGCGAGAAGTTCCTCTTCGTCGATCTCGTCGGTCTCGACATCGAAAAGTTTCCGGCGGCCTCAACCCGCTTCGAGCTGGAGGTCGTGCTGCGCGAGATGTATCCAGCCGACCAGCGTTTCACGACGGAAAACATCCGACTGTACTGCGCGCCAGTCATCAACCTGTTTGAGATCGATGCCGAGCCGGTGACGATTGACCACCACCAGACGGAATATCGCGTCGTGCCAGCCGGGCAGGGGAACAACAACATCGAGACGTACTCGGTGGACCGGGTTGCGGCGTTCGACCACCTCGACGCCAACCGCTACGAGTACGTCCCGTTCGCGACGTTTCGCCATCGTGGCGGCATGCTGCGCCACGAGGCGCCGGAGCGTTACTTCCATACGCGGGTACGTGCCGGCGTGTCGGGTCTGCACGAGACCTGGCTCGTCCTTGGGGGCCATGCATGGGACACGCTCGAAAACCTGCCTGAGGAAAGCCTCTCGCTGCAAATGACGGCGACGAACGGCATGCTGCCACGCAAGGGCCTGCGTGAGGCGAGCCTCAACGAGCTTGGCGAAAGCACGCCTAATGTCGCGGGCGTGCGCAACCTGGTCGCTCCTACACTGCCGCTTTACCCGCCGACCGGCGACCGCTTCCAGTGGCGAGTGCTTTCCCATCTTGCGCCCAACTTCCTCTCCATGATGAACGCCGAGGTGCTACGTGGTGCGCTGGCGCTCTACGACTGGACCAACGACGAGCTGAACCGCCGGCGCCTCGCCGGCATCCTTTGGGTTTCGGAGGAACTGATCGAGGAAGTGTCGGGCGGCTCAGTGGACCGCGGCGTGCTGATCGAGGTGACGCTCGATTCGCACGCGTTCGCGGGCGAGGGTGATGTCATGCTGTTTGGCGAGTTGTTGCACCGGTTCTTCGAGCTGTACGCGGAAATCAACCTGTTCACGAAGCTGTCGATCGTCAGCCTCCCGTCGCAGACGCGTACGGTTTGGCCACGCAGCAAGACACACAGGGCTGCGCTATGAAACCGAGGGACATGCCTGATCTCGAACCGCTGGTTGCCTCGCTGCTTGCCCGCGCCCCGCAGATGAGCTTCATGCAGCTGTGCCGGCTGCTGGAGCACCGCGTGCCAGATCAGCCGGGGTTCGGCACGCAGGACACACCAGCTCGCGAGCCGGTGCGGTTCCGGCCACGGCCGCGCATGGGCTTTCCGGCCGGCGAGATCGCTGCGGTTGAGTTCGATGAGGATCGGCCCGACGCGCCGCCCACCGTGCGTACGACGTTCATGGGCCTTTATGGTGTCGATGCGGCGATGCCGCCGCACTTCGTGGACGACATCGCGTTGCGCGAAGAAGGCCACGAGGCACTTGAGGCGTTTCTCGACCAGTTCAATCACCGCAATGTCACGCTGCTCTACCGCGCGTGGAAGAAGTATCGCTATCCGGAGAGCTTCCGCGCGGGTGGCACAGATGATCACTCCCGCAACCTGCTGTGTCTCGGCGGCTTCGGCTGGGGTGACAAACCCGCACGTGCGGGACTGCCGGATTCCCGCATGCTTGCGTTGCTGGGCCTCCTGATCCAGCGCACACGTACGGCGGAGGGGCTTGCCGGGGTGATCGCGCTGGCCGCGCCCGACGTCGAGGTGCGCGTCGAAGAGTTTCACCCCGCACGTGCGAGTACCGGCGCGCCGCGGCCGCTCACCTCGCAATCCGCCCCCACGCCTCAGCCGGGGCGGGCAGCACGCCGCGGGCTGGGCGCCGGGTACGTGCTCGGCAAACATCTCACGTACCGCAGCCGCGCCGTGCGTGTAACGTTGCGTCCTGCCGGCGCGCAGCAGGCCCACGACCTGTTACCTGGCGCAAGGCTGCATCGGGAGGTGAAGGCCTTTGTGCAGCTATATATCGGTAAAGCGGCTGATGTTCATCTGCGCATGGAGCTGTCGACTAGGCTCGTGCCCGACCCGACCATTGCGTCCCTGCACACAGATGCCCCTCCGCGTCTTGGCTGGACCACGGTTCTGCCCGCTGACGAGGACCGCCTGATTACCATCGCGCTCGGTGTCCACGAAGCGATTCCGGCGCCCGCGCCCAATCCGTACCTGACTCCCCGACATGTCTGAACCCATCACCTGGATTTCCAGGCGTCTTGCTGCCGCTTTCGCCTTTGCTACACCGACCCTGCTGCTTTCTGGCTGTGGTGCCTGGCAGAGCGTTTCCGACACCACATCGAACGCATTCCACGCGGTGTTTTACCGCCAGGTCAAGGTTCTCAACGTCGATTTGACGGCACGCGAAGCCGTGAATCCTGACGACGCCGGGAAGGCGAACTCGGTTGCCATACGCGTGTACCAGCTCAGGGAGCGAAAAAGTTTCGACGGCGCGTCCTACGACGATCTGCTCAGGCGTGATCAGACGGTGCTCGCACAGGACCTCAATGGGAACATGGCCGCAGTCGTGAATCCAGGCGCATCATCGAGCCTCTCGGAGCCGATGAAAAAGGACACGAAGTACGTGGCGGTGGTGGCGTTCTACAGGCAGCCTGGTACGGACGGCGCGTGGAGACGTGTGATCGAAACGAAGCAGCTTGACCCTGAAAAACCGCTGGCGCTGGAGCTTGTAGCGAGCCGGGTGCAGTCACCGGGAGAGGCTAGTGGTGGAAAGACCGAGAAATAGCGTGGCATCCTTCTCTAGCAATTGCTCACCGCGTTCCGCGCAACGCTGACGAAAATCTCGTTGCTACAACCTCGAGCGTCGCCCACGGGACGACGTGTTCCATCTCTGCCGGGAGCACTTCGCGCCGCGTTCGCTTCTTCTTGGCGTCAAGGCACAGTGAGGCGAAGGTCGTTTGCTTCATGGGCGGGGGGATTACCTGTCTCGAATGCGCTTGGGAAAGCCGCAGCCAGGCTCGACGGATAATGTCGGGCGGAAAAGTCCCGATCTTGGTTTGAACGAACATCATCCCGCCTGCGATCGGCGACGACACAGGGGGGAGGTGTCTGCGTGCAAGCTGCGAACTGGCTCGCGGCCAGGCGAACCGCGCAACGCAAGCCGAGCTATCCAAGCCTCGGCCCTCGCACGGTTACGCCCTTCAATGTTTCAAACAAGTATCCGCATTCTTCCACGTACAAACATCCAGGCCGGTGTGAATAATCGCCTTCACCGTCTTTCCTTCCGCCAGATCTCGCATCACCATCGCTGCCTGATAGCCCATTTCCTCAGGCCGCTGCCCGACCAGCGCATTGACCTTGTGGTCCTTGAGGGCCTGCAGTTCAGGCCCGAGCGTATCGGCTGAAACGATCACGAACTGGCCACTGTTGATCTTGTCCACGATCGGCGCGACGACCTGCGAATATGCCTCGGGTGCGAAGAGCGGCCAGCCGCCCTCGAACACGAACGCCTGCAGCGTCCCGGCGTTCGCGGTGAGGGTGTCCTGCATCATCTGATTCGCTTTCGCGGCATCGTCGTTCACGTAGAGCGGGCAGGCGCTGATCTCATGCCAGTTGTTTTCGCCCGCCAGCTTCTTGATGCCTTTCTTGCCCGAAAGCACGTCACGCGTGCCCTGGGCGCGCTGGTTGATGTTCTCCGCCGCGGGATTGCCCATTACGAGGCAGATGTTGCCGCCCTTGGGCATCAGCATCTTCAACTGCTCGCCGAGTTTCACGCCCAGTTCATAGTTGTCGGTGCCCACATACGCTTTACGCAGCGACTGGTCTTTCGGCAGCAGATCCGCGTCCGCGGTGATGATCGGGATCTTCGCGTTGCGGCGGCGGATCACTTCGGCAATGGCCGGCGCATTTGACGGTGAGATCGCGATCGCCGCAACGCCCTTGGTCAGCAGGTCGTCGACGATTTGCACTTCGGCGCTTTCGTCGGCGGCTGTCGCGGGCCCGGTGTAGTAGCAGTTGTAGCCCTGTTTGCTGAGCTCCTTGTTTGCCCGGTCGCAGCCCTGGTGCATGAGGTCGAAGTACGGATTGTCGAGGCCCTTCACGACCAGCGCGAGGGTCTTGTCGGCTGCGTAGGCGGAAGAGGCCAGCATGGCGAGCCCTCCGATCGCAGCGAAATACTTCCACGCTTTCTTCATGGTTTCCTCCTGTTCGGCGCCGGTTGTGCGGCGCGCGTGTCTCGTACAGTCTTCGTCATCGGAAGGAAAGCCCGCGCCCGTGACTTGGGCTTCCTGCGGAACCTTGCGTTATGTGTGATGCAGGCGTCCGGCGGTTCCGCGTGCAGTCCGGCCGCGCCTCCCTGAAATCCGTTCAGTCTCCTTGCCGCTCGCCGCCGAGCCGGTTGAACAGCACGGCGATGATAATGAAACCGCCCACCACTGTGCCCTGCCAGAACGAGTCGACGCCGAGCAGGATCAGGCTGTTGCGGATCACTTCGATGAGCGCGGCGCCGACTATCGTGCCGAAGGCGCTGCCCACGCCGCCCGCGAGATTGGTGCCGCCGATCACCGTGGCGGCGATCACGCGCAGTTCGTCGCCGGTGCCGAGTCCCGTAGTCACCGCGCCGAGCCAGCCCACTTCCAGGATCGCCGCGACGCCCGCCATCAGGCCGCCCAGCACATAGACCGAACAGAGCACGCGCCGCACCGGCACGCCGGTGAGATTCGCTGCATGACGATTGCCGCCCACCGCGAACACGTAGCGGCCCCAGCGCGTGAAGGCGAAGGCGAACCAGAACAGCACGCCGAGGACGATCAGGAACCACACGGGATTGGCCACGCCGAGCGTCTTGCCGCCGCCGAGCACGAGGAGCTTGTGTCCGTCCGGTCCGAATTCGAAGATGGTCCGGCTGCCGGAGATCACGAGCGCGAGGCTGCGGCCCACGCTCAGCATCCCTAGCGTTACGACGAAAGGCTGCATGTTGAGATACGCGATCAGTAGCCCGTTGACGAGGCCGACTAGTCCCGCGGTGAGCAGGCCGAGGCCAATGCCGGCCCAGATCGGGTAGCCCGCGTTCATGGTGACGGCAAGCACGATGCCGCTCAGTGCAATCGTCGAGCCGACCGAAATGTCGATGCCGCCGGTGACGATAATGGCCATCATCCCCAGCGCGACGATGGCGACGAAGGCGAAGTTGCGCGTGACGTTGAAGAGATTCTGCGGCGTGGCGAACGTCGAGGTGACGAACGAGAGCAGGACGCAAGCGACGAGCGTAGCGAGCACGACCCAGAACACCTGGCTCGCGAGCAGTCCACTCCAGCGGCTGTGGGTTTTCGCGGACTGGGGATCGTCAAGCAGTGTCGGCATCGGGTTTGGCCTTTGCGGCGCATCGTTCAATTTCAGGTCTCCTGTCGGCCGCACTTGGCGCTTCAGCGCTTAGTGCGGCCCCATGCAACGCAGTCGCGCGGGTTGGCTTCAGGCGGCAGCGATGGCTCCGGTGATAAGGCCGGTGACTTCCTCCGGCGAGGACGCAGCGATCTGCTTGTCAGCCACCTTGCGCCCGCGCCGCATGACAACTACGCGCTGGGCGACCTCGAAAACGTCAGGCATGCGGTGACTGATGAGAATGACGGCAATGCCGTGCTCAGACAGGCGTTTGATGAGTTCGAGCACCTGTGTCACCTGGCGCACGCTGATCGCAGCGGTGGGTTCGTCCATGATCACGAGCCGCGCCTCGGAAAGACGCGTGCGCGCAATCGCCACGGCCTGCCGCTGGCCGCCCGACATCTGCCGGACGAGATCGCGAGGGCGCGTTTCGGACTTCAGTTCCTTGAAAAGCTCGGCGGCGCGCCGGTACATGGCCGCGTGATCGAGCACGCGAAAGGGCCATATGCCGAGGCGCGGCTCGCGCCCGAGAAAGACATTGGCCGCCGCCGTGAGGTTGTCGCAGAGCGCGAGGTCCTGATACACGACCTCGATGCCCTTCGCGCGGGCGTCCACAGGCCGGCTGAAATGGACGGGCTTGCCGTCGATGAGAACTTCGCCATGGGAGGGCGGGAAGTTGCCGGCGATGACCTTCACCAGCGTCGATTTTCCGGCCCCGTTGTCGCCCATCAGTCCGATTACCTGGCCGGGTTCGAGGCTCAACGTCACGTCGGTCAGCGCCTGAATGGCGCCGAAGTGCCTGGAAACGCCTCTGAGCTCAAGAAGACTCATGGACTGTCGCGCTCGCGCTTGTAAAGCCGTCCGCTGCAGTGTCCAGGGCGGCCGGGAGACATGCTGACTAGCATGTTTTTTAGAGCACGATGGCGCTTTTAGCAAGACTATTTCATCAGCCGGTCCTGCGTCGCCGCCAGAAGGGCGCCGATGAGATAAAATTGCGTTTTCGCCGAAAAAACCCGCCAGACGGACCTGCCGCGCATTTGTCTCAGGCGTCCAGCGGCATCGCACTCGTCCCCTTGAGTTCATCGAGGCAGACGATCGACTGCACGCTGTTCACGCCGGGCGCGCGCATCAGCGTATCGAGCAGGAATTCGGATAGCGCCTTGAGATCGCGCGCCACCACCTTCAGCACGTAGTCGATATCGCCAGTCACGGAGTAGCACTCCTGCACCTGCGGCAAGGTCGCGACGAGTTCCTTGAACTTCATGAGCTCGCGCATGTGCCCGCGTTCCATCGTCACCTGAATGAAGGCGACCACGCCGAAGCCGAGCACCTGCGCGTCGAGGCGCGTCTCGTAGCGCCGGATCACGCCGAGTTCCTCGAGCCGCCGGTGACGGCGCAACGTCTGCGCGGGCGAGAGCTTGATCGCGGCCGCGAGTTCGAGGTTCGAAGCGCGGCCGTGCTCCTGCAGTGCGGCGAGAAGCCGCATGTCGATCGTGTCGAGCGCGAGATTTTGCATTTATCTTGCGTGAGATGGGGTTGAGGCGAGAGAGAATTGTATCAATCAGGGTTTGCCTGCGTACGAGATGAAATCATATTTTCCCGCGCCAACTATACACTGGGCGCACCCGATCGGGCTGGCGGCCAATACCGCCAAGCCTGGCAGCGCGCCAGCGCAGAACGTTGCGTGCGCAATTTTATTTCATGGAGCGGAGCCGGCATCCCACCCGGATGCCTCGACCCCGCGCAGATAAGTCGGAGACAGGAAGAGACATGGTTTCAAACGACACGCGTGAAAATCCAGGCCAGCTAAAACGCGGCCTCAAGAATCGCCACATCCAGCTCATTGCGCTGGGCGGGGCGATCGGCACGGGCCTGTTCCTCGGCATTGCGCAGACGATTCAGACTGCCGGCCCTTCGGTGCTGCTCGGCTATGGCGTTGCCGGGATCATCGCGTTCTTCATCATGCGGCAATTGGGCGAGATGGTCGTGGACGAGCCCGTCGCCGGTTCGTTCAGCTACTTCGCCGACAAGTATTTCGGCCCATTCGCGGGCTTTCTCTCCGGCTGGAACTACTGGGTGCTCTACGTGCTAGTGAGCATGGCCGAGCTTTCGGCGGTCGGCATCTACATGCACTACTGGTGGCCGACGCTGCCCACGTGGGTCTCGGCGCTCGTGTTCTTCGTCGTGATCAACGGTATCAACCTCACGAGCGTCAAGTCGTACGGCGAACTCGAATTCTGGTTCGCGATCATCAAGGTGCTGGCGATCGTCGGCATGATCGCCTTCGGCGGCTGGCTGCTGTTGTCGGGCTCGGCGGGTCCCGAGGCGAGCGTTTCGAACCTCTGGCGCAACGGCGGTTTCTTCCCGCACGGCGTCTCGGGTCTCGTCATGGCCATGGCCGTCGTGATGTTCTCGTTCGGCGGACTGGAGCTTGTCGGCATCACCGCAGCAGAAGCCGATGATCCCTCGCACACCATTCCGCGCGCGACGAATCAGGTGATCTACCGCATCCTGATTTTCTACATCGGCGCGCTCGGCGTGCTGCTTTCGCTCTATCCGTGGCAGAAGGTCGTGGCTGGCGGCAGCCCCTTCGTGCTGATCTTCCACGCGATGAACAGCGACCTCGTGGCCAACGTGCTCAACCTCGTCGTGCTGACCGCCGCGCTCTCGGTCTACAACAGCGGCGTGTACTGCAACAGCCGCATGCTGTTCGGCCTCGCGCAGCAGGGCAATGCGCCGAAGGCGCTGCTCAAGGTGAGCCGGCGCGGCATTCCGCTGACGGCGCTCGGCGTATCGGCGTTCGTCACCGCTGCTTGTGTGATCATCAACTACTTCATGCCGGGCAAGGCGTTCGAACTGCTGATGGGTCTCGTGGTATCCGCGCTCATCATCAACTGGGCGATGATCAGCCTGATTCACCTGAAATTCCGCCGCGAGAAGGCGCGTACCGGCCAGACGACCACGTTCCGCAGCCTCGGCTATCCGCTGACGAATTACGTGTGTCTCGCGTTCCTCGGCGGCATTCTCGTTGTAATGTATCTGATCCCGGATCTGCGGATTTCCGTATACCTGATTCCGGTCTGGCTGGGCGTGCTTGGGCTCGCCTACCGCCTGTGGTGCCGCAAGTCGGCGCCGGCGCTTCAAAGTGGCGTGCCGGCTCCGTAAGCGCTGATATTCGTCCCGAATTTCGTCCAGAGAGTTAAACAGCATGTTCGAACACATCGATGCCTACCCCGGCGACCCGATCCTCTCGCTCAACGAGAACTTTCAGAAGGACCCGCGGCAGAACAAGGTCAATCTGAGCATTGGCATCTACTTCGACGACGAAGGCCGTCTGCCCGTCATGAAGGCCGTTCACAAGGCCGAGGCGGCGATTCTCGAGGAGCCGGGTCCGAAGCCGTATCTGCCGATGGCGGGTTTCGCGCAGTACCGCGACGCCGTGCAGGCACTCGTGTTCGGCGCTGACTGCCCGTCGCGCGCGGCCGGCCGCATCGCGACCGTGCAGACGCTGGGCGGCTCGGGCGCGCTCAAGGTCGGCGCCGATTTCATCAAGCGCTACTTTGCGACGAGCCAGGTATGGGTGAGCGATCCGACGTGGGAGAACCACCGCTTTATCTTCGAGCGCGCGGGGTTCACGGTGAACACGTACCCGTACTACGACGAGGTGACGGGCGGCCTGAAGTTCGAGGCGATGCTCTCGGCCATCGACGCGCTGCCGGCGAAGAGCGTCGTGTTGCTGCACGCGTGCTGCCACAATCCGACGGGCGTCGATCTGGATCGCGCGCAGTGGGAGCGACTGATCGACGTGCTGCAAAAGCGCGACCTGCTGCCGTTCGTCGATATGGCGTATCAGGGCTTCGGCGCGGGCCTCGAGGACGACGCGTTCGCGGTGCGCGAACTCTCGCGCCGCGGCGTACCGGCGCTGGTGGCGAATTCGTTCTCGAAGAACTTTTCGCTCTACGGCGAGCGTTGCGGCGGCCTGCACGTGATCTGCGAAGACGCGGCGGCCGCCGACCGTGTGCTCGGGCAGCTCACGGGCTCGGTGCGCGCGAACTACAGCAATCCGCCGACTCATGGCGCGAAGATCGTCACGCGCGTGTTGAGCACGCCGGAACTCAAGGCGTCGTGGGAACAGGAACTCGCTGCGATGTGCGAACGCATTGCGCGCATGCGCGTGGCGATTCACGACGGCCTGCGTGCGCATGCGGGCGAAGCAGCGCTCGCGCGCTACGTGAAGCAGCGCGGCATGTTCACTTACACGGGCTTGAGCGAGAAGCAGGTCGAGCGCCTGAAGGAAGAATTCGGCGTGTATATCCTGCGCTCGGGCCGGATGTGCGTGGCCGGCCTGAATGAGAAGAACGTGAGCGTTGTGGTCGACGCGGTCGGCAAGGTGATGAAGGACTGAGGCCGGGGAAGGACGCCCGGAAATCCTTCTAGCGCCGCTGGGGTGCCGGTACAAGCCGGGCGCTCCAGCGGCGTTTTCGCTTCTGGCGGTCAGAATCGCATGCCGGTGCCGCATCCACCGGCAATACCACCGCCGCTGCCGCCCGCGGCCCCGCAGAACACGCCGCAGCCTGAAAGGCTGGCGGTGAGCAGCAGGCAGAGGGCGGCGAGGCGAAGTTGTCGCATGGCGGGTCGTTCGAGGTGGACGTGTTGTTTCATCATCGAAAGCGTAAAGGAGGGCGGCCACAAGGACGGCATGGTGGGTCTAAGCGCTTAACCATACGCCTCGGCCGCCGGCACCCACCATCAGATAATTCCAGGTTTCGTCGTCTGCGCGTACTCATCCCGCATCAAACCGTCAGTCTGTCAAGCCGTAAGGAGTAGATGACACACATGGCAGCCGCGCACGGTCTTCCAGGTCTTACCCTGATAGAATGCGTGAGCCGCAACGTAGTGGATTGCTGATGAAATTGCTTGATGCCCTCGTCGAACAACGGATTGCCGCCGCAGCCGCGCGCGGTGACCTCGACGACCTGCCCGGCGCCGGTGCGCCACAGGCGCTCGACGACGACCTGCTCGTGCCCGAAGAAGTGCGCATAGCCCACCGCATCCTGAAGAACGCGGGGTTCGTGCCGCCCGCAGTCGAACAGCTGCGAGCCTTGCGCGACCTCGAAGACGACCTCGCCACTGTGGGCGACAAGGCCGCGCAATGCCGTCTGCGCGCGCGCATGCTCGCGCTCGACATGGCGCTCGAATCCTTGCGTGGCGGCCCGATGGTCGTGCCGCACGAATATCGCCGCCGCATTGCGGAGCGTTTGTCGGAACGCGCGGCTGGCGAGCCCGGCCACCCGGCGCTCTCGGCGGGGGCCGCGTGACGGGCTCTCCCGTCCAGCCACACGCCCCTGGCGGCGAAAGCGATGAGGCGCACCCGGCTGCCGGTCGGGATGCCGCCGATGCGCTCATGACGGCCTGCGGGGCCGATTCACAAACCGCTTCACAGCCCAATCCCGTCTCCGAGCGCGACAAGCATTTCATGCGCCTCGCGCAGGCCGCCGCCGAAGAGGCGCGCTCCGCCGGCGAAGTGCCCGTGGGCGCGGTGCTCGTGCGCGGTGACGAAGTGATTGCCTCGGGCTTCAATCACCCGATCGGTGCGCACGATCCCTCCGCGCATGCGGAAATGGCGGCGTTGCGAGCGGGCGCGCACGCGCTGGGTAACTACCGCTTGCCCGGCTGCGAACTCTATGTGACCCTTGAACCGTGCCTGATGTGCGCCGGCGCGATCATGCACGCGCGTATCGCACGTGTGGTGTTCGGCGCGCATGATCCGAAAACCGGCGCATGTGGCAGCGTGGTCGATGCCTTTGCCAACGAGCAACTGAATCACCATACGAGCGTGTCCGGCGGAGTGCTGGCGGATGAGTGTGGCGAGGCACTGCGCGCGTTCTTCGCCGACCGTCGCCGCGCGAGCCGGGAAGCGCGCCGTGCGGCCCGGGCACAGGCCGAGGAAACGCAGGGAGGAACCGGCGTTGCCGGTCCGAACGAAACCGCGGATTGAATCTCACGGTTGAATCGAATTCGACATGACCATTCATCGCACCATCGAACTGATCGCACCGTCTGGTTATCCGCACGATTCGGAAGCGGTGCACCGTGGGCTTGCCCGGTTGCGGGCGCAGGGCCATCACGTCGGTGGCGTGCAGGCGACCGAGCGGCGCTATCAGCGCTTTGCCGGCACCGATGGCCAGCGCGCGGCCGAACTGAACCGCCTGGCCGATCCGTCGCGCGACTTGCCGGACATCGTGCTCGCCGTGCGCGGGGGCTACGGCGCGGTGCGCATCCTGCACGGTCTCGATTACGACGGACTGCAGCGGCGTTTGACGGACCAGCCCATTGCGTTCGTGGGGCATAGCGACTTCACGGCCATTCAGCTCGCGTTGCTCGCGCGCGCCGGGCTCACGACGTTCGGCGGTCCGATGCTCTGCAGCGACTTCGGCGCCGAAAGTCTGAGCAGCTTCACGATGCATCACTTCTGGGACACGCTTTCGAAGCCGAGTTACACGTTCAAGGTGAATGCGCCCCAGGCTCAATCGACGAATGTTTCGGGCACGCTCTGGGGCGGCAATCTGGCGGTGCTGACTTCGCTCATCGGCACGCCTTATCTGCCGCCTGTCGAGGGCGGCATCCTGTTCGTCGAAGACGTGAACGAGCAGCCGTTCCGCGTGGAGCGCATGATTTATCAGTTGCACCTGGCAGGCATTCTTGCGCGCCAGCAAGCACTGGTGCTGGGCGACTTCACGGGCCACAAGCAGTTCGATTACGACAACGGCTACGATCTGCGTGAAATGGTGGAGCAGGTGCGCTCCGTGGTTGGCATTCCGGTGGTGACGGGCCTGCCGTTCGGCCATATCCCCGATATGGTCACGTTGCCGATGGGCGCGCCGGCAGAATTGAACACCACCGCACATGGCTTCGAGCTGACCGTGAGCGACTACCCGCATCTGAGTTGATCTGCACTAGTACAGAAGCGCTTTCGGGCGCTTTTTTTATGGAATCTTATGCAACTAACGGTCAGTTCCAAACGGCGCCAGACCATGTTCACTTCAACGCTTCCTCTCAAAATTGTTGACAAAAACTGTGGCCGAATTGGGGCGACGAATCACCATGCAGGTGCTGAATTCCCCGAAATAAAGCGTGTTTCACCGAGAAGAGGCATGTAGCAGCCGGCGCGCACGTGGGGAACTTCCCCAGGTTCGCCAAAAAAATTGTTGACAATATTTATGTCCAACCTAGGATACCCAACATAGAGATCCGAGCCATGCGAAAGACCGATATCGACGCCGAGGCAACCGGCATGAAGCCCGAAGCAATCGCCGCGCGAATCCGCGCAGCGATTCTCGAGCACCGGCTGCCGCCAGGCGCGAAATTGACGGAAGCACAGTTGTGCGAAGTATTCGGCGTGAAGCGCGGCCCGATCCGCCAGGCGCTCGCGCTGCTCGCGAAAGACCATCTCGTGGATCTGGAGCCCAATCGTGGCGCGTTCGTCGCAAGCCCGACGCTGCAGGAAGTGCACGAGGTGTTTGAAATGCGGCGGATCATCGAGTTGGCAGTGGTGGGGCGCATCTGTAGCGCGCAGCACGGCAACCGTCGGCTGAAGACCATCGGCGAGACGATCCGGCGCGAGCGCAAGGCTTTTGAAGGGCGCGACTTCCCGACATGGATCCGGCTTTCGGGCGAGTTCCATACGTCGCTCGCCACGCTCACCGGCAATACGGTTCTGTGCGATTGCCTCAACGGACTCGTGGCGCGTTCGACATTGATTTCAGCGCTCTACGAATCTCCGGGACGCAGCCCGTGTTCATTTGACGACCACGAGGCGATTCTCGCGGCGCTCGAAGCCGGAGACGAGAAAGAGGCAGTCGACCTCATGGTGCGCCATTTGCAGGGTGTCGAGCTCAGGATGCTCGACCGGCCGGCGGGCGTTTCGGTCGATCTGCAGGAAGTGTTCAGCGCTCGCGAGTCGACTTCGCTCGCACGCTGACCCGCTTCCGAGGCGGCATACATACGGATTGCAGTAAAACGCGGCGGCCCACGACGAACCGTGGCCGTCGCGGCTGAAAAGGATGGAGTGGGGCGCATGCAGTGCATGCGTACGGCTAGAACAGGCAAAGCGTTACAGGGCGCCCGCAAGCGGCGACCGGCGCAGCGCCTGCCAAGGCCAGACCATTCGGGGATATCGCGGCGGCCGCGTCCAGCGGCGGTACGCACGCGTTTCGAGGCGTTCAGGCGTCTTTTTTCCGTCGGCATATCCATCCAAGGAGCGGATCATGGCTCAGTTCAGCGTGTCACCTGGCAGTCCGGCAGTGCCCAACTTCGAATCTGGCGAAAGCAGCGAGTCCGCAGAAAACCTGCGCTTGCCGGCCGGCTACAGCGAGCGGCTCTACAACCACGACCTCGCTCCGCTCAAGGAGCAGACCTGGGGCGCGTACAACATCTTCGCGTTCTGGATGTCCGACGTGCACAGCGTCGGCGGCTATGTGTTCGCGGGGAGCCTCTTCGCGCTTGGCCTCACGAGCTGGCAAGTGCTCGTAGCGCTGATCGTCGGCATCTCCATCGTCAACGTGCTCTGCAACCTGATCGCGCGGCCCAGCCAGCGTCACGGCGTGCCGTATCCGGTGGCCTGTCGCGGCACCTTCGGCGTGCTCGGCGCCAATATTCCCGCTGTGATTCGCGGCCTCATCGCCGTGGCGTGGTACGGCATCCAGACCTATCTCGCTTCGAGCGCGCTCGTGATTGTCGTGCTCAAGTTCGTGCCTCAACTCATGCCTTATGCCGACGTGCACAAGCACGGCATGCTCGGGCTTTCCGCAGTCGGCTGGGCCGGCTTCATGACGCTTTGGGTACTTCAGGCCCTGGTGTTCTGGAACGGCATGGAGACCATCAAGAAGTTCATCGACTTCGCGGGCCCGGCGGTTTATGTCGTGATGTTCGCGCTCGCGGGCTACATGGTGTATCGCGCGGGCTGGCACAACATCGGCCTGAATCTCGGTGGCGTGAAGTATCACGGCGCCGAAGTGATTCCCGTGATGATCACGGCAATCTCGCTCGTGGTGTCGTATTTCTCGGGGCCGATGCTCAATTTCGGTGACTTCTCGCGCTACGGCAAGTCGCTCAAGAGCGTTCACAAGGGCAACTTCTGGGGGCTGCCGGTCAACTTCCTCGCATTCTCGCTCGTCACGGTCATCACGACTTCGGCAACACTTCCTGTGTTCGGAGAACTGATTACCGATCCCGTCGAAACGGTCGGCCGCATCGATCATCCCACCGCTGTGATTCTCGGCGCACTCACGTTCACGATTGCGACCATCGGCATCAACATCGTCGCGAACTTCGTTTCGCCCGCGTTCGACTTTTCCAACGTCGCGCCGCGGCTCATCAGCTGGCGTGCGGGTGGCATGCTCGCCGCCGTGGCCTCGATCTTCATCACGCCGTGGAATCTGTTCAACAACCCGGCTGTGATTCACTACACGCTCGACATACTCGGCGCCTTCATCGGGCCTTTGTATGGTGTCCTGATCGTCGACTTCTATCTCGTGAAGCGTGGACGTCTTGCCGTGGATGATCTCTACACGGTGTCCCCGAAGGGGGCGTACTGGTATCGCAACGGCGTGAACTGGCGCGCGGTGTCGGCCTTGCTGCCGGCAGCGGTGATCGCGATTCTCTGCGTGATGGTGCCGTCGCTCGGCGGCGCAGCGAACTTCTCGTGGTTCATTGGCGCCGCGCTCAGCGCGTTGTTCTATCGCGCGCTCACGATGGGCGAACGCGCTCGCGCAAAGGCATGAGCGGCGTGCAAAACCAGGCATCGACGAAGGAATCGAAATGCGCATCAAATTGATCAATCCGAATACCACGCAGCGCATGACCGCCGCGATGGAGCAGTGCGCGCGTGCCGTGATCGCACCGGGCACGGAGGTCGTGGCGGTGAGCCCGACGATGGGGCCGCCGTCAATCGAAGGCTATTACGACGAGGCGCTCGCCACACCTGGCCTGCTCGCCGAAGTGGAGGCAGGCGAGCGCGAAGGCTTCGACGGCTACGTGATCGCGTGCTTTGGCGACCCTGGCCTTTACGCGGCGCGTGAGTTGGCTCGCGGGCCCGTCGTGGGCATCGCGGAAGCCGCGATGCATGCGGCGAGCGTGCTCGCGCCTGGCTTCTCGGTCGTGACGACGCTTTCGCGCACCCGCGCAATGGCCTGGCATCTCGCGGAGCGCTATGGCATGACGCGTTTTTGCCGCAACGTGCGTGCAATCGACGTGGCCGTGCTCGAACTCGATGAGCCGGGATCGGCCGCGCGCCGTGCGATCGTCGAAGAGTGCCGCCGCGCGCTCGAAGAAGATGGCGCGGACGCCATCGTGCTGGGTTGCGCAGGCATGACGAGCCTGTGCGCACAGGTGGAGGATGCGCTGGGCGTACCCGTGATCGACGGTGTGACGGCCGCCGTGAAATGGGTGGAGGCGCTCGTCGCGTTGCGCCTCACGACCGCCAAGCGGGGCGACTTCGCGCGACCGCTCACCAAGCGTTACGACGGTGATTTCGCGCGTTTCAGCCCGAGCAATCCCGCAGCCGTCACGGAAACGCCGCCGCCCGTGCGGCCACTGCGCTACGGGTAAACGCGCAACGCGCGCGAGCCCTGTGGCCGCCCATCTGTCCGGCAGATCGGGCGGCCACATACACCTCGCTTGACCCGCACTATCTGAGCGTGCGTATGGGCGCGTCCGGGTGATTTCGCTACACTGAACCGGTCCTGTAAGCAGGTTGCGCGGACCGTCCGCCAGGCCTTGCAAAGCAGCGCCGGCGGCCGCTTCACGGCGCCTCGCCGTCCCGTGGATATTTCGTTTCATCCTCTTTATTCGATTGATTCGACCAGCATGCCACTCGATCCCCAATATCCCCGCGATCTGATCGGTTATGGCCGGTATCCGGTGCAGGCCAACTGGCCCGGCCAGGCTCGCGTCGCGGTGCAGTTCGTGCTCAACTACGAAGAGGGCGGCGAAAACTGCGTGCTGCACGGCGACCCCGGCTCCGAGCAGTTCCTCTCCGAAATCGTGGGCGCCGCAGCGTATCCCGCGCGCCACATGAGCATGGAGTCAATCTACGAATATGGCTCGCGCGCGGGCGTGTGGCGCATCCTGCGCGAATTCGAAAAGCGCGGCCTGCCCCTCACCGTGTTCGGCGTGGGCATGGCGATCGAGCGTCATCCCGAAGTCGCGCGCGCGTTCGTCGAGCTGGGCCATGAGATCGCGTGCCACGGCTACCGCTGGATTCATTACCAGGACGTCTCGCCCGCCCGGGAGGCCGAGCACATGAAGCTCGGCATGGAAGCGATCGAGCGCGTGACAGGCGTGCGTCCGCTGGGGTGGTACACGGGCCGCGACAGCCCGAACACGCATCGCCTCGTGGCCGAGTATGGCGGCTTCCTCTACGACTCCGATTACTACGGCGACGACCTGCCTTTCTGGATGGACGTGCAAGTCACGGGTGGCAAGACGGTGCCGCAACTGATCGTGCCTTACACGCTCGACACGAACGACATGCGCTTCGCGTCGCCCCAGGGCTTCAACACGGCGGACCACTTCTTCACCTACTTGCGCGACGCATTCGACGTGCTCTACGAAGAAGGCGACGAAGCCCCGAAAATGCTCTCGATCGGCATGCACTGCCGCCTGCTCGGGCGCCCTGGGCGTCTTCGCGCGCTGCAGCGCTTTCTCGATCACATCGAAAAACATGAGCGTGTGTGGGTCACGCGCCGCGTGGACATCGCGCGCCATTGGCGCGAGCATCATCCCTATCAACCGCAACAGAACGACCACCGCGGGGCCGCCGCATGAAGGCAATGCACTACACCCTCGAACAGCTGAATCACGCCTCGGCCGACGCCTTCGTGGCGGCGCTTTCGGGCATCTTCGAGCACTCGCCCTGGGTGGCCGAAGCGGCCGCGCAGCAACGCCCGTTTGCAAGCATCGACGCGCTGCATCGCACCATGTCGCAGGCAGTCGAAACCTCGGGCGAGGTCAGGCAGCTTGCGCTCATCAACGCCCACCCGGAGCTTGCGGGCAAGGCCGCCGTACGCGGCGAGCTGACCGCCGAATCCACGCGCGAGCAAAGCGGCGCGGGCCTGAATCAGTGCACGCAGGAAGAGTTCGACAAGCTCCTCGCGCTCAACGGCGCGTATCGCGAGAAGTTCGGATTCCCATTCATTCTTGCGGTGCGCGGTTATGACCGCCACGGCATCATCGCGAACTTCGAGGCGCGCGTGAACAACAGCCGCGCCGACGAACTGCGCGCGAGCCTCGACCAGATTTACCGCATTGCGCGCTTCAGGCTGGATGAACTGATCGACGCGTAACGTGGCGATGCGCCCACCGGTTTTTCGCGCGAGGGCGCAGCGCCGTTTTGATCTACAGAAAAGACACGAAGGAAGACAACGATGGCACTCCCGACTCTCGACCCCAACGCCCCTGATTTCACGCGCCGCTTCGTGAATCTCGCGGACCCGCGCCTGGGCGCGCAGGCGCTCGAGGCGAGCGACGACTTCTTCGCGCCGAAGGATCGCATGCTCAATCCGGAGCCGGCTGTCTTCATTCCGGGCAAGTACGACGAACACGGCAAGTGGATGGACGGCTGGGAAACGCGCCGCAAACGCACGACCGGCTATGACTGGTGTGTCGTGAAGCTCGCACGGCCTGGCGTCATCAAGGGTCTCGATATCGACACGAGCCATTTCACCGGCAACTATCCGCCGGCGGCTTCGGTGGAAGGCGCGTATGTGGTGGACGGCGCACCCACAGCCGCGACGCAATGGACGGAAATCGTCCCCTCGACCTCGCTGAACGGCAATAGCCACCACTACGTGGAAGTATCGAGCGACAAGCCGTACACGCACCTGCGCGTGAATATCTATCCCGATGGCGGCATTGCGCGTCTGCGCGTGTATGGTCAGCCGCAGGTGGACTGGGCGGGTGCGAGCCGCAGCGAACTGTTCGACCTGGCGGCGATGGAAAACGGTGCGTACCTCGTTGGCGCGAACAACCAGCACTTTGGCATGGCCTCCACGCTGCTCATGCCGGGTCGCGGCGTGAACATGGGCGACGGCTGGGAAACGCGCCGCCGCCGCGAACCTGGCAATGACTGGGCGATCATCGCGCTCGCGCAGCCTGGCATCATCAAGAAGATCGAAGTCGATACGGCGCACTTCAAGGGCAACTACCCCGACCGCTGTTCGTTCCAGGCCGCGCGCGTGGTAGGCGGCACGGACAGCTCGCTCGTGACCCAGGCCATGTTCTGGCCGGTGCTGCTCGGCGAGCAGAAGCTGCAGATGGACAAGCAGCACTACTATGAAAGCGAACTCGCGGCGCTCGGCCCGGTTACGCACGTGCGCTTCAACATCTTCCCCGATGGCGGCGTTTCGCGCGTGCGCCTGTGGGGCACGCTCGCGTGATTTGCTGACGAGGCCATCATGAGTGAAACAAGAACGACGCTGACCATCGAGCCGCTCACGCGCGAGGCGTTCGCGCCGTTCGGCGACGTGATCGAGCTTGCAGGCGCCAAGCAAATACCGATCAATCTCGGTACCACGATCCGCTATCACGACCTCGCGAAAGTGGACGTGACCGACGAAGGCGGCCGCACGCTCGTGAATCTGTTTCGCGGGCAGCCGCGCGAGCTGCCGTTCGAAGTGAAGATGCTCGAACGGCATCCGCTGGGCAGTCAGGCGTTCGTGCCGCTCAATGACAAGCGGTATCTCGTAGTGGTCGCGCCCGCCGGCGATCTGGAAGTCACGCAGATTCGCGCGTTCGTTTCGCGCGGCTGGCAGGGCGTGAATTACGCGAAGGGCGTTTGGCATCATCCGCTGATCGCGTTGGACGAGGTGAGCGATTTCATCGTCGTCGATCGCGGCGGTGACGGGCTCAATCTCAACGAGCAGGATCTGGCGGAGTCGCTGTGGTTGACGCACGAGGCGATGAAAGCCGCGATGCGGTGACGCTCGGACGCGTTGCAGATCGAAAACAAAGGAAAGCCACGGCCTCGGCCGTGGCTTTTTCGTATGTGTCGCTGTGCGTGAGCGCGGTGCCAGTTCGACGTGGGTTAGAACTCGTACCCGACCTGTGTGCGCGCAGCCATGTTGCCGGTACTCGTAAGCGACACGCCGCCGTTGACCAGCCAGTGCATGTTTGCCGAGCGATACGTCACGCCAACCGCGGCCGCGCTGCCGCCCATGTAGTAGCCGCCACCGGCCGCGACCACTGTGCGACCTGGTCCAGAAGGCGTGAGGTTAGGCATGGCCATTGCCGCCGCCACGCCCGCGTAGGCGTTCTTCGAAACGGTATTGATCGAGTTCTGAAGATTGCCGATCTGCTGGTTGAACCCGTTCGATTGCTGCGTTATCGCATTGTTCAACTGGTTCAGGTTGACCGCATCCGTGCCTTGCGTGCCCGCCGCGACGTTGACGATCTGGCGCTCCGAACCCGCCGCGCCTACGGAAACCGAGTTTTCGCGATCTGCGACTGAGTTCGCGCCAAGCGCCACTGCGTTCTTTGCCGATGCATTGGCCATGTCGCCGATGGCGGTCGTGTTGTTGCCCGTTGCCGTGGCGCCGCCGCCCACGGCGACCGACTGCGTGCCCGCCGCGGCGGCCGCACCGCTCGTGGTGTTCGCGCCGACTGCAGTCGAGCCGGTGATGTTGATGTTCTGCACTGCCTGGCTCAGGTTGTTGAGTTGCTGGTTGGTCGCAAAGAGCTGCTGGCCGGTCACGGCGTCAGTGCTGCTGAGATCGAGCGCCGCGTTCTGCAGTCCAGTCAGCTGAACGTTGCCGCCACTGGCGCTGCTCAGTGTCACGATGTCGTGCGCCGCTGAGTCGTAATGAAGGGCGTCGGTATCTGTCGTGGTGGCACCGTCCAGCGCACCGGTAGAACTGTTCGGGGCTGCGGCAGCAAGCAGTCTGGCATCGAGCGTTGCGATCGCAGACGTGTTCGCGCTTAGCCGGGAACTGAGACTGACGGTATCTGTTGGCTTGATGCCAAGCAAGGCCTCCACCTGGCCGAGATTGACTGCGTCGGTTTCCGCCTGGCCCGTCGCCACGTTCGTGATCTTACGGAGAAGGCCCGTCGCCGAGTTACCCACGGAGATCGTACGAGGTGCGTCCGCGACCGAACCAAAGCCCAGTGCGACCGAGTTGAGGCTGCTCGACTGTGCAGGCGTACCCGAGCCGAAAGCGTCGATGTACGTAAGCTTGCTGATCGCCTGGTTCGTAGCGAAGAGTTGCGAACCGTTCACGGCGTCGGTTGAACTTGCGGTCAACTGGCCAGCCGCCACGTTCGTAATCGTCCGCTCCTGGCCCGCACTCCCTACGCTGACGGTGCTCAATGGCGTGCTGCCGGCGAACGTATAGTTGGCGCCACGGATCGTGGTGCCTGGCGTGGCGACTGCGACATCGGTCGTCGAGTTCGCGCCAAGGGCAACATCGCCCGCGAAGTTGCTGACGGCTGCGCTGCCGATTGCGACGGTGTTCGAGCCACCCACTGACGCCCCGTTGCCAATGGCGATTGAGTTGTCCCACTGAGCGAGCGCCTTGGCCCCTAAAGCGACGGACCCGCTGAAGGCTTGAGCGCCTGCACCGGCGGCAAGCGCGTCGCCTGCAGCGTATGCACCTGCTCCGAACGCAGTGGACTGAGCGCCCGCCGCTGTAGTGTTGGCTCCAATGGCTATTGCGTTGGTTCCGGTCGCGCCTTCGCCGTTGTAGTTGCCTTGGCCGGGATCGCTATTGATCCCGACGTAGTGCGTTGCCTTATTGTCGATTTCTTGCTTGACATCGTAAAGCTGCGCGCCGTTGACCGCATCGGTGCTCGAAGCCGTTACGGCGCCTTTCGCCACGTTACGCAGTGCCACCGGCGTAGTCGAACCCGCGCCGCGTAGCGTCACGGAGTCGTGCGTGGAGGAATCGTAGAGGACCACGTCCGGATTCGAAGCGCTTTTGTTCAACGCATCAAGGGCCGAACCTACGTCGTGATACGGCGTCCCTGCGACGACGTAAGTCGGTCCTGTGACGGCGCCGGTGCTGGCATTGAACGATGTGCCGCCGCCAAGGGCAGTAACGAGTGGCTTGAGTTGGCTCACATTGACAGCATCCGCCGATGCCAGGCCAGGATTGAGCCCAGAAAACAGGACACCAGTCGCAGCACTGGAAAGCGTTGCGTAGTAGCCCATAGTATTGTTTGAGCTTGGGTTCCCCGGTGAAAGGAAGATCTTCCTCTGCGTCCCGTCTGAAACGATTTGCGTATAGCCAACGCCCATGGCGTCAAAATAGCTCTTCCCGACGACTCCACCGCCAACCAATCCCGTGCTTATCCACGCGTTGCAGTTACTGGCAACCCCGGTGGCTGTATAGTTATAGAGTTGCCCCGCGTGGGCCGCGCAGAAGTCTGCCCACGCTGTAGCAGGGACCAGGAAACTTGCGGCACCGACGCTGGCACTCCCTACGGCAATAATGGCACGAGTTCGCGTCGTCCCTTTTCCCGACGCAGTAGCTTTTTCTTGCGCGGCAACCCACGTCCCCGTGGACTCGTTCCAGACTGATCTATAGGTCTTTTTCATTCGTTATCCTGATTTAATTGAATGGGGGAGAACGTACTTTCTCGACGACGTTGTCTCAGATGCGCGGTAGCCGAACTCGAATGATGTGGCTAACCGTCACTCAAGATAATTGCGTCGATTTTCAGTCACGAGGACATACGCTGGTATTTTTTTATTCCATTAGTAATCGCCGTGACAGAAAATCCTTCGCACTTTATTAATAATGGAAATAGGGTGGTATAAGAGAAGTCTTAAAAAGCGATCGGGAGCGATTGAGTAGCCAGGATGGCTGACGTGGCAGTACAAATTGGCCGGTCGGGATGCGGGTGCGGACGTGGCATTTCTCTCAGTGTGAGCGAGAAAATGCGTCGCGAGATGGAGGCGTGGCTATGCGATGTTTTGAATCTCAGTGCTCCGGATTCTCGCTTATTGGCGTCATTAGATTGGTAAACAGAGAAATATCTTAAATGATGTGTGAAAAAACTCATCGCCTATCCCAAGCAAAAAGAAAAAGCCCGAAGCACAAAGTGCTTCGGGCTTTCTACCTGGCCAAAGGGCTATTAGCGGATTACTGTTTTGCGCCCCCCTGGAACCACGCCGCAATCTTCTGCCGCTCGTCGTCGGTCATGTGCGTGACGTTGCCAAGCGGCATCGCCTTGAGCGTCACAGCTTGCTGATACAGCCGCTGCGCATTCTGCGAAATTTCGTCGGGCGTATCGAACATCACGCCGGCCGGCGCGGCGCCCATCAACGTCGGTTGGGCCGAGTGACAGGACGCGCAGCGTTGCTGGAGGATCGGCTGAATATCGGCAACCTTGACCTGCGGTGCGTTCGCGGCCTCGGCTTGCGGCACGACCGGGCGCGGCAGCGTCCACACCAGCGCGACAAACATCAGTGCCACGCCGCCGATCGGCAGATACCAGAGCTGCTGGCCACGGTGGCGCATCACGAAGAACTGGCGAATCAGCGCGCCGGCCAGCATGATGACCACGAGCACGGCCCAGTTGTATGCGTGAGCGTAGGTCATCGCGTAGTGATTCGACAGCATCGCGAACACCACGGGCAGCGTGAAATACGTGTTGTGCACCGAACGCTGCTTGCCGCGCTTGCCGTAGATCGGGTTCGGCACTTCGCCCTTGAGCATCGCGGCGACCATCTTGCGCTGGCCGGGGATGATGACGAAGAACACATTCGCCGACATGATCGTCGCGAGCATGGCGCCCATGATGAGGTACGCGGCGCGGCCCGAGAAGATATGGCAGGCGAGGTAGGCCGCGATCACGACATAGATGCCCACGCATACGCCGAGCAGCTTGTCCTTCGTACCGAGCACGCGGCACAGCGAGTCATAGACGATCCAGCCCGCAGCGAGGAAGCCGAGCGCCGAGAAGATCGCCACCACCGGACCCATGTCGAGCACGTTTTTGTCAATGAGATACGTGTTCGGCGCCATCAGGTACAGCACCGTGAAGAGCGACGCTCCCGAGAGCCACGTGGTGTACGACGGCCATTTCGACCAGTGAAGGTCGTCGGGCATTTCAGGCGGCGCAACGGTGTACTTCTGCATGTTGTAGAAGCCGCCGCCGTGTACGTGCCACAGTTCGCCGAACACGCCGCGGCGGCGCTGGTTCGGGTCCGTGGGCGGTTTGAGGCTGTTGTCGAGCGCGACGAAATAGAACGACTCGCCAATCCAGGCGATCGCCGCGATGACGTGGAACCAGCGCAGCGCGAGGTTCAGCCAGTCGGTAATAAAGCCTTCCATGAAACGTCTCCAGTCCTGATGCATTGCGCGCGCGTCTGTTTGCACGCGCTAACTGCGGGGTAAGAGCGCGCCGTGCAGCTCCCGGGCCGCTGGACGACCCAAGCGCCGCCGCGCCGCCGTTGTTGTTCGTATGACCTTGGGTTCGTTGAACCGGGTTTGAATCTCGCCCGGAATACCCTATGAGAATCTGTTGCAGTGGCCGTTCAGTTGTCGCCTAGCTACCCCGATAGGTGCTGTACGACCACGGCGAAACGAGTAGCGGCACGTGGTAGTGCGAGGTGGCGTCGGCGATGCCGAAGCGCAGCACCACACGGTCGACGAAACGCGGCTCGGGCACGTTCGCGCCGAGGGCGGCGAAATAGTCGCCAGCGTGGAACACGAGTTCGTATTCGCCTTTGGCGAGCGCTTCGCCTTCGAGCAGCGGCGCGTCGCAGCGGCCGTCGTCATTGGTGGTCACGGTCTTGAGCGCGCGGCGCGCGTCGCCCGAGAGCGCAAAGAGCTCGACCTTGATGCCAGCGCCGGGACGGCCGTTCGCGGTGTCGAGCACGTGGGTAGTCAGCTTGCCCATTCGCAGTTTTCCTTGTGAGTGCCTGGTGCGATTGCGAGGTTTCAGCGGCAGCTCTCGATCCCATGATGCATTGCGGCGGATCGAGGCTCCACGTCAGTGGCTACATACCCGTCGGCGGATCGAAGCGAGCGCCGTGAACGCATTTTAAGAACGATCGCCCCCGGCGCGCGCGAGCGATAGGAAAGATAAATCTTCGCGCATGAGGGTACGCCCTGGGTGCCGCGTGGGTGCAGTCGCTCATCGCGCCCTGGATTGAAGCGTCCTTTGTTTGCATCGTAGCGACGCCAAAAATCGACCTTTATATGCGTGGTGTAAATGTGGGTATCGCAGCGGCGCGAATTGCCATGACTATTTTGGTTGCGGATCGTAGAGGCCATGCGCAGCGCGTGCTGCGCGTCCCGAAGACGGCGGTGGACGCCGGGTAACCGGGCCAGCGGCGTCCTCGTCGGGACGCGTCGGCACCGGGCGCCTGGGCGACGGGCGAGGCCGGCGGGTGAGGCGAGGACGTCTGGTTCACACGCTGGCGCGAGCGAAAAGGCTTGCGCCGGCACGACAACGGAGCGAACAAGGACGATGGAACGCACACTCGCGCAGGGCCAGGGCCCGCAAAACGCCGGCAAGACCTTGCTGGTGAAAAACGCCGACATGCTGGTGACGATGGACGGCGCACGCCGCGAGATCCGCGGCGGCGGCCTCTATGTCGAAGGCAACCGCATCGTCGCGGTCGGGCCGACGGCGGAATTGCCCGCGACGGCCGACGAGGTGATCGACGCCAGCGGCCACCTCGTGACGCCTGGGCTCGTCAACACGCACCACCACATGTACCAGAGCCTCACGCGGGCCGTGCCGGCCGCGCAGGACGCCGAACTGTTCGGCTGGCTCACCAATCTCTACAAGGTGTGGGCGAACCTCACGCCCGAGATGATCGAAGTTTCCACGCTCACGGCGATGGCGGAACTGCTGCTCTCGGGCTGCACGACGTCCAGCGACCATCTGTACATCTATCCGAACGGCAGCCGCCTGGACGACAGCATTCGCGCCGCGCAACGCATCGGCATGCGCTTTCATGCGAGCCGCGGCAGCATGAGCGTGGGCCAGAAGGACGGCGGCCTGCCGCCCGATTCCGTGGTCGAGCGCGAAGACGCGATTCTCGCTGACACGCAACGTCTCATCGAGACGTATCACGACGAGGGCCGGTACGCGATGCTGCGCGTCGTCGTGGCGCCATGCTCGCCGTTTTCGGTGAGCCGCGACCTGATGCGCGAATCGGCGGTGCTCGCACGGCATTACGGCGTGTCGATGCACACGCATCTCGCCGAGAACGTGAACGACATTGCTTACAGCCGCGAAAAGTTCGGCATGACGCCCGCCGAATATGCCGAGGACCTCGGCTGGGTGGGCCGCGACGTATGGCATGCGCATTGTGTACAACTCGACGACCACGGCATCGGTTTGTTCGGCCGCACCGGCACGGGCGTCGCGCATTGCCCGTGCTCGAACATGCGGCTCGCCTCGGGTATCGCGCCCGTGAAAAAGATGCGGCTCGCTGGCGTGCCGGTTGGACTTGGCGTGGACGGCTCGGCGTCGAACGACGGCGCGCAGATGGTGGCTGAGGCGCGTCAGGCCATGTTGCTTGCGCGCGTGGGTTTCGGCCCGGACGCCATGACGGCGCGCGAAGCGCTCGAAATCGCGACGCTAGGCGGCGCGCAGGTGTTGGGCCGCGACGACATTGGCGCGCTCGCACCCGGCATGGCGGCCGACTTCGTGGCGTTCGACTTGCGCCAGCCGCTTTTCGCGGGGGCGCTGCACGATCCGGTCGCGGCGCTCGTGTTTTGCGCTCCCTCACAGGTCGCGCTGAGCGTGATCGGCGGTCGCGTGGTCGTGAAGGAGGGCGTGTTGCAGACGGTGGAGCTTGGGCCGGTCATCGAACAGCACAACCGGCTCGCGGCACAGCTCGTGCAGATGGCACGCTAAGGAAGGCACGCGCGCAAGGCACAGGGGTGTAGAAACGCTCAGGCGGCCGCAGCACCGTGCGGCCGTGTGACTCAAGGCTTGTCGATCAGCGTCTTCGTCGCTTCGGCGATGAGGCTGCGCAACCAGCGTACTTCGTCCGAGTAATGACAGCGTTCGTGCCACAACTGGTAGTACTGCATCGGCGGGAAGTCGAGCGGAGCGGGCACGACCGTCAGCGGCAGGAAGCGCGCATAGTGGTCGGCGAAGAGGCGCGTGGTCGTGAAGACCAGGTCCGACTTGACGAGCACGTAGGGCGCGAGATTGAAGTACGGCAGCGTAACGACCACGTGGCGCTTGAGGCGCTCGCGCGCGAGGTGGACATCGATGGCGCCGCGCTGGCCCACGGAGTAGGGCGTGGGCGCGAGATGCGGCGCGTTCAGATACTGGTCGAGCGTGAGCACGCCGCGCTTGGCGAACGGGTGCGTGTTGCTCATCAGGCAGACGATCTGGTCGACGAACAGGTTCGAGAGGTGCAGTTGCTCCGGCGGCTCGGGCCAGTTGCCGATGACGATATCGAGCTTGCCTTCCTCGAGCGCGAGCTCGTAGTCGAACGCGGGCCCGAGCGAGTGGAACTCGAGCGTGGCGTTGGGTGCGGCCAGGCGAAAGCGCTCGACCACGGTCGGCACGAACAGGACGTTCAGATAGTCAGGACAACCAATCCGGTAACAGCGGATGGACGTAGCCGGATCGAAATTGTGTTGCTGAAAGCGGATGCGCTCGATCTCGCGCAACGCGTTCTGGACGGGTTCGAGCAGGCGCAGGCCATACTCGGTCGGCACCATGCCGGACTTGCCGCGCACGAGGAGCGGGTCGCCGGTGATGTCGCGCAGACGCCGCAGCGCCGCGCTGATCGCGGGCTGGGACTGATTGAGCTTGACGGCCGCGCGTGTCACGCTGCGCTCCATCAGAAGCGTGTGCAAGACGCGCAAGAGGTACGTGTCGATCGCCTCGCGTTGCTGACTCATGAATTCTCCGAATTATATGTTCTGGCTGATCGATGGGGCTTTGGGGTATATCGTTTTTAATATGGACAAAAAGTGGCGTCAAGCGAGGCTTACCCCGAGGCTTACGCCGGATGCCCCGTGCAGCGGGGCAACAGCGAATTTTGGCGGCTCGACCTTCAGAGGGGTAACAGGTATCGTCACCCCCGCACGGCGGCGCACAGCGCCTCTACGCGACGGCAAGCGTCAAACGGTTTTCGGACAGCAATAACGTACAACGGCGGAACCTTCATGGGTGATTCTTCTTCACGTCAGGCAACGCTTGCGCAAGACGGCAGCGGTGTGCCGCGCCTCGCGCTTGCCGGCATCACCAAGCAGTACCCGGCGGTGCGCGCGAACGACGACGTCACGCTCTCGGTCGCGCCCGGCGAAATCCACGCTTTGCTCGGCGAGAACGGCGCGGGCAAGAGCACGCTCATGAAGATCGTCTACGGCGCGGTGCGCCCGGATGCAGGCGAGATTCGCTGGGAAGGCCAGGCTGTCGAAATCGCGAGTCCGGCTGCGGCGCGCAAGCTCGGCATCGGCATGGTCTTCCAGCATTTTTCGTTGTTCGAAACGCTTACCGTTGGCGAGAACATCGCACTGTCGCTCGACGAACCGTTCGACCTGAAAGCGCTCGGCAAGCGGATTCGCGAGGTGTCAGCGCAATACGGCCTCGATGTCGATCCACAGCGCTACGTACATAGCCTCACGGTGGGCGAACGTCAGCGCGTGGAGATCGTGCGCTGCCTGCTGCAGGACCCGCGCCTTCTGATCATGGACGAGCCGACTTCAGTGCTCACGCCGCAAGCGGTACGCAAGCTGTTTGGCACGCTGCGGCGGCTGGCTTCCGAAGGCTGCAGCATTCTCTATATCAGCCACAAGCTCGACGAAATTCAGGAGCTTTGCGACACGGCTACCGTCCTGCGCGGCGGCAAGGTCACGGGCCACGTGATTCCGCGCGAAGAAACGCATGCGTCGCTCGCGCGGTTGATGGTCGGGCGCGAACTGCCCGACTACACGCGGCGCGCGCACGCGCCCGGCGACGTGCTGCTCGAAGCGAAGCACCTGTCCATGCCGAGTGACGACCCGTTCGGCACATCGCTCAACGACGTGTCGTTCAGCGTGCATGCGGGCGAAATTCTCGGCATTGCGGGCGTCTCTGGCAACGGCCAGGCGGAATTGCTCGCGGCGCTCTCGGGCGAGGCGCAAGCGGGACGCCACGGCATGAGCGTCGACGCGGTCAAGGTTTGCGGCAAGCCTGCGGGACGGCTTTCGGCCGGGGCGCGCCGAAAGCTCGGCTTCGCGTTCGTGCCGGAAGAGCGACTTGGGCGGGGCGCGGTGCCGGCGATGTCGCTTGCGGAAAACGCCTTGCTCACGGCGCACCGCGAAGGCATGGTGCGCTCGGGTTGGCTCAAGACCGGCGCGATGCGCGGGTTCGCCGAGCGCTGCATCGGTGCGTTCGATGTGCGTTGCGGCGGCCCTGACGCACTCGCGCAAAGCCTCTCGGGCGGCAATCTGCAGAAGTACATCGTGGGCCGCGAGATTCTCCAGGCGCCAAAGGTGCTCGTGGTCGCGCAGCCTACCTGGGGCGTGGACGTGGGCGCGGCGGCATTCATCCGCCAGCAGTTGCTCGACCTTTCGGCGCGCGGTGTGGCCATACTCGTGATCTCGGAAGAACTGGAAGAGCTTTTCGACATCTGTGACCGCATTGCCGTACTCGCGGGCGGACGCCTTTCGCCCGCGCGTTTGACCGGCGAGACGAACGCCGAGGAAATTGGCCGCTGGATGGCGGGGCTCTTTGGCGAGCGCGCCGATCGTGGAGATGGCGGTGGCCGGCCGAACGGCGAGCCGCCTGCGCAGACCGTGGCGAACGCTTGACATGCGGCACATCACGACACGCGCACGCACATAAACCACCCGAGACCGACCACACCATCACCATGATCTTCCCGTACCGACTCGAAGCCCGCACGACGCCGTCGCGCACGGTGCGCATCGCCGTGCCGCTCGTTGCGGCGCTGCTCACGCTCGCGATTGGCTTCCTGATCTTCGGCCTCGTGGGCCGCGATCCCTTGCAGGCCATGCACGCGTTCTTTATCGAGCCGCTTTCGAGCGTCAACGGCTGGTCCGAACTCTTGCTCAAGGCCTCGCCGCTATGCCTGATCGCGCTCGGTCTCGCGGCGGGTTATCGCGCCAACGTCTGGAACATCGGCGCGGAAGGACAGATGGTGCTGGGCGGCATCGCGGCGAGCGGCGTGGCGATCTACTTCGATCAATCCTCGGGCTGGTGGATCCTCTTTCTGATGATGTTCGCGGGCGTGCTGGGCGGCATGGCGTGGGCGGCGATTCCCGCGTGGCTCAAGAGCCGCTTCAACACCAACGAAATTCTCACGAGCCTCATGCTCACGTACGTCGCCACGCAACTGCTGATCTGGCTCGTGAGTGGTCCGTGGCGCGACCCGCAAGGCATGAACTTTCCGCTCTCCGAAATGTTCAGCGGCGACGCGCTCTATCCGACGTTCGGCGGTGACTGGCGCATTCACTGGCTGCGCGGCACGCGCCTGAACGCGTCGATCTTCCTCACGCTCGCAGCCATTCCGCTCGTGTGGCTCTTCATGCGCCGCAGCTTCGCGGGCTACCGCATGAGCGTGGGCGGCCTCGCGCCGCTCGCTGCGCGTTATGCGGGCTTCTCGGAGAAAAAAACGATCTGGACGTCGCTGCTGCTTTCCGGCGGTCTCGCGGGGCTCGCTGGCATGGGCGAAATTGCCGGCCCCATTGGCCAGTTGCAAGCGACGTGGTCGCCGGGCTATGGCTTCACGGCGATCATCGTCGTGTTCGTGGGGCGGCTGCATCCGGTCGGCATCGTGCTCGCGAGCCTCTTGATGGCGCTGCTCTATCTGGGCGGCGAAGCGGTGCAGACGTCGCTGCAATTGCCGCAGGCGCTTTCCGGCGTATTTCAGGGGCTGCTGCTTTTCTGTCTGCTCGGCGCGGACCTCTTCGTGAACTATCGCGTGCGCCGCCGTCATCCGGTCGCGGCTGCGAGCTGATCAGCGCAATCCAGAGAACAACGAAACAGGCCACACGACATGGATATCCAGCAAGCCAGCTCGCTCGCCTCGAGCGCCGTCACCGCCGCCATCCCGCTCATGTTTGCGGGCGTGGGCGAACTCGTCACTGAGAAGTCGGGCGTCCTCAACCTCGGCGTGGAAGGGATGATGCTGATGGGCGCCGTGACGGGCTACGCGGTCACAACCATCACCGGCAACCCGTGGCTCGGGCTGATCGCGGGCATGGCCGCAGGTGTGGTGATGTCATTGCTGTTCGGCTTTCTCGTGCTCACCATGCTCGCCAACCAGGTCGCAACGGGCCTCTCGCTGACGATCTTCGGCGTCGGGCTTTCGGCGTATGTCGGCAAGCCGTACACGTCGGCCGCCACGTCGGCGACCATTTCAGCGTGGCCGATTCCGGGGCTCTCGCAACTGCCGGTGGTCGGGCAGGCGTTCTTTAGCCTCACACCCGTCGACTACCTCGCGTTCATCATGTTCGCCGTGGTCGGCTGGTTCCTCTATCGCACGCGCGCCGGACTCGTGCTGCGCTCGGTGGGCGAGTCGCCGCAAGTGGCGCATTCGGTGGGCTTTCCCGTGATTGGCGTGCGCTACGGCGCGACGGCCTTCGGTGGCGCCATGGCGGGGCTTGCAGGCAGCTATTACTCCGTGGTGCAACTGCATTTGTGGCAGGAGCAAATCACCGCAGGGCGCGGCTGGATTGCGCTGGCGCTCGTGGTGTTCGCGACGTGGCGTCCCGGGCGTCTCCTGATCGGTGCGCTGCTCTTTGGCGCGGTCACGGGCGCGCAGTTTTACGCGCAGGCCGTGGGCGTGCCGGTGCCCACGCAGTTCCTCGCCATGCTGCCGTATGTCGCGACGATCGTCGTGCTCGTGCTCATTTCGCGCAATCCGAACACAATCCGCCTGAACGCGCCGGCTTCGCTTGGCAAGCCGTTCTTTGGGGCCGCTTAGTTGGGGCCGCGCAGGTTGAGTCATTTATCTGGATTGCTAACTAAAACGCCTTGAACGCTTGCAGTTTTCACAATCACGACAGGAGATCCACGATGAAAAAAACCATCCTGACCGCTTTCGCCGTCGCCGCCACGTGCGGCACGGCGGCCCTCGCGCCCGCGGCCCACGCCGCCGACGCGCCGGGCGTCGCGTTCGTCTACCTCGGCAATCCGGGCGATGCCGGCTGGACCTTCGCGCACGATCAGGGCTCGAAGGTCGCCGAGCAGAAGTTCGGCAACAAGATCAAGATCACGCGCGTGGAAAACGTGCCGGAATCGGCGGATTCGGAGCGCGTGTTCCGCGATCTCGCGAACAAGGGCAACAAGATCATCTTCGGCACGAGCTTCGGTTATCAGGACTTCCAGCTCAAAGTGGCGAAGGATTTCCCGGACGCCGTGTTCCTCCACGCAACCGGCTACAAGAAGGCGCCGAACTTCGGCACCTACGACGTGCGCATGTATCAGGGCGCATATCTCGCGGGCGTTGCGGCAGGCTACGCGACGAAGACCAATACGCTCGGCTTCGTCGCCTCGGTGCCGATTCCCGAGGTCGTGCGCAACATCAACGCGTACACGCTTGGCGCGCGCTCGGTGAATCCGAAGGTGCACACCAAGGTCATCTGGATCAACAGCTGGTTCGATCCGGGCAAGGAGAAGCAGGCGGCTGAAACGCTGATCGGCCAGGGCGCCGACGTGCTGCTGCAAAACACCGATTCGAGCGCCACGCTCGCCACGGCCGAAGAGAAGAAGGTGCATGCGTTCGGCTGGGACTCGAATATGAAGAAGTTCGGCCCGCACGCGCACCTGGGCTCGGTCGAGGCGAACTGGGGCGTGTACTACGTCGCCGCCATCCAGCAGGTGCTCGATGGCAAGTGGAAGAACGACCCCGTGTGGTGGGGCATTCCGCAAAAGGCCGTCGATCTCGGCGACGTCAACACGTCCGAGCTTTCGGCCGATGCGCAAAAGGCCGTCGCCACGAAGCGCGATCAGATCGCGAGCGGCAAGTGGGACGTCTTCACGGGCCCGATCAAGGATCAGACGGGCGCAGTCAAGATTGCGGCCGGCAAAACGCTGACCGACCCGGAACTGCAACGCCTGAACTGGTACGTCGAAGGCGTGGACGGCTCGCTGCCGAAGTAAGCATGAGTCGGGCGCTCGCGCCACCTGATACGGCGCGAGCGCGGGTGCATTCTTCGTACGATTGCGACATGCGTACGCGTAACGGCTGCGTGTAGCCTCTGAGGCTCGCGCAGCCGTTTTGCCTTGATGGCCATCCGGAAAGACGATGCGCCAGCGCGGCGCGGAGCCGCGCAGTATCAGTCGTCGATGCGGATGCCCACCTTGATCGTGACCTGCCAGTGCGAAATCTGATCGTTCTCGATCAGCCCGCGCGTTTCCACGACCTCGAACCAGTGCAGATAACGCAGCGTCTTCGACGCTCGTGCAATCGCGCAGCGGATGGCTTCGTCGCTCGATACCTTCGACGAGCCGGTAAGTTCGATCTGCTTGTAGACGTGGTCGCTCATGACAGTGTCTCCTCGGGAGCGCGCGCGGCGCGGGCGCGTCAATCGAGTATAGGTAACGGACCGGCATGCCAGCGCAAACATGAACGCGTCCAGCGCCGGTTATGATGGCGCCTCGCGTGAAACCGGGCATCGAGCGTGCCGGGCAGCAGCGGGCGGGCCACGCTGGCAACAGATCGAGCAGGAGACGAAAAACATGGATGAGCAGGTATTGGGTTTTTGCGGACCGGGGCTGATGGGCGCGCCGATGATCCGTCATTTGCTGCGCGCCGGGCACGCAGTGCGGGTGTGGAACCGGACGCCGGCGAAGGCCGAGGCGCTGATCGCCGACGGTGCGCAAATGGCCGCGACACCCAACGAACTGGCGCGCGAGACCGATGTGGTGTTGCTGTGCGTCGCCGATGCGGCGGCGGTCGAGCAGGTGGTGTTCGGCGAGCACGGGCTTTTGGTCGGTGCGCCCGGCGAGAGCGTGCGCGTGCGTTGCATCGTCGATCACTCGAGCATCCCTCCCGACGCGACGCGCAGGCTCGCCGCGCGCGCGGCGGCGTTCGGCGTGGGTTGGGTCGACGCACCGGTCTCGGGCGGCGTGGCGGGCGCGCAGAACGGCACGCTGGCGATCATGGCGGGCGGCGCAGAGGCCGACGTGGCCGCCGTTACGCCGATCCTCGCTGCCTACGCGGCGCGCGTGACCCATATGGGCGGCGCGGGCGCGGGCCAGACCACCAAGCTGTGCAATCAGGCAATCGTCACGGCCACGGTCGCCGCGATTGCCGAAGCGGTGAGCCTTGCGCGGCGAAGCGGCATCGATGCGGACAAGCTGCCCGAGGCGCTCGCGGGTGGCTGGGCCGATTCGACGTTGCTGCGCACGTTCGTGCCGCGCATGACGCAAGAAGGGCTCGAACCCATCGGCGCGCTCAAGACGTTCCAGAAAGACGTGGACACGATCGCCGCTGCGGCCGCGCAAACTGGTACGCCCATGCCCGTTTCGGGCACGGTCCAGCAATTGCTGCGTCTGGGGGCAGCCATGGGTCTCGCGCAGGCCGATTTTTCGGGCTTCATCGACGTGTTGCAAACGCCGCGCACGAGCGAAGCCTGAACTGATCGGGCACCGGTTGGCCCCGCAGGCGATGCGGCCCCGTTGTAACCGGCGCGCACGGCGGCCTTCACATTCCGCACTTCCCGCCGTGTCATGCTTCGCGCAGCAGGGCCGTCCGCCCGGCTGGAACTCGCGCGAGAAGTGGCATAACCTGCTAAAATTGCAGGTTTTTCGTCGATCTACTTACCGGGACGCGCTGTGCTCTCTACCGCCAACATCACCATGCAATTCGGGCCGAAGCCCTTGTTCGAGAACATCTCGGTCAAATTCGGCGAAGGCAACCGCTATGGCCTGATCGGCGCGAACGGTTGCGGCAAGTCCACGTTTATGAAGATCCTCGGTGGCGACCTCGAGCAGAGCTCGGGCAACGTCATCCTCGAGCCGAACGTGCGCCTCGGCAAACTGCGCCAGGACCAGTTCGCGTACGAAGACGTGCGCGTGCTCGACGTTGTCATGATGGGCCACACGGAAATGTGGGCCGCGATGAGCGAGCGCGACGCGATCTACGCGAACCCCGAAGCCACCGACGACGACTACATGCACGCCGCCGAACTCGAAGCGAAGTTCGCCGAGTACGACGGCTACACGGCCGAAGCGCGCGCGGGCGAACTGCTGCTGGGCATCGGCATCGGCACGGAATTCCACAACGGCACGATGAGCGGCGTGGCGCCGGGCTGGAAGCTGCGCGTGCTGCTGGCGCAGGCGCTGTTCTCGAAGCCGGACGTGCTCCTTCTCGACGAACCGACCAACAACCTCGACATCAACTCGATCCGTTGGCTGGAAGATGTTCTGAACGAGTACAACTCGACCATGATCATCATTTCCCACGATCGACATTTCCTGAACCAGGTCTGCACGCACATGGCGGACATGGATTTCGGCACGTTGAAGGTCTATCCCGGCAACTACGACGACTACATGCTCGCTTCGGCGCAGGCGCGCGAGCGCCAGGCCAACGCCAACGCCAAGGCGAAGGAGCGCGTGGCCGACCTGCAGGACTTCGTGCGCCGCTTCTCGGCCAACAAGTCGAAGGCGCGCCAGGCGACCAGCCGTCTGAAGATGATCGACAAGATCAAGATCGAGGAATTCAAGCCGTCTTCGCGCCAGAACCCGTTCATCCGTTTCGAGTTCGAGAAGAAGCTGCACAACATCGTCGTGGTCGCGGAAGAGATCACGAAGACGTACGAGCGCCGCATCTTCAACAAGCTCAGCATCAGCGTGCAACCGGGCGAGCGCATCGCGATCATCGGTGAGAACGGCGCGGGCAAGACCACGCTGCTGCGTTCGCTGCTCGGCAACCTGGCCGTCGATAACGGCTCTGTGAAGTGGGCGGAGAACGCGAACGTGGGCTACATGCCGCAGGACACGTACGAAGAGTTCCCGGCAGACGTCACGCTGATGGACTGGATCGACCAATACCGCCAGGAAGGCGACGACGAGCAGTCGGTCCGCGGCACGCTCGGCCGCCTGCTGTTCAACGCCGACGACATCAGGAAGTCGGTGAAGGTGCTGTCGGGCGGCGAGAAGGGCCGCATGATCTGGGGCAAGCTGATGCTCGGCCGCCACAACGTGCTGCTGATGGACGAGCCCACGAACCACATGGACATGGAATCGATCGAGTCGCTGCAGATCGCGCTCGAAAAGTTCGAAGGCACGCTTGTTTTCGTCTCGCACGACCGCGAGTTCGTGAATGGCCTCGCCAACCGCATCATCGAGGTGAAGACGGACGGTGTGATCAAGGACTACAGCGGCAACTACGAAGACTTCCTTGCGAGCCAGGGGCTGCATTGAGGCTCGGCCGCTGATCGCGGCGTGAATTGAAAACGGGCGGCGCGTGAGCGTCGCCCGTTTTGTTTTTATGGCGTCGTATCGGGCTGGCTGCATGCTCGCTTTACGTATGCGTCAACCACGCTAGAATGCACTGTCGCCGCGGCGAGCGCCGCGATGAAAACCGCAAACGAACACGGAGACAGGAGTACCGCCCATGAACAACTACGCGCAGTTCTACATCAACGGCCAGTGGGTCGCCCCGCAAGGCAAGGGCACGATCGACGTGATCGACTCGGGCACCGAAGAGGTGATGGGCCGTATCCCCGAAGGCATTGAAGCGGACGCCGAAGCCGCCGTCGGCGCCGCGCGCGCCGCTTTCGACGGCTGGGCCGCCACGCCTGCCGCCGAGCGCGGGGCGTATCTCCAGAAAATCGCAGACAACCTCAAAGCCCGCACTGACGAACTCGCGCAACTGATCGCAGGCGAAGTGGGCATGCCGCTCAAGCTCGCGCGTGCCATCCAGGTGGGTGGGCCCGTCTACAACTGGGGCGCTTACGCGCAACTCGCAAGCGAGTTCCAGTACGAAGAGCGCGTGGGCAACTCGCTCGTCGTGCGCGAACCGGTGGGCGTCGTCGCGGCCATCACGCCGTGGAACTATCCGCTCAACCAGATCACCCTCAAGGTCGCCGCCGCGCTCGCCGCTGGCTGCACCGTCGTGCTCAAGCCTTCCGAGATCGCGCCGCTCAATGCCTTCGTGCTCGCCGAGGCCATCCACGAAGCCGGCCTGCCCGCGGGCGTGTTCAACCTCGTCACGGGCTACGGTCCGGTGGTCGGCGAGGTGCTCGCGCGCCATCCGGACGTCGACATGGTGTCGTTCACCGGCTCGACGCGCGCGGGCAAGCGCGTGTCTGAAGTCGCATCGGCCACGGTCAAGCGCGTCGCGTTGGAACTGGGCGGCAAGTCGGCCTCGGTGGTGCTCGACGACGCCGACTTCGCGGCCGCCGTGAAGGGCACGGTGGGCGCGTGCTTCCTGAACTCGGGGCAGACCTGTTCGGCGCACACGCGCATGATCGTGCCGGAGTCGCGCTACGAAGAAGCGCGAGACCTCGCGAAGCAGGCCGCAGATGCGTTCAAGGTGGGCGATCCGCGCGACGAAAAAGCGAAGCTCGGTCCGCTCGCCTCGAAGGTGCAGCAGGAGCGCGTGCTGCACTACATTGAGCGCGGCATGGCCGACGGAGCCGAACTTGTGACGGGCGGCCCAGGCATGCCGGAAGGCGTGACGCAGGGCTTCTTCGTGAAGCCGACCGTGTTCGGACGCGTGCCGCGCGACGCGGCCATCGCGCAGGAAGAGATTTTCGGCCCGGTGCTCACGATCCTCACGGCGAAGGACGAAGACGACGCCGTGGCGATCGCCAACGACTCGCTCTATGGCCTTGGCGGCGCGGTCTGGGCCGGCAGCGACGAGCGCGCGATGCGCGTGGCGCGCCGCATCCGTACGGGCCAGATCGACATCAACGGCGGCGCCTGGAACATGGCCGCGCCGTTTGGCGGCTTCAAGCAGTCGGGACACGGCCGCGAAAATGGCGCGTACGGCCTCGAGGAGTACCTCGAATACAAGTCGATGCAGTTCAAGGTGCCGAAGGGCTGATGAGGCATCTCGTCGCGCGCTATCGCAAATCTTTTAATGCGACGTGTTGATGTAAGTCATAAACGCGGACTTCCTTTCGGATGTCCGCGTTTTTGTTTGATGTATGTCAATGTCATATGTGGGGTACGCGCGACCATAGGCGCTTTGTCATCGACAGAGCACAACATGTTTCCTGGACACTCCTTCGCTCCGCTCCAGATTCGCGGTCGTCAACTCCTGCCCGTCGTGCAGGGCGGCATGGGTGTCGGCATCTCGGCACACCGGCTTGCTGGCAGTGTCGCGCGTGAAGGCGCGCTCGGCACGATCGCGAGCATCGACCTGCGCCATCATCACAGCGATCTCATGGACATGTGCCGCGCGGATCCGCGGCACGAAACGCTCGCTCGCGCGAACCTCATCGCGCTTGGCCGCGAAATTGCGGCGGCACGCAAGCTTGCAGGCGGCAACGGCATGATCGCCGTGAACGTCATGAAGGCGGTGAACGCCCATGCCGACTACGTGCGCGCCGCCTGTGAGCACGGCGCCGACGCCATCGTCATGGGAGCGGGCCTGCCGCTCGATCTGCCCGACCTCACGGCGGGCGTGGATATCGCGCTCGTACCGATCCTGTCCGACGCACGCGGCGTCGCGCTCGTGCTCAAGAAGTGGATGAAGAAGGGCCGTCTGCCCGACGCCATCGTGATCGAGCATCCGGCTTACGCGGGCGGTCACCTGGGCGTGACCGACATCGCCGACATGGGCAACGAGCGCTTCGCATTCACGCAGATTTTCGAGGAACTCGAAGGCGTCTATGGCACGCTCGGCATTTCGCGGCGCGACGTGCCGCTCGTCGTGGCCGGCGGCGTCAACAGCCACGAGGCCGTGCGCAAATGGCTCGAGGCGGGCGCGAACGGCGTGCAGGTCGGCACGCCGTTCGCGGTGACCGAGGAGGGCGACGCGCACCCCGACTTCAAGCGCGTGCTCGCCGACGCAAAGCCTGAAGACATCGTTGAGTTCGTCAGCGTGACGGGCCTGCCTGCACGCGCGGTGAAAACGCCGTGGCTCGAACGTTATCTGCGCAACGAGTCGCGCATCCGCACCAAGATCGGCTCGCTCAAGTTTGCTTGCCCAACCGGGCTCGAATGCCTTTCTGCCTGTGGGCTGCGCGATGGCATCGAGAAGTTCGGTCATTTTTGCATCGACACGCGCCTCGCGGCAGCGTTGCGCGGCGACGTCGCGAACGGCTTGTTCTTCCGCGGCCGTGAAGCGTTGCCGTTCGGCAGCGCGATCCGCAGTGTCCGCGACCTGCTGGAGTTGCTGCTGACCGGTGTTGCGCGACCTGCTGTCGCACAGCGGGCGGCGTTCGCACTCGCTTGAGAAGTATCAAAACTGCGTCGGACCCCGTCTCTGACAATTTATCAGCCTATGACAGGCGATATGACAGACACGGGGATTTACGATGCAAAAGGCAATTAAAAATATTGCAGCAACCGCTGCGCTCATGATGGGCGCGGCGCTCTTCGCAGCACCGGCCAGCGCAACCGGCTCGCCCGACTCGGGCATCTACGCGGGAGACTGGCTGGTGCGCCTGCGCGCCATCGAAATCGCGCCGGACGCGCGCGGGAGCGGTACGCTCGGTGCGATTGGCGCGGACGTGAACAACGCCATCGTGCCCGAGGTCGACTTCACCTACATGGCGACCAACAACATCGGCGTGGAGCTGATTCTCGGCACGTCGCGCAACCAGGTGACGTCGAACATCGGTGCACTCGGCGGCGTGGGCGTGCTGCCGCCTACGCTGCTGCTGCAGTATCACTTCAACAACGCGGGTAAGGTGCGGCCGTACGTGGGGGCGGGTATCAACTACACGCTGTTCTACAACAACGGTCTGCACGCAGGCGGCCAGTCGGTTTCGATCGACAACCACAGTTGGGGGCCGGCGCTGCAGTTCGGCATCGACTTCCAGGTAACGAAGAAGATTTTCGTGAACGCGGATATCAAGAAGATCTGGATGCACACCGACGCGTCAATGGGCGGTACGTCGATCGGCACGCTGCATATCGATCCGCTCGTGGTGGGCCTCGGCGTCGGCATGAAGTTCTGATCGATCGCCCCTCGACTGCTTTTCGAACGCCGGCTTGCCCGGCGTTTTTTCTTCAGGCGCGGTCTTTCTGGAAGCGCATGGCCGTGCCTTCGCGCTCGATGCGCTCCCACACGGCGCGCTTTTCCTCGTCGCTCAGGAAGACCCAGTTGGAGACTTCCACGGCGGTGCGCCCGCAACCTTTGCAGACGTCGTCGAAAAGGGTCGAGCATACGCCGATGCACGGGCTGTCGGGGAGGTCGTGGAGATTGGATGCCATTGAAGAGCCTTGGAGCGTAGCCGGGCGTCGCGCGCGCCGGCTTGGGTACGAAACGCCGCTATGTTAACCGATACCGGACGAGGCGGCCGCCCGCAACCTTGGACGTGCCGCGACGGCGCGCGATGCGCGATGCATCGGCAAAGCCACTGCAAGGCGATAGCAAGGTGGCGCGGCCCGCCGGGAGCGGGCCGTCGCGCGCATGCGCCACCGAAGCGGTTTTTTGTAGACACGGCCCGTGAAACGGCTAAAATTGCGCGCGATTTACCGTCCGCGCGCGGCTTGCCATACTCCCATGGCCCATGTTCCGTTTGCGCGACACGCCCGCGTTTTATTTCTTGCCGGGCGGGTTTGATGGTAGGTTTTGGGAAAGTCAGGGGAGCCGTGCACGAGTGGCACGAAGCGCGGCGCGAAGCGAGGCAGGCAGCCGGCCGGAGCCGGTCAGGATCGGAGAACGGGATGAAGAAAGGGGTTGTGGCGCAACTAGCCGCGCTCGCACTGTGCGCGGCGCCGTGGATGACGTCGGTGGCGAAGGACACGCAGTTGAACGTGTACAACTGGTCCGATTACATCGCCAAGGACACGATTCCGAACTTCACGAAGCAGACCGGCATTCAGGTCAAGTACGACAACTACGACAGCGACGACACGCTCCAGGCCAAGCTGCTCGCGGGCAATTCGGGCTACGACATCGTCGTGCCGACCAGCAACTATGCGGGCAAGCAGATCGCCGCCGGCATTTTCGCGCCGCTCGACAAGTCGAAGATCCCCAACCTCAAGTATCTCGATCCGCAACTGATGGCGCTCGTCGCAGGCGCCGATCCGGGCAACAAATATGCGGTGCCCTGGGCGTACGGCACGACCGGTCTCGCCTATAACGTCACGAAGGTCCAGCAGGTCCTCGGCAAGAATGTGCCGCTCGACAACTGGGATATTCTCTTCAAGCCCGAGAACATCTCGAAGCTGAAGGCCTGCGGCGTGTCCGTGCTCGACGCGCCGGACCAGATGTTCGCGGCCGCGCTGCACTACATCGGCAAGGATCCGCTCTCGACGAACCCGGACGACTATCGCGCCGCGCTCGCGATGATGAAGAAGATCCGCCCGTACATCACGCAGTTCAACTCGTCGGGCTACATCAACGACCTCGTGGGCGGCGATATCTGCTTTGCGTACGGCTGGTCGGGCGACGTCGTGATCGCCAAACACCGCGCCATCGACGCGAAGAAGCCGTACAAGATCGAGTACTACATTCCGAAGGGCGGCGCGCCGATCTGGTTCGACGTGATGACCATCCCGAAGGACGCGCAGCACAAGGAAGCCGCGCTCGAGTGGATCAACTACATCGAGACGCCGCAGGTCCACGCAGCGATCACGAACGCGGTCTACTACCCGAGCGCGAACGCGGAAGCGCGCAAGTACGTGGACAAGGACATCGCCAACGACCCGGCCGTCTACCCGTCGCCCGAAGTCCTGAAGACGCTGTTCCTGCTCAAGCCGCTTCCGCCTGAGATCCAGCGTCTGCAGACGCGTCTGTGGACCGAGTTCAAATCGGGCCGCTGACGCGGTCGCAGCCACGGTTGAATTTCGATCCCGTTTTACCCAGAGCCCTCGGCATGATGCCGGGGGCTTTGTTCGTCAACCCCGTCCAGAATTCACGCAGAAACAGGCAGGGCAGAGAGAATCATGAGTGACCAGTCGAGCGCGCCGGCAACTGCCGGCTCGCTGCCTTCGGGCTTCACCGCGGCAGATTCGGCCGCGGACAACTTCGTGCAGATCGTCGATGTCGTCAAGAAGTTCGGCGAGACGACGGCAGTCAAGGGCGTCAACCTGTCAGTGAAGAAGGGGGAGCTCTTTGCGCTGCTTGGCAGCTCGGGCTGCGGCAAGTCCACCTTGCTGCGCATGCTCGCGGGTCTCGAAACCGTGACGTCGGGCAAGATCCTGATCGACGGCGAGGACCTGGCCTCCATGCCGCCGTACCGCCGGCCGGTCAACATGATGTTCCAGTCGTACGCGCTCTTTCCGCACATGACGGTGGAGTCGAACGTGGGCTTCGGGCTGCGCCAGGAAGGCGTGAAGAAAGGCGAGCTCAAGGATCGCGTGGCCAACGCGCTCGAACTCGTGCAGATGACGCGCTTCGCCAGGCGCAAGCCGCATCAGCTTTCGGGCGGCCAGCAGCAGCGCGTGGCGCTCGCGCGCTCGCTCGTGAAGCGTCCCAAGCTGCTCCTGCTCGACGAGCCGATGTCGGCACTCGACAAGCAGATTCGCCAGCGCACGCAAATCGAACTCGTCAACATTCTCGATAAGGTCGGCGTCACCTGCATCATGGTCACGCACGACCAGGAAGAGGCGATGACGATGGCGGCGCGCCTCGCGGTGATGAGCGAAGGCGAGATCATCCAGCTCGGCACGCCGAACCAGGTCTACGAATTCCCGAACAGCCGCTTCTCGGCGGAGTTCATCGGTTCGACCAATCTCTTCGACGGCAATGTGGTCGAGGACGAGCCCGATCACGTGTTCGTCGAGTGCCCGGAACTGCCGGTGCGCCTGTATGTGAACCACGGCATCACCGGGCCGCTCGGCATGCCCGTGACGATCTCCGTGCGCCCCGAGCGCATCGCGCTCACGCGCAAGCCGCCCGAAGGCGTGTTCAACTGGGGCAAGGGCGTCGTGAAGAACATCGCGTACATGGGCGGCTACTCGCTCTATCACGTCAAGCTCGACTCGGGCAAAACCGTGGTGGCGAACATGTCGAGCCTCGCGCTCTCCGAGATCGACTCGCCCACGTGGGAAGACGAAGTCTACGTGCGCTGGAGCGCTTCGGCCGGTGTGGTGCTGACGTCATGAGCACGACGACTTTCCGTAACATCCTGAACTGGCCGGCCAAGCGCTTTAACCTGACGGGCCGCACGGCAGTCGTGGCGGGCCCGTTCATCTGGCTGCTGCTGTTCTTCCTCGTGCCGTTCGTCCTGGTGGTGAAGATCAGCTTCGCCGACCAGCAGCTCGGCATTCCGCCGTACACGGAACTCGCGTCGTACGCGGAAGGTGTCTGGCACATCGCGCTCGACTTCTCGCACTACGCGTTCCTGTTCCAGGACACCCTGTACTTCGCGACCTACGTGAATTCGGTTGTCGTGGCGGCGATTTCGACGCTGCTGTGCCTCATCATCGGCTATCCGATGGCGTATTACATCGCGCGCTCGAATCCGGCCTCGCGCAACATCCTCATGATGGCCGTGATGCTGCCGTTCTGGACGTCGTTCCTGATCCGCGTGTACGCCTGGATCGGCATCCTCAAGAACAACGGACTGCTAAACAATTTCCTGATGTCGATCGGCATCATTCATTCGCCCCTCGAGCTCTATCACACGAACACGGCCGTCTATATCGGCATGGTGTATTCGTATCTGCCGTTTCTCGTGATGCCGCTCTACGCGCACCTCGTGAAGATGGACCTCACGCTGCTCGAAGCCGCCTACGACCTCGGCGCCAAGCCGTGGCGCGCGTTCGTGGAGATCACGCTGCCGCTCTCGAAGAACGGCGTAATCGCGGGCTGCCTGCTGGTGTTCATTCCGGCGGTGGGCGAGTACGTGATTCCTGAGCTGCTCGGCGGTGCAAACACGCTGATGATCGGTCGCGTCATGTGGAACGAGTTCTTCGACAACGCCGACTGGCCGATGGCCTCCGCCGTCACCTGCGCGATGGTGCTCCTGCTGCTCGTGCCGATGGCGCTGTTCCAGCACTACCAGGCGAAGGAACTGGAGGGCCGCGGCAAATGAAACCGAATCGCGTTCTGATGTTCATCGCGCTCGGCCTGGGCTTCGCGTTTCTCTATATCCCGATCCTGAGCCTGATCGTCTATTCGTTCAACGAGTCGCAACTCGTGACGGTGTGGACGCGCTTTTCCACGCGCTGGTATCAGGCGCTCATCACCGACGACGAGTTGATCACCGCCGCGTGGCTCTCGCTGCGCATCGCGCTGATGACGGCGTTCGCCTCGGTGTTCATCGGCACGTGGGCGGGCTTCGTGCTCGCGCGCATGGGGCGCTTCCGCGGCTTCACGCTCTTCTCGGGCATGATCAACGCGCCGCTCGTGATTCCGGAAGTGATCCAGGGCATTTCGCTGCTGCTGCTCTTCGTGGAAATGGGCAAGCTGATCGGCTGGCCCGCGGGGCGCGGCGTGTTCACGATCTGGATCGGCCACGTCATGCTGTGCATTTCGTACGTCGCCATCATCGTGCAGTCGCGCGTGCGCGAGTTGAACCCGTCGCTTGAAGAGGCTGCGCTGGATCTGGGCGCGACACCGTTCAAGGTGTTCTTCCAGATCACGCTGCCGCTCATCTCGCAAGCGCTCGCGGCCGGCTGGCTGCTCTCGTTCACGCTCTCGATCGACGATCTGGTGCTCTCGGCCTTCCTTTCTGGCCCGGGCTCGACCACGTTACCGCTCGTGGTGTTCTCGCGCGTGCGCCTCGGCCTGAACCCGGAGATGAACGCGCTCGCAACGCTGTTCATCGCGGTCGTGACAGTGGGTGTGATCGCCGGCAACTATTTCATGCAACGCGCGGAGCGCAAACGTATGGCGATGGCGGTTTGATCGACAACGCGCTTTCAGGCGCATGCAATAACGGCGCGCGGACAGCAATGTCCGCGCGCCGTTTGCTTTTGGGCGTTCTATCGCTACAGCCGGTATCCCATGCGAAACCCGCCCCAGTGCCTGCCGTTCACGAAGATCGGCGCGGAAGCGTCCTTCATCATCACGAACGTGCCGCCGCCCATGTCGCGGCGGTACGTTTGCAGCAGGAAAGGCTTGGTGTGCGAGCCGGCGGCGCGCCCCGCACGGTCGTTGAAGATGCGGTGATTGCGGCAGTTCGCGGCATTCCACACCGGGTCGGCGCCTTGCGGATGTGAGAACTTGCGATTGTGCGTCGGAATGTAGCCGCGTGGATCGATCGCTACGCAGAAGGCGACGCGTTCGTCGAACGTGAGCAGTGGTTCGAGGATCGCGGGCAGCACACGGTCGGTGAACGCCGTGAAGCGAGTCATATGCTGCTGCGGGTTCGTGTTCGGCACCGGCGCGTAGACGCTGTCGAACAGATCCGCTTCGCCAATCTCGCCACGCGCGAGCGCGCCCTCGAACAGCTTGCTGACGTGGGCGGCGGCGCGCTGTACGGTCTCGATGAAACGCGTGTCGTCGGTTTCCACGCCCGTGGCGGCGGTAAGCTCGATGAGCGTTTCCGAGACCTCGAGCAGCTTGCCGAGCTGATCCTTCGCCTGCACGAAGTTGCGCCCCGAATCTTCGACGCCCGCGACCATCTCGCCCACCTGGCTTTCGAGTCCGTCGCATTTCGTCTCGATCTCGCCCGTGAGTTGAGCGATCTGACCGGCGTGCTCGTCGAGCTGCATGATCGCCTGGCCGGTGCTGTGCACGGCTTCGCCGATGGTATGCGTGCCTTCGCGCACGCGGTGCGCGCGTTCGGTGTTGGCGGTGCCCTCGGCGATGAGCTGCTCAGTCTGCTGCGTGAGCTGTCCGAGCGTTTGCTCGATCTGGCCAGTGGCCTGCGCGGTTTTGGCGGAGAGGTTCTTCACCTCGGCCGCGACCACGGCGAAGCTCTTGCCGGACTCGCCCGCGCGCGCCGCTTCGATGGCCGCGTTCAGCGCAAGAAGCTGGGTCTGCCGCGCGATCAGGGAGATCTCCTCGGAGACCTTCGAAACGTGCGCGAGCGCGCTCTTGAGCGCCCGGATCTGCGTCTCGATGACGGTGACGCTCTCAACCAGCCCGTGAATGTCGGCGAGCGATTCCTCGATGGTCTGCTGCGACTGCCGCACGGTGGCGGCGGTGCCCGTGCTCAGCTCGCGCATGGCGCGCGCTGCCGTGGCGATCTGATGGTTGCCGGCGAGGGTATGGGCCGCCGACTCGCGCAGGGCATGGCACACGTCGGTCTGACGCTGCACGCGCGCGGCGACTTCGTCGACGTGGCCCGCCACATCGCAGATCTCGATACCGAGCCTGCCGGCGTACGCGGCAATGTCGCCGACGACGCCGGCGGATTTTCCCGCGCGGCGGCGACCGCGCAGGCCCAGCAAACGCAAAGGTGTCATCGGGTGTCTCCTTGCCCGGTGCGCAATGAAAACTGCGAAAAAGCTGCGTGCCCGGTCGTCAGCAGGTCCGATCGCCGGGCTTTCTGAACTTGTTTACGGCGCGTAATACGGAGACTTGAGCGCAGGGGTGGCGCCTGGCGCTATGATCGGGAACTCGGGCGCTCCGAAAGCCGGAAATGAGGAGCAAAGGGGCGTCACGATGGGAGCAAGATGATAGAAGCGATTTTCGGCGGGAGCGCGCCGCTCGCGCTCTGGCAGCAACTGATCCAGCTCTGGGAGCTGATCGTGATGGTGTTGCGCTTCCTCTGGGAACTGGTGAAGCTCCTGGGCGGCGGCGGTTGAACGACAAAAGGGCAGAACGATGATCGACGATTCCACCCGGCGTTTCACGGACCGGGTCGCAGACTACGTGAAATTCCGGCCGACCTATCCGCGCGAAGTGGCGACCTTCGTGCACGTGGAGTGCGGCATTGCGCCGGGCGCGCTCGTGGCCGACATCGGTGCGGGTACGGGCCTCTCCACGAAGCATTTTCTCGACGCGGGCCACCCCGTCACGGCCGTCGAGCCGAACGGGGCCATGCGCGCCGCGGCGGACGAACTGCTAGGCGGCTACAAAGGCTATCGCAGTGTGGCGGGCACGGCGGAGGCGACGACGCTCGACACCGCGAGCGTGGACCTCGTGAGCGCCGCGCAGGCGTTCCACTGGTTCCACAAGACCGATACGCAGCGCGAATTCGCGCGCATCCTGAAACCGCGCGGCAAGATCGTGCTGTTCTGGAACAGCCGCCTGCTCGAAGGTTCGGCGTTTCTGGAGGGCTACGAGGCGCTGCTGCAGCGTTTTTGCCCCGACTACGCGCGCGTGGCCGAAACCTATCCCGACCCGGCCGCGATGGCCGACTGGTTCGGCGATGGCTTCGAGCATCAGACCGTGTTCCCGAATGCGCAATTGCTCGACTACGACGGCCTGCGCGGACGGCTGATGTCGTCGTCGTACGCGCCGCGCGCGGGCGATGAGCGCCACGAGCCGATGCTCGCGGCGCTGCGCGCGCTGTTCGAGGCGACGCAAAAGGACGGTACGGTGAACTTCGCGTACGAGACGCGCGTGTATGCGGGGCATCCGCAGCGCGTCTAACGCTCGAACGCGTAGTCGGCGGTGCGCACGCGGCGCGTTCTGCGGCGGAACATGAACGTGAAGCCAGGCCACAGCGCGGTGTTCTTGCCCGCCTGCGTGAGGTAGTAGCTGCGGCAGCCCGACTGCCACACGGTGCGCGCGAAACGCGCTTGCACGCGCGCGTTCCAGCTTTGCTGCGCCTCGGCGCGCACCTCCATCGTACGCGCGCCCGAGCGCTGCAGCGCTCGGATGCAGGCGGCGATATAGGCGATGTGCGACTCGATCATGTAGATCATCGAGTTGTGCCCGAGCGCCGTGTTCGGCCCGACCATGAAGAAGAGATTCGGGAAACCCGCGATGCTCGCGCCGAGGTACGCCTCGGGGCCGTTGCGCCGCCACATTTCGCCGAGGTCCTGACCGCTCGCGCCGGTAACCTGGAAAGGCGCGTCCACGTCGTTGACCTGAAAGCCCGTGCCGCAGACGATCGCGTCGTAAGGCCGATGCGTGCCGTCGGCGGTGACGATTCCGTCGGGCACGACCTCGCGGATCGCGTCGGTCACCAGTTCCGCGTTCGGCTGCGCGAGGGCAGGGTAGTAGTCGCTCGAGAGCAGCACGCGCTTGCAGCCCAGCAGATAGTCGGGCGTGAGCCGCGCGCGCAGTTCGGGGTCTTTCACCTTATGCGCGAGATAGCTCAGCGCGAACTTCGTCGGCGTCTTGAGCAGGCGCGGCTCCACCGCGAAGCCAAGCGCGCGCGATTCGTGCTGCCAGTAAATCCCGGCGCGCGCCACGCGTTGCGCGAAGGGCATGTGCCGATAAATCCAGCGCCAGCGTTCGCTGATGGCGCGATCACGCCGCGGCATGATCCACGGCGGAGTGCGCTGAAACACCGTGATCTGCGCGGCGCGCGGCTGGATATGCGGCACGAACTGGATCGCGCTTGCCCCAGTGCCGATCACTGCGATGCGCTTGCCTTCGAGCGCATAGTCGTGGTCCCAGCGCGCCGAGTGGAAGAGCTTGCCTTCGAAGCGCTCGATGCCCGCGATTTGTGGCAGTGCCGGGCGCGAGAGCGGACCGTTCGCGGCGATCACGATATCCGCTTCGATCGTCTTGATCGCGCCGTCGCGCTCGACCTCCACTTGCCAGAAGCCGCGCGCCTTCACGAAGCGCGCCGCGCGTACGCGCGAACGGTATTCGATGAAGCGCTCGACGTCGTACTTGTGCGCGCAATGGCGCAGGTAGTCGAGAATCTCGTGTTGCGGCGCAAAGGTGCGTGTCCACGACGGATTCATCTCGAACGAAAACGAGTAGAGGTGCGAAGGAATATCGCAAGCGGCACCCGGATAGGCGTTGTCGCGCCACGTGCCGCCGAGGCTCGCGGCTGCCTCATAGATCGTGAACGACTCCACGCCCATGCGGCGCAGACGGATCGCCATGCCGATGCCGGAAAAGCCGCTGCCGATGATGGCGATGCGCAGTGCCCCGTTGCCGAGCGCTTCATTGGCCATGTGTGCGTCCGCAGTAACGTGTGATGTGAAATCAGTTGTGTTTTGCGCCGATGCAAAACGGGCTCCATGAAGGAGCCCGTCGTTTGCGTGAGCGGCGTGCGCTGGGGAAGCCTCAAACGCTCAGGAGTTGTTCCAGTCGTCCGAACTGTCGTTGCTGCCCATATCGACACCGCCGCCGCCCGAGCCGTCGTCCCAGTTGTTCGACCCCTGGCCGAAGTCGAGGCCGCCGCCATTGCCGTTGCCGTCGCGCTGAACACGGCGGCCATCCTCGTCGACGAACACGTCGCGCTCGATTACGCGGTCACGGCCATGGTTCAGTGCTTCGCCAAGCAGGACGCCCGTGAGCAGTCCGCCCATGCCACCCATGCCACCGCCGCCTTGCTGCACGATGACCTGCGGCGGTTGCTGCGGCGGCGCAGGCGGATACTGCGGCTGACGCCCGAACGCGGCGTCGGCTTCACGCGCGTAGGTGGAGTTGCTGCCGTAGTCCGGCGCAGCGGGCTGTGCATTCGGATCGGGGCGGCCCTCGGCGCGCGCCTTGAGGCTCGCGAACTGGCGTTCGAGGTCCTCGATCTCATACGGCGGCCGCGGATTTGCGCTGTTCGAGAGCGTTTCGACGAGGCCGCGCAACTGCGCTTCGAGCCCTTCGACTTCCTTTTCGAGCGCTTCGTGGCCGGGCGCGGTCGAGAGCTTCACGTCGAGCTTGAGCGAGCGCACGCCGTTGAGCAGTTCGGTGGCGCGCTTGAGCTGGTCGAGGCGGTCGCCGCCGGCCTTGGCGTCTTCGGTGGACTTCGCGCGGCGCAACGTCCAGCGCAGCACGAGCGCAATGCCGACCAATACAATAGCTATGCCAATCCACATACCCATACCAGGACCCTGCCTTTGCGGCGTTGGAGCCGCTGCTTGCTGCGTGAACGGGTTGTTCGAACTGCTCGTCGTCACCGCGCCGGCGCGCGTGGCGTCAGAACGGATCTTCGCTTCGACCTGCGCGAAACGCTGCGGCTGGGTGAAACGGATTTGCGGATCGAGCGACTTCGCCTGCTGGACCTGCGTGAGCGCGTCGCTGTAGCGGCCTTCGCGGTCGAGCACCTGGGCGTAGAGGTAGTGGGCGCGAGCGTTGTCCGGATGCGCCTGCAGGACTTCGGTCAGGCCGGAGTCGGCGCGTTGCCAGTCGCCCTGGGACATCGCGGATTCGATCTGCTGCACGCCAGGCACGGCGAACGTAACGCCGCCCGTGAAGGCGAACGACGCGACAGCGATGCTGGCAGCGGCAAGAAACTTTTTCATGTTGCAGACCGGGCGGATTGACGCCCGTCTCCATGGCATTCGATACGGGGATGCGGCACGATCAGGCGCCTGCTGACACCATGCTGGCAGCATGGCCCATGCCGCACCGCATCCAGCACTCCGGCGCGCTTATTGTGCCGGCGTGTTCATCTGCTTCTTGAGCGCCTCGAGGCGCTCGTCCACCGACGGACCCTTGTTGAGCGCCGCGAGCTTGTCGTCGAGCGCCTTGCCGCTCGACTGGTCCGACGAATTCAGCCGGGCGTCCGAGCGTGCGTTCGAAAGCGCGACCTTCTCTTCCAGTTTCTGGAAGTCGCCGTCGAGATTCTTGCCACCGATGCCGCCAAGTGCCGTGGCCGCGACATCCTTCGCCTGGGCGATCTGCTGCTTCGCCTGCAGGATGTTCGAGCGCGCGTTCAGGTCGTTGCGGCGCTGGCGCATGTCGTCGATCTGCTGCTTGAGTTGATCGACCGACGGTTCGAGCTTCGCGAGTTCGCCCGCGAGTGCGTCGCGTTCGGCTTCGGCCGTTTGCTGCGCGCCGAGTGCTTCGCGTGCGAGCGCTTCGTCGCCCGATTGCAGCGCGCGCTTCGCGCCGTCTTCGTACTTCTTCGCCTTGTCGGCGGCCACGTCGCGCTTGCTTTGCTGTGTCGCGACCTGCGCCTGGATCTCGACGAGCGAGTTCTCCGCGCGGGCGATGCTGTCGTCGAGCTCACGCACGATCTGGCGCGCGTCGCGCGACGGATCCTGCACCGAGTCGGCCGCGTCGTTGAGCAGCCCCTTGACGGTGCGAGAGATGGAGTCGAAAAGCGACATGAATTCCTCCAGTGAATTGAGATCGGCCATGGTGGGCCGAGGTGCGTGCATGCGGCTCGGGCTCACGCGCCGGCCGGCTGGCGACGGCTGATCCATCTGCCAGCTTACGCCGCTTTGCGCCGGGCGCCCATGCACCGCGCAAATCGGGGCAAGTGCGGCAATTGCAATAGCTTGACGGCGTTTTCTTGCACGCGTGTGTTCGTCAGGACGAGGCCTGGCTGCGCGGCTCGGAGCGCCGCGGGAGGCCGGGCGCCGCCATCGATCGCGGATATTACACCACGGCCCGTCTTAAAAGGGACTTAAAGGAACAGGCCACGCACAGCTCTCGTACGCGCGCGTAAGCAGGTGTTAAGCCGACTGTGACACGGGTGTATGGCGGCGCGAATGCGGCCCGTGACTGCGCCCCGTGTCAGGCGAATTTTCCGCCTTCGGGAGCGCCGTCGTCGCTGTGGGCTTCGTCGCGCGCGTCGCTTGCGTCGCGCCGCGAGCGTGCGAAGGGCGCTGAGCTTACCGGCTGCAATGGTTCGACGTCACGCGATTGCGCGGCGGCCGCGTCGAGCGCGGCGCTTTCCGCTGTGGTGGCTGCTTCGGCGCTGAGCCGGGCCACAGCCTGGGCAATTTCGCGTGCGGCATGGCTCACGTCCGGTTCGTCGGTGTGCGCGGCAGGCAGGGGAGCGTCTGGCGCTCGAGGCGTTTCCTTGTGGGTGGCGCCGTTGTGAAGGGTGGCAGCCGCCTCGCTATCTGCGTGCGCAGCATCTGGCTGCGCGTGCGCGTTCGCTTCGTTCGCACCGATGGCCGTCGCCGCGCCGGCAGTTGGCCGGATCGCGCTTGAACGGCCCGCGCGCAGCGGCTTCGCCGCCTTTAGCAGTATCTGGGCGAGCGCATCGGGCTGCCGCGGCGCGTTCAACCGGTCGACGATGCTTGCGGCTTTCACCTGATCGCTAGTGGCGCTGAACGCGATCACGGCGCGCCGCATGAGTTCGCTAATGCTGATGCCAAGTTCGTCGGCAGTAGCGGCGATCGCGCGCTTTTGCGCAGGCGTGACGAAGACGACGATGCGTTCGCTAGGCTTGTTCATGATCGACGGGCCGTTGGGTTCGCTTCGTATGACGTCGGTTTTCCTGCCTGCGCCACAGCGATTTGTAAGAATGATTGCGGGCTTGCCTGGGCGCGAACAGGGGCGTGTAGCAGATCTTTCATCATAAGACGAGTGCGCCGATACACAATCGGAAGGTGCTCGGATGGGAACAACCCTGGCTGCAGGAATTTGCCGTCGTTTTAGCAAAATCGTGTAATTGTTTGCCTGAAACAAGAAAAGAAACGAAACTTTTCGCGCATAAAGCCGCGATCAGCGCAAGTGAGCACCTGTCTCGTAAAAAATCGGGCAGGAAGTGTTTCCCAAGAAACTCTTACAAAAAAAGCGCGACCCGCCGCCCGCGATTTCTTTAGAATGCGCTGTTACATTTCGCGAATGGCGCCTGAACGGGCGGGTATTCGCCTGTGGCGTGCCGTAGTGCGCGCCGCGCGGCCGGACGGGGGCGTTGCCGGTCGCGCCGCGTCGTCGGGCTTGAGCCGGCGACGTCGTATGCCGCATTGGCGCCATGACGCCGTGGTCGAGATCCATGCGCGCGAGTTGCGCACAGCCGGCGCGCGCGAGACGCGCCCATCATTCCAGTCATGCCTATCATCAAACGACCGCCTTCACCGCAGTACCCGAACGAAGATCGGGAACCCTCCTTCAACAACGGGCGCCAGCCGCCTCGCCGGCCTGAATCGGGTGGCGGGTCGGGCGGCAACGGACCGCGCGATGGCAGCCCGAAACGGGGCTCCATCAGCACGACGCTCGCGCTCTGGTTCGTCGGCCTGATCGGCACGCTCTGCGTCGTGGGGGCGCTGCTCGTGGGCTACGCGCTCGTCGTGATGGAGCCGCAGTTGCCGTCGCTCGACGCGCTCACCAACTATCAGCCCAAGGTGCCATTGCGCATCTATACCGCCGATCATGTGTTGATCGGCGAGTTCGGCGAAGAGCGTCGTCAACTCGTGCGTTTCCAGGATATTCCCGACATCCAGAAGAAGGCCGTGCTCGCCATCGAGGACTACCGGTTCTACGAGCACGGCGGCGTGGACTTCGTCGGCATCCTGCGCGCGGGCGTGGCGGACCTCATGCACGGCGGCGCCTCGCAGGGCGCGAGCACGATCACGATGCAGGTTGCGCGCAACTTCTTCCTTTCGAGCGAGAAGACCTACACGCGTAAGGTCTACGAGATGCTGCTCGCCTACAAGATCGAGCGCGCGCTCACGAAGGACCAGATTCTCGAGTTGTACATGAACCAGATTTATCTGGGTCAGCGTGCCTACGGTTTTTCGGCGGCGGCGCGCGTGTACTTCGGCAAGGACCTGAAGGACATTACGCTCGCCCAGGCCGCGATGCTCGCGGGTCTGCCGAAGGCGCCGTCGGCGTATAACCCGATCGTCAATCCGCACCGCGCGAAGATTCGCCAGGAGTACATCCTCAAGCGCATGCTCGACCTCGGCTACATCACGCAGGCGCAGTATGACGAAGCGATGAAGGAACCCCTGCAGACGAAGACGGCCGGCACCGAGTACAACGTGCACGCGGAATACGTCGCGGAAATGGTGCGCCAGATGATGTACGCGCAGTACAAGGACGAAACCTATACGCGCGGCCTCACCGTCACGACGACGATCGATTCGGCCGACCAGGACGCCGCCTACGCGGCCGTGCGCAAGGGCGTGATGGACTACGAGCGCCGCCACGGCTATCGCGGACCGGAAGGCTTCGTGCAACTGCCCGCCGACAGCGACGACCGCGAGCAGGCGATCGAAGACGCGCTTACCGACCACCCGGACAACGGCGACCTCGTCTCGGCGGTCGTGACCGACGCGGGTTCGAAGTCGGTGACGGCGCAACAACTCGACGGCACTTCGGTGACGGTGACGGGCGAGGGCCTGCGCTTCGTGGCGGCCGCGCTCTCGCCGCGCGCCTCGCAGGCGCTGCGCATTCGCCCGGGCTCCATCGTGCGCCTGATGGAGGACGCGAAGGGCAACTGGCAGATCACGCAATTGCCGCAGGTGGAAGGCGCGCTCGTCTCGCTCACGCCGCAGGACGGCGCGATCCGTGCGCTGATCGGCGGCTTCGACTTCAACAAGAACAAGTTCAATCACATCACGCAGGCGTGGCGTCAGCCGGGCTCGAGCTTCAAACCGTTTATCTACTCGGCTTCGCTGGAAAAGGGTCTTGGACCGGCGACGATCATCAACGACGCGCCGCTCTACTTCCCCCCCAGCACGCCGGGCGGCGATGCGTGGGAGCCCAAGGACGACGACCAGCCCGAAGGCCCGATGCCGATGCGCCTCGCGCTGCAGAAGTCGAAGAACCTCGTCTCGATCCGCATCCTTTCGTACATCGGCACGAAGTACGCGCAGGACTACGTGACGCAGCGCTTCGGCTTCGACGCGGACAAGACCCCGCCGTACCTGCCGATGGCGCTCGGCGCGGGCCTCGTCACGCCGCTGCAGTCGGCGGGCGCGTACAGCGTGTTCGCGAACGGCGGTTATCGCATCAATCCGTATCTGATCGCCGAAGTCGACGATGCGCGCGGCCAGCCTGTCCTGCGTGCGCAGCCGCTCGTGGCGGGCCAGAATGCGCCGCAAACGCTCTCGCCACGCAACGCGTTCGTGATGAACAGCCTGCTGCACTCGGTGGCGACGGCGGGTACGGGGGCGGGCACCAACGTGCTCCATCGCAACGATCTGCAGGGCAAGACCGGTACGACGAACGACGCCAAGGACGGCTGGTTCGCGGGTTATCAGCGCACGCTGGTTGCCGTGGCGTGGATGGGCTACGACCAGCCGAAGAGCCTCGGCAGCCGCGAATTCGGCGCGCAGCTCGCGCTACCGATCTGGGTGGAGTACATGCAGCGCGCGCTGCGCGGCGTGCCGCAGGAAGAACCGGTGATGCCCGAAGGCCTCACGACGATCAACGACGAACTGTACTTCTCGGACATGACACCGGGTAATGGCTTCGTGGCGAGCATCGGTCTGGACTCGGCGAATCCGGCGGGTGCTGTGAGCGACGCGAGCGGCGCGACCGGCACCATGGGCCCGGCCGGGATGACGCCACCGAGCGTCACCACGACGGAGAAGAAGCAGATCATGGATCTGTTCGAAACGAACAAACCTTGATTCTGGTTTGTTGAGTTCTGCAGGATAAACACGGCGCGTCGGCAACGGCGCGCCGTGTTTTGTTTGTTGAGCGGAATTTCCTTGTGGGCCAAGGAGTTGGTTGAACTTTCCAGGGCTTTTCCACAGGGCTGCCAACAAAATCTGTGGGTAACTCTCACGCAGACTTTTCCACAGTTTTTGTTGAAGCCCCTGTTCATAACCCTGGGATATCGAAGCTAACTGCCTGACGCCAAAGGCTTTGTGCGCAGGCAAGCCGCATGAGGCATCGCGCGTCAAAACACGTTGTCGTAACGCAGTCCGAAGATTTGGCTGTGCGAACCGCGCGAATACGTGACAGCCCAATGTGCGAGCCACGCGCCCGTGAGTGCGCCGAGCGCATCGGCGAACAGGTCTTTATAGGAGAAGCCGTCGGTGCGGCAGGTCCCGTCGAGCGTTTCCTTCAAGAGTCCCGGCACCGTGCCGATCAGCGTGCCATACACGACCGGGTGGTCCGTGTCGCGCGTGAGCCAGCCTCCGAGCGCGCCGAACGGCGCGGACACCGCGAAGTGCTCGAGCTTGTCGGTGCCGGTCCAGCTATCGTCGGTCTGGAAGCGGAAGCCGCCGCGCGAGCCCTCGCAGTCCAGGCCGGCATGGGCAGCAGCACTGGAAATAATTAATAGTACGAAGCAAATGCCTCGTTTCACTTGATGTCCCATGGTCGTGATCTCCCAGGTTGTCGTGCGGCGCGCCTTTCCTGCGTCTTGGGCCGTTCGGATGAAAGCGGCTCCCTCTCCGGTGAGGTTCTTCTAAATATGTAGGAATGCGAATTGTTATTTGGAGGCGAAGTCAGAAAAACCTGACTCGCTTTAGGGCGCAGTGTATCAGCTCTGTCTTGAAAATAAGGGCCAGAAAATCCTGACAGAATAGCGACGGAAGCGGGGGGAGAGGGCTAGGCAATGTCGGGGTTCTGCGGAGTAGAGAGTGCCGCTTCGATGGCGTCTTCCAGTCGGTCGTTACCCCAGAACATCTCCTCGCCGACGAAAAACGTCGGCGCGCCGAAGATGCCGAGGTCGCGCGCCGCCTGAGTCCGCTCGCGCAGCCGCTGCCGGTTCGCATCGCTGCCGGCTTCCTCGATGAGTCGCTGTGCCGGCAGCCCCAGCGTGGTGAGCATTTGTACGACCACTTCGGGCGAATCGACCTCTCGGTCGTCGCCATAGTTGCGCATCATGACGGCGCGGCACCAGTCGGGCAGCCACGGTTCGTCGGCGGCGAGCACGGCGATGCGCGTCGCGAGCACGGTGCGGCGGGGAAATTCGGTGGGCTGTTGCCACGGCAGGGCGTATTTGCGGCACTGCCGACGCATGTCCTGCCACACATAGGCGCCTTTTTCCTTCTGCACGACGAAGGGCGGACCTTCCCAGCCGAGCGCGTCGAGGATGGGGCCGAGCAGGAAGGGGCGCCAGCGCACCGTCACGCCGGCACGCCCGGCAAGCGCTTCGATGCGCATCACGCTCAAATAGCTGTAGTTGCTGGCGAGGTCGAACCAGAAGTCGAGCAAAGGGCGGGGCATGGCGTCGTCTCCGTGAAGCAGTCGCGCCATATCGCACGGCGCGCTACCGATCATGCTACCGCGAGCCGCACGGAAAACCGCGAGTGTTACTTGCCCTGCGCGTCGGCGGCAGCGTCCGATGCTGGCGCTGCCGAGGCCGTGTCCGCTGCGTGCCCGCTCCCGAGCGTCGCCGGGTTGACCGGCGGATTGCCCATCGCCTGGAAGAGGGCGGCCGTATCGGCAAGCCGCGTGCCGCGATAGCGGATTTCGTCGAGCCGCGCGTTACGCCATTGCTGCTCGCTTTGGCGCACCGCGTACCACGGCACGGCGCCCAGCTTGTAGCGCGCGTTGGTGTCCTCGTAGACGCCCTGGGCGGTGCGCGCCGAGGTGCTCGCCGCGTCGAGGGCCTGGGCGTCGTGTTCGAGCGCGGCGAGACGGTCGGCGACATCCTGGAACGCCGTGAGCACCGTTTGCTTATACGTGTCGTTGGCCGCTTCGTACGACTGCAGCGCCGCGCGCCGCTGCGCGAGGAGTGCGCCGCCATGAAAGATCGGTTGCGAAAGCGAAGCGCCGATCGCCCACAGCGCGCCCGCGCCCGACGTGACGACGGGCCAGCTGAAGCCGCCCTGGCCGAGCGCCGCCGAAAGCGTGATGCTCGGGTACATCTGCGCGGTCGCGGCGCCGACGCCGGCCGCGGCAGCCTTGAGCGTGGCCTCAGCGGCTTCGATGTCAGGACGGGTTCTCAGGAGTTCTGAAGGTATGACGATGGGCACTTGCGCGGGCAAGGTCAGGCTGGCGAGATCGAGGTCCGGCGGCGCCTGGTCGGGCGTGCGGCCGATCAGCACGGCCAGCGCATGGCGCTGCGCGATCCATTGCTGCCGCAGCCCCGGCAGATTCGCCGCGAGCGAGGCCGCGCTCTGCTGTGCGCTCAGCAGATCCGTGCGCGAGGCGGAGCCGAGCGCGTAGCGTTTTTGCACGTCGTCGGCCTGCGCATTGGCGAGCGCAATCAGTTGCTCGGTCGTGTCGATCTGCGCATGCAGCGTCGCCGCGCCGAGCGCGCTTGCCACGATGTTGGCCGCGAGCGCGCGCTGAGCGGCCTCGAACTGGAACGCCTGGACGTTCACGCGCGAGGCGAGCGCCGCGTTGTTCAGGCGGGTCGCGCCGAACACGTCGAAGGTATAGCGAACGTCGATCAGGCCCGCGAAAATCGCGTATTGCAGCTGGTCGATGCCGAACTGCGGAATCGCGGGTTGCTGCTGGCGTTGCGCGATGCCGATGGCGTCGACGGTCGGCAGGAGCGAGCTGCCGATCTGGCCGCGCAACTGCTCGCGCGCGGCTTGCAGGTTGTGGTCGGCGGCGGCGAGATTCGGGCTGTTGGCGAGACCCTCGCTCACGAGCGCATCGAGCGCGTCGGAGCCATAGAGCGTCCACCATTGAGGCACCGGTTCCGCGCCCGTCACGAACTGTTGGGCGACGCCCTGGGCGGCGACGGTCTGCGCCGGTTGCGCTTCGGTGCCGTAGTGCTCAGGCTGCGGCATGGCGGGCGGCTCGCCGGTAGGCCCCATCATGCAGCCTGCCAGCGCGAGCGCAACGCATGCGGCCAGCGAACGCAGCGCAAGCGGGGAACGTGTTGCGTGCGGGCGCGCCACGTTGCGCGCGCCCGACGGCGAAGTCAAAGGAGCCATCTTCATGATGCCTGTTCCGGCGCCTTGCCGGTCTCGTCAGTCTCGCTGCTGCGCACGCGGAACGCGGCCGCGTAGGCCGCGGGCAGGAAGAACAGCGTGAGCACGGTCGCAATCGTGATGCCGCCCATCAGCGCCGTGGCCATCGGCCCGAAGAAGTTCGAGCGCAACAGCGGAATGAGCGCGAGCACGGCGGCTGCGGCAGTCAGCATGATCGGCCGGAAGCGGCGCACCGTTGCGCCCACCACGGCGTCGAAGCGCTTGTGCCCGGCGCGAATGTCCGTCTCGATCTGATCCACGAGGATCACCGAGTTGCGCATGATGATCCCGAACATCGCGATCACGCCGAGCATGGCCACGAAGCCGAACGGCTGCCGGAACACGAGCAGGGCGATCACCACGCCGATCAGCCCGAGCGGCGCGGTCAGCACGACCATCAGCACGCGCGTGAGGCTCTGTAACTGGATCATGAGCAGCGTGAGCACGGCAATGGCGAGCACCGGCAACTGCGCGAAGATGGACGCCTGGCCCTTCGCGCTTTCCTCGACCGAGCCGCCCACTTCGATGTGGTAGCCGGGCGGCAGCGCCTGCTTGATCGACTCCAGCTTCCGGTCGAGCGCATGCGTGACGTCGATGCCTTGCGCGCCCGCGCGCACATCGGACTGCACGGTGATTGTGGGCTGCCGGTCGCGCGACCAGATCACGCCGTACTCCAGATCGTTGGCGAGATGCCCGAGCGCGCCGAGCGGCACCGGGCCGTTGGGCGTGGGCATGGCGAGCGTGAGCAGGCGGGCGGGATCGACGCGTTCGGCGGCGGGTGAACGCAGATCGACGCTGATGAGCTTGTCGCGCTCGCGATACTGCGTGACGGTATAGCCCGAGTAGGTCATCTGCAGGAAGTTGGCGATGTCCTGCGACGAGACATTGAGCGCACGCGCCTTTTGCTGGTCGATCTGGAAGTGCAGCGAGCGTCCCGCGGGCTCGTCCCAGTCGAAATTGACGTTGTCGGTGCGCGGATCGGCGCGCAGCGTCGCTGCGACCTTGTTGGCGATGTCGCGCACGGTCGGGATATCGTCGCCGCTCACGCGGAACTGCACGGGGTAGCCTACGGGCGGCCCGTTTTCGAGGCGCGAGAGGCGTGTGCGGATGGCCGGGAAGTTGTCGCGCAGCATCGGTTCGAGCCAGCTTGCGAGCTTCTCGCGGTCTTCGACCGACTTCGTCGTGATCACGAACTGTGCGAAATTGGGCTGCTGCAACTGCTGGTCGAGCGGCAGATAGAACCGCGGCGCGCCAGTGCCGACGAAGTCGATGAAATGGTCGATCTCGGGGCGGCCCTTGATCGCCGCTTCGAGGCGCTTGGTCTGGCGCAGTGTCGCATCGATCGAGGCGCTTTCGGGCAGGCGCACGTCCACGAGCAGTTCGGGCCGGTCGGAACTCGGGAAGAACTGTTGCGGCACGAGCTTGAAGCACGCGAGCGCGGCCACGAAAAGCGCGATGGTCAGCATGAGCACGATGGCATGGCGTTCGATGCACCAGCCGATCCAGCCGCGCAGGCGCCGATAGAAGCGCGTGTCGTAGATCTCGTGCTCGTGATCCCCGTCGTGGGCTGCGTTTGTCGCGTTCGGATCGGGTTTGCGCTCCGGTAACAGCCGGTAGCCCAGCAGCGGAATCAGCACCACGGCCGCGAACCACGAGGCAATCAGCGCGATCGCGGACACCTGGAAGATCGAGCGCGTGTACTCGCCGGTACTCGACCTCGCGAGCACGATAGGCAAGAAGCCCGAAACGGTGACGAGCGTGCCGGTGAGCATCGGAAACGCCGTGCTGGTGTACGCGAACGCGGCGGCGCGTGTGCGGTTCCAGCCCTGCGCGAGCTTCACGGCCATCATCTCGACGGAAATGATGGCGTCGTCCACCAGCAGGCCGAGCGCGAGCACGAGCGTGCCGAGCGAAACCTTGTGCAGACCGATGCCGAAGAGGTACATCGCGAGCGAGGTGACGGCGAGCACGATCGGAATGGAAATGACGACCACCATGCCCGTGCGCACGCCGAGCGAAACGAGGCTCACGAGCAGCACGATGCCCACGGCCTCGGCCACGGCATCGACGAAGTCGTCCACCGAGCGCGAGACGGCATCGGGCATGCTCGATACCTCGACGAGTTTCAGACCCGCAGGCAGTTGCGCGCGCAACTGCTCGACGCGCGCATCGAGGGCGCGGCCCAGGCGAATGACGTCGCCTCCCGGCTGCATCGTCAGGCCGATGCCGAGCACCGCCTGATCCTGGAAGCGCATCTGCGTGGCAAGCGGCTCGTCGTAGCCGCGCCGGATCGTCGCGATGTCGCCCAGGCGAAACGCGCGGTCGTTCACGCGGATCAGCGTATCGGCGATCGCCTTGAGGTCCTCGTACTGGCCGCTCGGGCGCACGAACACGCGGTCGTCGGCGGTCGTGAGCGTGCCTGCGGCCGAGACGCTGTTCTGCGCGCCGATCACCTGGCCGAGTTGCGTGGGTGATATGCCGAGGCGCGTCAACTGCGTGTTCGGAATCTCGATGTAGATGCGCTGTTGGGGATCGCCGAAATAATCGACCTTGCCGACATCGGGCACGCGCAGCAGTTGCTCGCGCAATTTGTCCGCGTAGTCGTGCAGTTGCGCGGGCGAAAAGCCGTCGCCTTCCAGCGCGTAGATGTTGGTGTAGACGTCGCCGAACTCGTCGTTGAAGAACGGCCCTTGCACGCCTTGGGGCAGCGTGTAGGCAATGTCGCCCACCTTCTTGCGCACCTGGTACCAGGTCTCGCGCACTTCGCTCACGGGCGCGGAGTCCTTCATTGTGAAGAACACGAGCGATTCCCCGGGCCGCGAGTAGCTGCGCAGAAAGTCGATATAAGGCGTTTCCTGCAACTTGCGGCCGATGCGCGTCGTCACCTGGTCCTCGACCTGGCGTGCGCTCGCACCGGGCCAGAAGGTCTGGATCACCATCACGCGAAACGTGAAGGGTGGGTCTTCCGACTGTGCGAGCCGCGTATAGGCGAGTGCGCCGAAGATCGTTGCCAGCGCAACGAGAAAGGTCACGAGCGCCCGATGCCGCAGCGCCCACGCCGAAAGGTTGAAGCGGCCCTCGTCATGATCGGAGCCTGGACCCGAGCCTGTCATCTGGCTCATGACGCGAAGTCCTCGGGATGCAGCGGCGCGACCGGGCGCACCTGTTCGCCTGCGTGGACCGTGTGCACGCCTTGCAGCACGATGCGCTCGCCGTCCTGCAGCCCGCCCGCCACGGTGATGGTGCGCGCGTCGTAGCGCGTGATGCTCACGCGCCGCAACTGCAGCACGTTGTCGGGCGCGTGGACGACCCAGATGGCGGGCGCCTCGCCGTCGTGGAAGAGTGCGGTGGCCGGCACCGTGAACGCAGCACTCGCGCTCGCCTCGCTCGGGGCCGCGAACGCCACGTTGGCGGTCATGCCTAGACGCACGTCGGCATCGGCATGTTCGAGGGTGAGCTTCGCGCGCCACGTGCGGCTTTGCGGGTCCGCCGCAGCGGCGAGTTCGCGCAGGCGCGCCGTGTAGTGGCGGTCGGGCAGGGCGCCAAGCGTGACCTGCGCGGTGTCGCCGGTGTGCAACGCGGCCACGGCGCGCTCGGGAAGGTCGCACACCACGTCGATGTCGCCCGTCCACGCGAGCTGGTAGACGGCCTGGCCCGCCTGCACGTTCTGGCCGGTATCGGCGTTTTCGGCCGTGATGACGCCGGCGTGGTCTGCAACGATCTGCGTGTAGCGCAACTGGTTCTTTGCTAGTGCGAGTTGCTGCTGCGCCTGGTCGCGCTGGGCCGCGGCCGATGCGTAGGCGTCTTGCGTCTGTTCGAGTTGCGCGCGGGCGATGAGATTGGCCGCCGACTGGGCCGTGTCGCGATCGAGCTGCTGCTTCGCGAAGACGAGGCGATGCTGCGCGGCGTCGAATTGGGCCTGCGCGCTTGCTGCGTTCTTCTCGAAGTCAGCCGGATCGAGCCGCGCAAGCGTCTGGCCGGGTTTGACGCTGTCGCCAAGACGCACGCTGCGCTCGATGATCTTGCCGTTCACACGAAATGAAAGCGGCGTGGCGTTGCGCGCCTGGATCTCGCCGGGGTAGGTGGGGCTCACGCCGCGGCCGTCGGGGTGCACCGTCATCGAGACGACCGGGCGCGGCTGCGGCGGCGCTTCCTTTTGCTTGCCACACGCAGCCAGCGCCGCAACGCTGAGCACGAGAAGCACACTCGCGGCATGCCGCCACGGCGCACTGAATTTACCGGTACCACTGCGCATCCTGCTCGACGCGCCACGACCGCAACGATTCACTTGGACCTCGACACGCCTTGTGCGCACGCAGACCGCAATATCGCCAGGCCGGTTGCGCCGCCATTGAGTCGCGGGCGCGGCGCGGCTCGCGCACTTACCCGGACTTGGGATGATGAACCGGATTCTAATACAACCTTGTATCCGAATGCGAAACTGAATCCGAGGAATGTTTCAGTGCTAGACTCGCGTCAATCCACGACACATAACGACGCCCCACGCCATGAAGCGCATTCGACTCACTCGCGAGCAAAGCCGCGATCAGACGCGCGAGCGCCTGCTCGACGCCGCGCTGGCCATGTTCATGAAAAAAGGGTTCGTCGGCGCGAGCGTCGAGGACATCGCGCACGCGGCGGGGTACACGCGCGGTGCGTTCTACTCGAACTTTTCGGGCAAGTCGGACTTGCTCGTGGAACTGCTGCGGCGCGATCACGAAGCGATGCAGACCGACTTGCGTGCCATCTTCGAGACCGAGGTATCGCGTGAGCAGATGGAGGCGCGCGTGCTGACCTATTACAGCCGCATGCCCCAGGACAACAAGGTCTTCCTGCTGTGGGTGGAAGCCAAGTTGCTCGCCGCACGCGACGCGCGCTTTCGCACGCGCTTTAATGCCTTCATGAAGGAAAAGCGCGAGAGTCTGGCCGCGTATATCGAGGAATTTGCGGCACGCGTGGGCACGCCGGTGCCGCTCGATCCGGAACTGCTCGCGGTTGGGCTGATCGGTCTGTGCGACGGGGTGCAGTTTCTCGCCACGGCCGATCCGCAGCATGTCACGCCGCCGGTCGTCGAAACCGTGTTGGGGACCTTTTTCGCGCGAGTCGTCTTCGGCCGCGGCGCGTGAGCCTAGCGCGCACCAAGCCCACGACGCGCGCGCTTCAGGCGCCGAGGCCAGGGCCGTAGTTGCTGCCGATCAGCCGCGTAACGGACGCGACGTCCTGATAGTCCTGCTCGGGCATGCCGTCGAGAATGGCGAGCACCTCGTTGCTCGCGCCGGCTTCGCGCGCGGCGTCCACGAGTTCGTCCTTGTTGGCGGGCCAGCGCACTTCGCGCAATACGTCTGCGAATTGCAGATCGATGGGTTCATCGGGAATGCGAGAGGCAGGCATGCGTGGCGTCCTTTGCGCGGGCGGCCGGCATTGGCGGTCCGCGTCGTCGTCTCGTTCGTTGTGCGGAATTTGTTCAGATTTTGTCCGCGCGTTGTTTCCATCTTCGTTTGCATTGCAGCGCGCAATGCTAATGCGGCGCCTCAAGCATACACAATCCGCCTCGCACGCCTTCGCCGCGTGCGCAGGCGCTGCTCATTCGCCGCATGATCGCAACCGGGGGCGGGTCAGGCTCAGGTCTGCTCGTGCAGATCCGGGCTTAGCGTCTTGTCCAGGCGATGCGACTTGGGCAGCGTGAGGTACTCCCAGTGTTGCGGCCCGTTCGCGGTCACGGGCACGTTGGGGGCGGGGGGCGCCACGGGGGCGTCGTAGGCGTGGGACTGTCCACTTGCAAGCGGGATGTGCGCGCTGGCCTGGACGACCGGTGAGTCCTGCGCGGTGCGTACCGGAGCGGCGAAGCAAGAGGCCGACAACAGCACGGTGGTCATCAGTGTCGAGGTTTTCATCGCTCGACCTCCTTTCTCATGCGGCCCACAGGTCGCAGCAAGCGCCGTACCGCGTCCGCCAAGGTTGGTGGCGGGGCAGGCGGCCGCGCCAGCCGGGGCGGCCAGGCGCGCCGCTACGCGAAGGCACATGCGCCGTTTGAGCGGCCCATGTGCGCGAGGCGCATACGGAAATACCATGATGGCAGGAAATGCATCGGCGCGTCTCGAACGCGCGTGCTTTTTTGCGGGCGTCGCCGTTACGGGGGATTAAAGCGAGGGCCGGCGCAGCGCCTCGAAGCGTGTCCAGGGCCACGACGGGCGGTCGCGCATATAGCCGTTGAGCCAGTTCCACTGCGGGTGGCGCTGCATGAACGCCTGGGCGTCGAACGGGCGGCCGCAGGGGTGGCCCCAGCGCGCCCAGAACGACAGATCTCGCGCCATTTCGCTGTCGGCCACCTTGCCGTCGTTCGCGCCCCATGGGTTGAACGGCCCATGGTCCGCGCCGCCGAAGCGTGCATCGTCGAGTTCGAGGTGCCCGCAGATCGTGCGAGAGCAGGGGTTGTCACTGCGCTCGAGATAGACGTCGTGATGGTCGGCAATCATCGCCTTGGCGAGTTCGGCGTCGATCGCGCCGCGGTGCTCCTGCGCGAGTTGCATGAAGCGCAGGCGGCGCGCGCCGTTGCGGCGCACATCGGTGTAGTCGTCGGCCTCGCCGGTGCATTCCTGGTTGCGGATCTTCAGGTCGGTGGCCGCGTTGAAGCCGCTGTAGAAGCCGTCTTTCGTGCTCTCGAAGCCCGCGTGCTGCAGGCCCAGTTCATAGCGCGCGATCTCGCCCGTCCTGGTGTCGCCGAGGAGCCAACTGTTCACATAGCCTGCATTGTTCGCCTGCGCAAACATCTCGCACCATTGCGCAATGCTGGACGCATACTGCGTCGCCCGACGCGAGCGGTAGAACTCGGGGGCGCCGTTCGCGCGATAGCCAACGAAGTTCGAGATGGTCGTCTCCGTCACCATCAGGCCAGCGCCGTTGATCCAGAAGTCGGTGAGGCTCGAGATGCAGCCGGGCAGGCCCTGCATCAGGATGCGGTGCCCCGAGTCGGGCACGATGTCGAACACGATGTTGAAGGCGTCGCCGGCCGCGTAGCGGTCCCACGAGTTGTGCGCCATGACGATACGGCCGTCGCGTGTCGCGCTGCCCGTGGCGATGAAGGCGCTGCAGTGGTGGCCGCGCCGCCCGCGCCACGGGCGCACCGCGCCTCGCCCCTGCTGCGCTGCCGCATGAACCGGCCACCAGCTCTGCAGCAAGTCCATGTAGCCGTTCCAGGCGAGCACTTCGGCGAACTTGAGGCCGGCGCCGTCGGCGATGCCCTGGATCTCGTCGGCGAATTCGGTGTCGAGGCGCGGCGCGAACTGCTGGATCGCGGCGTTGATAAAGGTGTCGAAGTCTTCGCCCGTGTCCCATTTCGCGAGGTAGCGGGCAGTGCGGATCGCGTTGCGGATTTCGTTGGCGAGCAATTTGCCGTGCTGCTCGCCCCGGTCGTAGGGCTCACCCTGCAAGTGCACGAATATCCAGCCGGCGTGGTCGCGGCGTACGGCTTCGAGTGAGGGTTCGCTCATCTTCGCTCCGGTCATCCCCGCGTCGATTCTCGCGGCCTCCTGCGTGTGCGTCCGTACGCATGCGCACAGCGCGGGCCGGGTAGCGCTTGTTTCTTGAAGCTGCCCTCTGAATTCTAGAAAATCCGCCGCGCTTTGCCACACGGCTCACGCGCCGGCGAGGCTTACCGCTCGGCGTTCATGCGCTGATAGGCGTCAAGAAGCGAGGTCTTGTACACCACGCCCGCGAGCGTCGGCTCGCGCGTGCTTTCGACCACGGGCAGGCGCTCGCCCTGGAACGACATGAAGTGCTGCAGGCCTACGGCGAGCGGCATATCGGGCGTGAGCACGTCGAACGTCGGCTTCAGGTAGTCGCGGGCATGTTTGTTCGAGGTGTCGCGCCTTTGCAGCAGGTCCGAGGTGATGTCGGCCAGCGCGACCGCGCCGAGAAAGCGGCCCGTCTCATCCGTCACGTAGAGGTACTTCACCGGATATTCCAGGAACACGCGCGTCATTTCCTGCACCGTGGCGCTCTCCAGCACGACGGTCTGCGCGGGGCGCACCAGCTCGCGCATCTGAGTCATGCGCAGACGCATGCGCTCGGCTTCCTCGCGGTTGCGATGCAGCGTGATTTCATACATCGACGCCTTGCCGATCGCGCGCGCGACGAAATACGCGACCACGCACGAGAGCATGAGCGGCAGCACGACCTGGTAGCTCAGTGTCATCTCGAAGATCATCAGGATTGCCATGAGCGGCGCCTGGGTCGCGCCCGCGAGGAACGCGCCCATGCCCACCATCGCGTAGGCGTAGGGCGCGGAGGTGCCGTCGGGCCAGAGCGCGTGCATGCCCTGGCCGAACAGGCAGCCGAGCACCGCGCCCATGAAGAGCGTTGGCGTGAACACGCCGCCCACGGCGCCGGAGCCGACCGTCGCGGCTGTCGCGATGAGCTTGAAAACGAGCACCGTGGCGAGCGCGGTCCAGGTCCAGGGCGAATGCAGGATGGAGTTCACGACGCTGTAGCCGTTGCCCCAAACCTCGGGCGTCCACACCGATAGGATGCCCACCACGAGACCGCCGAGCGCGAGCCTCACGGGCAGCGGCGCGTTGAGCCTGCCGAAGCCTTTCTTCGCGGTGTCCATCATCACGAGGAACTGCGGCGCAAGCGCGCCGCACAAGAGGCCGAGCGCCACGAACAGCAGCACCTCGACGCCCGTCACGGCGGGAAACACCGGCATTTCATACGGCGGCTTGTAGCCTGCGAACTCACGCATCGTGATGTTGGCGACCACGGAGGAGACGACGATCGGCCCGAAGCTCTCCATGACGATCGAGCCGAGCACGATCTCGGTCACGAAGAAGGCCCCCGCGATGGGCGCGTTGTACGCCGAGGTGATACCGGCCGCCGCGCCGCACGCGACAAGCAGGCGCAAGCGCGACGGATCGAAGTGCACCCAGCGGCCGATCAGCGAGGCGGCGAGGGCAGCGAGTTGCACCATCGGGCCTTCGCGGCCGATCGAGCCGCCGCTCGCGATCGTGAAGAGCGACGAGAGGCTGCGCCAGATACTCGTGCGCACGGGCATGACGCCGTCGCCGATTGCCACTGCTTCGATGTAGTCGGCGTGGATCGCCTTGCTGCCGTTGCTGGTCGCCTTGCGCCGCGCGAGCAACAGCAGGCATCCCGCGATGAAGCCGCCGACAGTTGGCATCCAGATACGCCGGTGCCACGGCAGATGGCGCGCCATCTCGACGAGGCTGCCTTCGCTGCCCGTGAACAGCATTTGCACATGCGCGATGCCTTCGCGAAAGATCACGGTCGCAAACGCGCCCGCAACGCCCACGATGACCGACCAGATCAGCATCGTGTGGGCGTCGGACAGGCGAAAAAGGTCGCGGGCGCGGGTGCGCAGTTTCAGCAGGAATGACAGCACGGCGGGCGGGTCAGGTTACGGGTGAAAGAAAGCCGCGCGTGCGCAGGGCGCGACGTGCGGCGGGAAGCATAACGGGTGCGCAGCGGCAACGGCGCACCGGGTGCATGAAACAGGATGGCTGCGCACACCGTCCACGGCCCGCGCGCGATCAGCGCACGGCCCGGTCGAGTTCGGGGTAGTGCCGGAAGATGCCGGTTTCGTTGAACGGCAGCCGCCGCTCGGAGTCGAGATAGGCGGCGATATGCGGGCGCTTCGCCACGGCGTCGCGCAGCGCGACGACATGCGGATAGTGATCCGCTAAATGTTTCGTGGCTTTTGGAAACGCGTAACGCAGGCCCTCGACGATCTGAAACATCGAAAGATCGACATAGGTGAGCGTGTTGCCCACCATGTGGCGCGGGCCGTCCGGATTCAGCGCGAGCACGCGCTCGAAATAGCCCATGAATTTCGGAATGCGATGCGCAATGAAATCCGCTGAGCGCGCCTTCGCTGCGTCCTTCTGGTCCTCGTAGTAGAGCCCGCTCGCGATTGGATGATGCGTGTCGTGCGCCTCGGTCACGAGGTCCGCGATCGTGAGTTGCAGGCCGTTCGCGACGATCCGCAGGCCCTCGTCGAGCGGCGCGAGCTTGAGCTTCGGGCCGAGATAGAAAAGGATGTTGGCGGTTTGCGGCACGATGAGGTCGCCGTCCTTGAGAAAGGGCGGTGCGAACGGCGGGTACGGCTCGTCGCCGTCCAGCTCGCCCATCATCGCGCCAATGCCGAGGCCGTCCTTCTTTTCGCCGCGCGCGACGTCCACATAGGGCGCTTGCGCTTCTTCCAGCGCGAGCCGCACGAATTCGCCCCGCCCCTGCAGACCGTCCCAGTAATAGAGCTCGTATGCCATCGGTCGTCCCCTTGCGTTCAATGCCGTGCTCGCCACGGCCTGCGCCGCTGCTGCTCACGTCACGCACAGCAACGCACAGTATCGCTCGCAACCGTCGCGCCTGGTTCGCGCGTGGCGTGCGCTCGCGAGCAACCGCCTGGCCGCCGCGTGCAGAAACGCAAAAAGCCCCGCGGCGAGCGGGGCCGGTGGCCGGGAGTGCCGGCACACGGGGGAGCGGGTCGGGGCGCGCGGCCCCTGGGCGCCGGATCATCCGAACAGGCGCTCCACGCCCCAGGTGATTGCCAGACCGCCGCCGACGAGCCACAGGTAGATGATGAAACCGGCTGTCAGCGCCCGCGGGCCGGCCTGACGGATTTGCGAGAAGCGCGTCTCGATCCCGAGCGCCGTCATTGCCATGGTCAGCGCGAAGGTGTCAAGCGTGTTGACCGCGTGGGTGGCCGTTTCGGGCAAAACGTGGAGCGAATTCACGATGACGAGCGCGAGGAAGCCGAGCGCGAACCAGGGCACCGCGAGCTTGCGCGCGCCGCCGTGGCTGGCGTGACCGTCGGCCTGTGCCTTGCTGCGCGCCGCACGGTTGAGCCACACGCCGAGCACGAGCAGCACGGGCACGAGCAGCATCACGCGCGTCATCTTGACGATGGTGGCGATGTGCGTGGCCTCCGGGCTCACGTTGCTCGCCGCGCCCACCACTTGGGCGACTTCGTGAATCGTGCCGCCGAAGAAGAGTCCGGCGCCGAGCGTATCCAGATGCAGCCAGCCCGCGTTGTAGATCACCGGGTAAAGGAACATCGAAAGCGTGCCGAACAGCACGACGCTGCCCACGGCCATGGCGCTCTTGTGCGGCTTCGATTGCAGCGTGGACTCGAAAGCGAGCACGGCGGCCGCGCCGCAGATCGCGCTGCCGGCCGCGGTGAGAATGGCGGTGTCGCGGTCGAGCTTGAGGACCTTCATGCCGACCCAGGTGCCGATTACGAGCGTGCTCACGACGATCACGACCGATTCGACGAGCCCCGGCACGCCGACCTGGGCAATCTCCTGAAGGCTCACGCGCAGGCCGAAGAACGCCACGGCGATGCGCAGCAGCTTGCGCGCGGAGAAGTTCACGCCGGCGGCCCAGCTTTCGGGCATGCCGTCGCGCAGCGCATTGCCGTAGATCGCGCCCGCGACGATGCCGACGATCAGCGGGCTCATGCCGAGCCCCGCGATGGCGGGCAGCGAAGCGACACTGGTGACGGCGGCCGCGAAGAGCGCGACGAACAGCACGCCGTTGAGCTGCCCGCGGGTGGACGGCAACGAGTGCGCAAGACTGGGTGTAGACATGACGGCCTCTCTACCGGACGAACCGGTCGAAAAATGGGGTAGCGAACAGGTCGCTATCGAATGGCCTAATCCTAATTTAGATATATCGATATGAAAAATCGTGATTTGTGAAGTAATATATAGGGCAACACGATGGTTTCCCACGATGACCCCGGAACAACTGATAACTTTCGCTGCAGTCGCCGAGCATCTCAACATCAGTCGAGCTGCGCTGGCGCTGCATTTGTCGCAGCCGGCCGTTTCGGGCCAGCTGCGGCTGCTGCAGGAGGAGATCGGGGAGCCGCTTTATCAGCGCGACGGCCGGGGCGTGCGCCTCACACCCACGGGCGTGCAGCTAGCGGGCTACGCGGCCCGCTTGCGCGACACCTGGCGCGACGCGCTCGCGTACCGCGACGCGTTACGCGGCCTAGAGCGCGGCACGCTACGCATCGGCGCCACCACCACGCCCGCGAGCTACCGGCTGCCGTATCTGGTGGCGCAATTCCATGCGCACTATCCGCAGGTCAAGCTCGAAACGTCGAGCGGGAATACGACGGACGTCGTGGGCATGCTCGGGACCGTCGATATCGCGCTGATCGAAGGGCCGGTGGGCGAGCAGTTGCCGCCGGATACGGCGGTGCATCCGTGGCACGAGGATGAAATCGTCGCCATCGTGCCGCGCACTCACGCGCTGGCGTCACAATGCGATGCGCAAGGGGAAGCGGCCGCTCCGAAGCCCGCCATCACGGTGGAAACGCTCGCGCAGTGGCCGCTCGTTTTGCGTGAGGATGGCTCAGGCGTGCGCCAGGTGGTCGAGCGCGCATTCGCGCGCGCGGGCGTGCCCATGCGCGTGGCATTGGAGATCGCTGGCGTGGAGGGCGTGAAGGAGGCGGTGCGGGCGGGCATGGGCATCGGCTTCGTCTCCGCCATGTCGATGCGCCACGAGAACGGCGCACTGCGGCAGATCAGCCTTGGCCCCGAACCGCTTGCGCGGCGTTTCTCGATTCTGGTACCGCACGCGGGCGCGGCTTCGCGCGTCGCACAGCGCTTTCTGGAACTGTGTCTCGCCGATGTTCCCGGCGCCTGATTCACCTGACCCACCCGACCCAGGGCAATCCAGAATGGCGGCCTGAGCGGCTAGCGCGCACTATCCGCCCTAATCAACCGGCGCGCAGGCGCTTTTTTTCGGGCTGGATTTGGAACCGGTTCCAAGAAAGCTGGAAGGCCCGAAAGAGCGCGGTGCGCGGCGGCACGCAACAGGAAGACGGCAATGGCGGAAGTAGCAATCGTGGCGAGCGCGTTCGGCGCGCAGGCAATCTGGCGTGACGGTCATGCGGCGTGGAGCCGTCCGGCGCGGCGTGCGGGCGCACAGGCGTTCGAGGTGCGGCGCGAACTCATGCACGATGCCGACGCGCAGCCCGAAGCGCTGCGCGCGCTCGGAACGGCGCTCGCGGGCGAGGGTTTGTGGCGCGTCTGGTCCACGCCGGACGCGCTATATGGCGAAGATGGCGCGCTCGACGAAGCGGCACTTTCCTACGCTCTGGCCGCGGGCCGCGCGCTCGGCGCGCGTTTCGTGAAGCTGCAACTCGGCGGTTTCGCAGGCGACGCCAGCGCGGGGCGTCTCGCGAGCCTGCTCGAAGAATTGGGCGCGCGCACTGCCGCGACGGACGAAAGGGGTAAAGCGAACAACGGCCCTCGCGTCGTCGTCGAGAACGGTCAGCTTGAGCAGGGCGGCAAGCTCGACCAGTTCATCGGCCTCTTCAACGCGTTGCGCGACGGCGGGGCACCGGGCGTGATCGGCATGACATTCGACATCGGCAACTGGCAATGGCCGGGTGAGCCACCGCTGCTCGCCGCTGCCGCGCTCGCGCCGTACGTCGAATACATCCATTGCAAGGCGGTGGTCGGCGAGGGCGCACGCCGCTTCGCCGCGGCGCCAGGCGACGACGACACCCTGTGCCGCGCCGCACTCGCGCTGCTGCCGACACATGTGCCGCGCGGCATCGAGTTTCCGTTCGATCCGGCGCGCGTGGACGAGGACGCCGCGCACTACGTCGATTGGCTCGCAGCCGCTTGAGCACACGTAGCCGAGCCCAAGACTCCCCATACGATTCATCAGGAACGCATCTCATGACCGAAGCACTCGATGTCATCACGTACGGCGAAGCAATGGCGATGTTCGTCGCCACCGAGCCGGGGCCGCTCGCCCAGGTCGCGCATTTCACGAAGCGCGCAGCGGGCGCGGAGCTCAACGTCGCGACCGGCCTCGCGCGCCTTGGTTTCAAGGTGGGCTGGATGAGCCGCGTGGGCGCCGATTCGTTCGGCCAGTTCGTGCGCGACGTGCTCGCGCACGAAGGCATCGACGCGCGCTGCGTCAGCACCGACACGCACTTTCCGACCGGTTTCCAGCTCAAGTCGAAGAATGACGACGGCAGCGATCCGGCCGTCGAATATTTCCGCCGCGGGTCGGCTGCGAGCAAGCTCTCGGCTTGCGACTATCAGGCCGACTACGTGCTCGGCGCGCGCCATCTGCACCTGAGCGGCGTGGCGCCGGCAATTTCCTCTTCGTCGCGCGAACTGGCGTTCAAGCTCGCACACGAGATGCGCGCCGCGGGCCGCACGATTTCGTTCGACCCGAACCTGCGCCCGACGCTCTGGGGCTCGCAAGCCGAGATGGTTGGCACGCTCAACGAACTCGCGAGTTTCGCCGACTGGGTGCTGCCAGGCGTGGGCGAGGGCCGCGTGCTGACGGGCTCGGACGATCCTGAAGCCATCGCGCAGTTTTATCTTTCGCGCGGCGCGCGCGGCGTGATCGTGAAGCTTGGCGCAGAGGGCGCGTACTACGCCACAGCCGTTGGCGAGCAGGGCCGCGTCGCGGCGCAGCGCGTGGAGCGCGTGGTCGATACCGTGGGCGCGGGCGACGGCTTCGCCGTGGGCGTGGTGAGCGCGTTGCTCGAAGGGCATGCGCTTGCTGCGGCGGTCGCGCGCGGCAACCGCATCGGCGCGCTGGCCGTGCAGGTGATCGGCGACTCGGAAGGTTTGCCGACGCGCGCGCAGCTCGATGCGCTCGAAGCTGCGCAACAGCAGGCGTGCGCCGCTGCCCCTGTCTAGCGGAATCTGCGCGGCACAAGCACCTACGAAGCACGGAACAAGCGGCGCAACGCAAAGCGCATTCGCAAGCGGCGCGCCAAACGACATGACACCAGAGGGCGGCACTGGCAGGTACCAAGCCCCATTTAACTGGAGACACCGATGACCTCAACCTCGCTCGCACCGCGCCGCTGGTGGGCAATCATGCCGATCGTGTTCATCACGTACAGCCTTGCCTACCTCGACCGCGCCAACTACGGCTTCGCCTCGGCGGCGGGCATCAACCGCGATCTCGGTATCAGCCCGGGGCTCTCGTCGCTGATCGGCGCGCTGTTCTTCCTCGGCTACTTCTTTTTCCAGCTGCCGGGCGCCATGTATGCCGAGCGGCGCAGCGTGCGCACGCTCGTGTTCGCGAGCCTCGTGCTGTGGGGTGGCTGCGCCGCGCTCACGGGCGTCGTCACGAACATCCCGTCGCTCATGGCGATTCGTTTCGTGCTCGGCGTGGTCGAAGCGGCCGTGATGCCCGCCATGCTCATCTTCATCAGCAACTGGTTCACGAAGAAGGAGCGCTCGCGCGCCAACACGTTCCTGATCCTTGGCAATCCGGTCACGGTGCTGTGGATGTCGGTCGTTTCGGGCTATCTCGTGCATGCGTTCGGCTGGCGCCATATGTTCATCGCGGAAGGCGTGCCGGCTGTCGTGTGGGCCGTGTGCTGGTGGTTCCTCGTGCGCGACAAGCCCGCGCAGGTGAACTGGCTTTCCGACGATGAGAAGCGCGCGCTCGACGCCGCGATGCGCGCCGAGCAGGCCGCCATCAAGCCGGTGCGCAACTACGCCGACGCGTTCCGCACGCCCGCCGTAATGCTGCTTTCCGCGCAGTACTTCTGCTGGAGCATTGGCGTGTACGGCTTCGTGCTGTGGCTGCCCTCGATCGTGAAGAATGGCTCCGCGCTCGGCATGGTCGAAACGGGCTGGCTCTCCGCCGTGCCGTATCTCGCGGCGACCATCGCGATGCTCGCCGCCTCGTGGGCGTCGGACAAGCTCGACAATCGCCGTGCGTTCGTGTGGCCGTTCCTGCTGGTCGGCGCGATGGCTTTTGCGGGCTCCTATGCCCTCGGCTCGACGCACTTCTGGATCTCCTATTCGCTGCTCGTCGTTGCCGGCGCGGCGATGTACGCGCCGTATGGCCCGTTCTTCGCGATCGTGCCGGAACTGCTGCCGAAGAACGTGGCCGGCGGCGCGATGGCGCTCATCAACAGCATGGGCGCGCTCGGCTCGTTCGTCGGCTCCTATGTGGTCGGCTATCTGAATGGCGCGACGGGCTCGCCTGCGGCATCCTATGCGTTCATGAGCGTGGCGCTGCTCGTTTCGGTGGGCCTCACGCTCGCCGTCAAGCCGCAGCGCGAGGCCGCCCGTGGTTATGCATCGCCGGCTCACGGAAAATAACCTCTCTTTTCTAGCGCACTTATGAAGCTGAAAATCGTTGTCTATAAAGCCTTGCCCGCCGATGTCGCCGACTACCTGCGCGAGCACGCCGAACTGATCGACGTCGATGCGGACCAGCCCGGTGCGCTCGCCGCCGCGCTAAAAGACGCCGACGGCGCGATCGGCGCGAGCGTGAAGATCACCCCGGCGATGCTGGACGGCTCGCGCGTGAGGGCGCTCTCTACGATTTCCGTGGGCTACGACCAGTTCGATGTGCCCGATCTCACGAAGCGCGGCATCTTGCTGGCCCATACGCCCGACGTGCTGACTGAATCGACGGCCGATACCGTGTTCTCGCTCATCCTCGCGAGCGCGCGCCGCGTGGTCGAGCTTGCCGACTGGGTGAAGGCGGGCCACTGGAAGGCCAGCATCGGCCCGGCGCAATTCGGCGTGGACGTGCAGGGCAAAACGCTCGGCATCGTGGGGCTCGGGCGCATTGGCGGCGCCGTTGCGCGGCGTGCGGCGCTCGGCTTCAACATGAAGGTGCTCTACACGAACCGCAGTCCGAACGAAGCGGCCGAACGCAACTATGGCGCGCGTCGCGTCGAACTCGACGAACTGCTCGCAAGCTCGGACTTCGTCTGCCTCCAGGTGCCGCTCACCGACGCCACGCGACACCTGATCGGCGCAGAGCAACTGAAGAAAATGAAGAAGAGCGCGATTCTCATCAACGCTTCGCGCGGCGCGACGGTGGACGAGCAAGCGCTGATCGCGGCGCTCGAAGCCGGCACGATTCACGGCGCAGGCCTCGACGTGTTCGAGCGCGAGCCGATCGATCCCGCGTCGCCGCTCCTGCGGATGCCGAACGTGGTGGCGCTGCCGCACATCGGCTCGGCCACGCATGAGACGCGTCACGCGATGGCGCGCTGCGCGGCGGAGAACCTCGTCGCGGCGCTCGCCGGCACGCTCGACGTGAACGTCGTCAACCGCGACGTGCTCGCGCGATGAGTATGGCTGCGGGCGGCGCGGATAGTCCGCACAACGTCGATGCCGCGAAAAAGGGCGCCGCGGCCACGGCGCCGCGCCGCGCGACCATCAGCGACGTGGCGCGTGAAGCCGGCACCGGCAAGACCAGCATCTCGCGCTATCTGAACGGCGAGTTGGGCGTGCTTTCGCCTGACCTGCGCGCGCGCATCGAAGCGGCGATCGAGCGGCTCGACTATCGCCCCAACCAGATGGCGCGCGGCCTCAAGCGGGGCCGCAACCGTCTGCTCGGCCTGCTGCTCGCCGATCTCGCCAACCCGTATTCGGTGGAGATCCTGCAGGGCGTGGAGGAGGCGTGTCACGCGCTCGGCTACATGCCGCTCATCTGCCACGCGGCGAACGAAATCGACATGGAGCGGCGCTATCTTCAACTGCTCACCACGTATCGCGTGGAAGGTGTGATCGTCAACGCGCTCGGCGTGCGTGAATCGATGTTGAAGCCCGTGGGCAGCGGCGGCATTCCGGCGGTGCTGATCGACCGTACCGTCGACGGCCTGGATGCGGACATGGTCGGTCTCGACAATGCGGCGGCCGTGCGCCTCGGCACGGAGCATCTGCTTGCGCGCGGCTACGACGACATCGTGTTCGTCGTGCAGCCGTTCGAGCAGGTGAGTTCACGGCGCGAGCGCGAAGCGGCGTTTCGCGAGTCGATGCAGGCGACGAAGGGCGCGGCGCGCGGCCTCACGCATGTGCTCGATCTCCACGATGAAGCGGCTGTGCAAGCCGCGCTCGCGGCGCTCGACGCCCACGTGGCCCAGGCGAGCGCGCGCGGTGCGCGCTGCGCGCTGTTCGCGGCCAACGCGCCGGTGGCGCTGCGCCTTGCCTTGCATCTGAAGGCGGCGCTCGGCGCGCAGTGGCAGCAGCGCGTGGCGCTCGTTGCCATCGACGATCCGGAGTGGGCCGAGCTTGCCGGAATCACCACGATCCGCCAGCCCACGCGCGAGATCGGCTATCGCGCGGTGGAGTTTCTGCACGAGCGCATCGAGGGCGCGGCGCCCAATGCGCGCGCGGCGGCGTTCGAGGGCGAACTGGTGGTGAGGGCTTCGACGCTGGGGTGACTGCGGCGCGATCGAAAGCACGTCGTGCGGGTTTGGTGAGCCGGCTGACTGCGTGGGCTGACTGCGTGGGCTGACTGAGCGGGCTGACTGAGCGCTCCAACGGCGCGATTCCAAGGCCTGCGCGCAGCCGGGCCTGCGCGCGGGCGTCAATATCTGCGATCATTCGGGCTGCGGCGCGCGTGCGTGCGTGCCGAACGTCATAAGGAAGCCCATGTTTGTAGCCCCGATCACGCTCGTCTGCCTCTCGCTCGCGACGCTGTTCGTCGCCGCCTTGCCCGTATCGCTCTATCGCCGGCTGCGCGCGCCATTCGCGCTCGACTGGCGCGATACGATCGCGGGCGTCGCCATCTTCGCGTTCTTCGCAACCGTGATCGAGCGCGCCATCAATGACTACATGCTGCACGGGAACGCCGCCACGGCGCAGGTGCTCTCGAATCCCGCGTTCTTCGTGCTGTACGGCACGCTCGCCGCGGGCGTGTGCGAGGAGGTCGGCCGCTATATCGCCATGCGGATCATCGCGCGCCGCGCCGCGCGCAAGCCCAATACCCCCGCGGACAGCGCGGCGTTCGGCTACGGCATCGGCCATGCGGGCGCGGAGGCGTGGTTCGTGGGCGTGCTCGTGCAACTGCAGTGGATCGTATTCGCGGTGCTCGCAAATCGTGGCGATCTCGACGAGCATCTCTCCAACCTCACGATGGACTCGGTCTTGCGCGTGCATCTGATACTCGGGAGCCTTTCGCCGTTTTTCGCGGGCGTGTTCGCGCTCGAGCGTACGGCCGCATTCGTGTTCCAGATCGGGTTATCGGTGCTGATGTGGCGCGGCGTGCGCGCGGGATGGAAGGGGATTTTGCCGCTCGCGATCCTGGTGCACGCGCTCATCGACGTGCCTGCGGCGATGTACCAGGCGCATCTTGCGCCACTCGTCGTCGTGGATGGTTTGTATGCGGTGGCGGCCCTGGTGGTCGCCGTCGTGCTCTTCAGGATGTGCCGCCCGCAGCGGCGCGTCGCGCGCGCTGCGTGAGTCTGCGCGATTCACTCCTTTTTTCTGGCGTCAATGGAAGACTATCTGTTTGAATGTGCGAGCCCCGATTTCGACGAGCTCGCCCGCGTGATCGCCGACATCTTTCCCGAGCAGACGCGCTTTGCCGAAGATCCGAACGAGAACGGCGTGCCGCAACTGGTCGTGCACTGGGTGGCGATGCGCTTCGGCTCGAAGGCGCGCCGCATGGCGCTCACGATCGCGCTGGCGCCTGCTGCGCTCGCGCGCTATCGCGCGTTGCCACCGCGGCTGCGCGGACGCAGCTTCGCGGTGTTGCGAGCCTACGTGGAGGCGACGATCGAATCGCTAGAGGAACAGCACGCGAAAGGCGAAGACGTGCCGCGCGAGGTAACGATCGCGCTGGATGAAGAGTTTGCGTAAAGCGACGAAGGGCTGGGCGCATCGCGCCCGGTCGGCGTTGTCCTGAAGCTCAGCTCGCGAGCTTGTAGACCTTGGCGAAACGCGCGGCCTGCACGACGCCATAGTCGCCGGGCGCGTACTGCATGACCCAGTCGCCGGCCACACCGCTCAGCCGGTCGCCGCCGGCCGAACGCACAAGCGTGAACGGCTCGTCCATGCGCCGTGCGAGCACGACGACCTGGTGGTTGCGATACGCGCCTGATTCGCCGTGGGGGAGGGTGTCGCTCGCTGGCAGATACTTCGCATCGAATCGATCGCGGGATACGACCCAGCGATCGCCGGTTGAACCGGTAATGATCGCGTCGCCAGGCGCGTAGCGGTTCGGGCCTTCCAGGCTCATCAGCTCGCCGGCAACGGCTGCGAACTCGACGCTCACGGTTTCGTCCTTGACGACGCGCTGTGCGGCAGGGTCGACGCTCAGGTCGAGTTGGGTCAGTTCAATCATGGCGTCGGCAGCGGACCTGCTTTACAAGAATCGGGTTCCAAAGAAGCAACGGCCGGGCGAAACTGCCCGGCCGTCGCGCGGTCCGCAAGGGTACCCTGGATCGGGCCGCCGCGCACGCGTGGGAGCGTGGCCGGTTCGACGAGTGCCCTTACTGCGCCTTGCTGTTGGACACAGCGTTACTGCGCGGCCGGTGTGCTGGCCGCTTCGCTGTCGCTTGCTGCTGCGTCTGCGGACGGCTTTGCCTTACCCTTGTGCTTCGGCTTCATCGGCTTGCCCGAAGGGCCATGCTCGTTGCCGTGACGGAAGGTCTGGTCGGCGAGCTTCTTTTGCTCAGGCGAGAGGCTCGTGTAGAGCGGCTCGAACGCCGTGACGAGCTTCTGCATGTCTTCGGCGTGCGCCTGCGAGATTTGCGCGTACTGCTTCATGTCGTCGAGTGCGTTGCGCGTGCTCTCGCCTTCCATGCGCTGCTTGTAGAGGCCGGCCATGGTCTGGCCGTTGCTGCGCATGACGTCGGCGAACGTATTCCATTGCGGCTCTTGCTCGGGCGTGATCTTGAGCTGCGTATGCAGCCACGTGATGCGCTCCTCGACACGCTGCTGATGCTGCGCGGCACGCACGTCGGCGCTCGATGCAGCCGAGGCTGCGGCGGCCGGAGCGGCGCTTTGCGCAAATGCGCCGCTCATCGCGAGCGAGGCGGCAAGGATGACGAAAGCTTTCTTCATTGTGACTCCTTGAATCATTTCGTAGCGGGTAGCACGGCCAGAATGCCTGCAGCCGGTATTAGTACCACGTTCTCGCTTCACGACGCCCCGGCTGCGACACTTGCTTACAAACGAAACGCGTGGAAATACCCGTCACGCATGGCTTGCACGCCGTGACCGCCGCTCAGGCGCCCAGCCACGCGCGATAATGACGCCGTTCAGACTTCTCGAAGAGACCGCCGCCCGATGAGACCTCCGCGCCTCGATCAACTCGACGACCTCGACCGCAGCCTCGTCGCGCTGCTGCAGGAAAACGCGCGCGAAAGCGTCGCGAACCTCGCACGGCGCCTCGGCGTTGCGCGCACCACGGTGCTTGCGCGCATCGAGCGCCTGGAGCGCACGCAGGTGATTGCGGGCTACGGCGTGCGCCTCGGCCAGGACGTGCTCGACGCGAGCTTGCAGGCGTGGGTCGGGCTCATCATCGCGCCGCGCCACGGGCCCGATGTGCAAAAGCGCCTCGGCAAGATGCCCGAAGTGCAGTTGCTGTGCGCCGTGAGCGGTGAGTACGACTACGTCGCGTGGCTGCGCGCCGATTCGCCCGACCGCCTCAACGACCTGCTCGACCAGATCGGCGGCATGCCGGGCGTGGAGCGCACGACCACCTCGATCGTGCTCGCGCGCAAGGTCGATCGCGGGTCGGTGACGGGCTGAACTGTGGGCTGAACTGCGGGTTGAACGACGGGGCATTCTCCATCGAAATTGAATGTTTTCGTCATTTCGACGAAACGCATCGTCATAATGACGAAAATCACGGTCGAAACGCATCGTTTTGCATCTATGAACCGTTTTTGTCTCTCCCTAGACTGTGTTTGAGCGGGCGCTGCCCATCCCCAAGCATAGAAAACCAAAGGAGATGACACATGAAAGTTGCGATTGCAGGCGCCGGCCTGATCGGCCACACCATTGCCCACATGCTGCGCGAGAGCGGCGACTACGAAGTGGCTGCCTTCGACCGCGATGCAAAGGTTCTCGAACCGCTCGCGGCGCAGGGCATCCCCACCGCACGCGTCGATTCCGGTGACGCTGCCGCGCTGCGCGGCGCGCTCGAAGGCTACGACGTGCTCATCAACGCGCTGCCGTATTACCTGGCGGTGAACGTCGCATCGGCGGCGAAGGGCGCGGGCGTCCATTACTTCGACCTGACCGAGGACGTGCGCGCGACCCACGCGATCCGCGCGCTGGCCGAGGGCGCCGAGCATGTGTTCATGCCGCAATGTGGTCTCGCGCCCGGCTTCATCGGCATTGCGGCGCATGCGCTCGCGAGCCGCTTCACCGAGATCCGCGACGTCAAGATGCGCGTGGGCGCGCTGCCGCAGTTCCCCACCAACGCGCTCAAGTACAACCTGACGTGGAGCGTGGACGGTCTCATCAACGAGTACTGCCAGCCGTGCGAAGCGATCCGTGAAAGCCGCACGCAGTGGGTGCAGCCGCTCGAAGGCCTCGAGCACTTCTCGCTCGACGGCGTGGAATACGAGGCCTTCAATACCTCCGGCGGTTTGGGCACGCTCTGCGAGACGCTCTCGGGCAAAGTCGAGTCGCTAGACTACAAGTCGGTGCGCTATCCGGGTCATCGCGCGCTCATGCAGTTCCTGCTCGAAGACCTGCGCCTGTCCAGCGACCGCGACACGCTCAAGTCCATCATGCGACGCTCGGTGCCCGCCACGGAGCAGGATGTCGTGCTCATCTTCATGACCGTGACCGGCATGCGCGACGGCAAGCTCGTACAGGAAGTGTTCACGCGCAAGATCTTCGCGAAGACGGTGTGCGGCGTGCCCATGAGCGCGATCCAGATCACCACGGCCGGCGCCATGTGCGCGGTGCTCGATTTGTTCCGCGAGAAGCGTCTGCCGCAAGCCGGGTTCGTGCGCCAGGAGCAGGTGTCGCTTCAGCAGTTCCTCGCGAACCGCTTCGGTCAGGTGTACGAAGGCGCGACGCTCGACAGCCGCGCGAAGGTGGCGGCCTGAAGTCTCAGGCCGATGCCGTTGCCGACACGATGCGCTGTAGCAGCGCGTCGTAGTCGGCCGCGGCGGGCGCGGTGTTGTCGAAGAGGAGAAGGCCGTCGAGTTGCGCGCCCGACGGCATGAAACGCCGCTGCCGGTATTCGTCCCAGTGAGCGAGCTTGTAGGCGTCGATGGGATGGGCGCGCGCGACGATGCGCGCGTGCGCCGTTTCCTCGCTCGTATGCACCCACACCACAGTGAGCCCCACATCAGGACCGACGCCAAGCCAGGCACGGTCGAACAGCTTGCGCTCGCGCACCTCGCGCGACAGCGGGCCGACCACGAGCGCACTCACGCCAAGCTCGATGTTTTCGCGGGCGGTGTCGATGAGCCCCCGGTACTCGGGGTCGCGCAAATGCAGCAGGAAGAGCGGGCTGTCGCGATCGTTCGGGTCGTGCGTGAGCGCGCCCATCGCGGCTGCGCTGTAGCTGCCGTAGAGCGTGTCCTTGTCCAGCAGGCAGAAGGGCTCGCCAGTCTCGCGGGCGAGCCGGGCGAATAGCCGTTTGGCAAGCGATGTCTTGCCGGCTCCGGCGTGGCCGCAAAAGAACACCAGTCTCGTCACGGGCGGCGTACCTCGCCGCGTGGTGTGCCGGCGTCGGCCGGCGGGGCGTTTTCCGGCCCGGCCTCTTCGGGGCCGTGTCCGTTCAGGAATTTGCCGTTCGCGTCGAGCCACATCACGTTGATGATGCCAAAGCCGAGCGCAACGCCGATGCCGAGGATCCACGAGAAGTACCACATGGCCGTTGCCTCCTCTTTGTGCAGGTTGCGAGCGCCGCCGCGCATTCTTCGAAGCATATAACATCGATGATCGATCTGGCGCCCATACGTATATGATGGGCGCGAACCGCAAGCCAGGCCGGATAAAACAAGGGGAAAGCGCCCATGCCGCTGATGCCGTCGCGCAGGTCGATTGCGAGCATCGCCGCCGCCGTCGCGGTGGTCACCGCGTTCGCACTCGGCGGCTGCGCTGAGGAACAGCCGGCGCCCATGCCATTCAAGGCCGTGCCGGCCGAGCGCATCCTGAAGCCGGGCTACACCGAGCCCGGTGCGGGCCTCGTGGCCGTGGACGTGCGCCGCGAGCGCACCCGCAACGTCATCGTGAAATTCCGCGACGCGCCCGTCTACATCGACGGCGAACCCGTCACCGACCTCATGGACGGCGAGCACGTCACGTTCTACCTCAAGCCGGGCGTGCATCGCATCGGCGTGACGACGCAGTTCGATCCCGTGATCGAGCTGCGCTTCCTCGTGGATCCGCGCTACACCAACCGCGCGAGCGTCACATTCGACAAGAATGACCGCATCGGCATCCGCCGCGTGGCCCAGTAGGCCGCAAACCGGTCGCCAATTCGCCGCCACCGTTGCACGGCGGGCACGGGCAGTGCTCTCAGGCGCCAGTCCGGCGCGGCCAGACGGGCGCAAGCCGCTCGGGAACCTCGTCCAGGCGCCGCCGGTCAACGGAACACCTTACACTTGGCAACCGGTGCAACTCGAAGCGGCGCGGGCGCGACCCGCCGCCCGGAAGAAAAGGAACATGCTAATCAACTGCGTCGCGTATCAAGGCGGCAAGAAACTGGCCGACGTCTCCGTCGAGGCCATCAGCGACTATCTGGCGAAGCCCGAGTGTTTCGTCTGGGTCGCGCTCAAGGATCCCGACGCTGGCGAAATGGCCGCGATGAAGGAGGAGTTCGGCCTCCATGCGCTCGCCATCGAAGACGTGATGAACGGCAACCAGCGGCCGAAGATCGAGGAATACGGCGACACGCTCTTTTGCGTGCTCCACACGCTCGAACTCGACGACGACGGCGAAGTCATCACAGGCCAGGTGAACGTATTCGCCGGCCCCAATTTCGTGCTCTCGGTGCGCCACCGGGCGCAGCAGGGCTTCACCGACGTGCGCGCGCGTTGCGAGCGCGAGCCCGAATTGCTGCGCGAGGGCTCAGGTTTCGTGCTCTACGCGCTCATGGACAGTGTGGTCGACCGCTACGCGCCGGTGCTCGAAACGCTCTCTGGCGAAATCGAGGAACTGGAGGACCGCATCTTCGACAAGCACGACCTCGCGGGCTCGCGGGCGATCATCGAGGATCTCTATTCGCTCAAGCGCCGGCTCGTGATCCTCGCGCATCACGTCACACCGCTCGTGGATGCCGTCGGCAAGCTCGTGGGCGGACGCATCCCGCAAATCTGCGTGGGCATGCAAGCGTATTACCGCGATGTGTACGACCACCTCGTGCGCGTGTCCAACATGATCGACGCGCGCCGCGAAATGATCGTCACGGCCGTTCAGGTGAACCTCGGCATGATCTCCCTCGCGGAGAACGAAGTGACCAAGCGGCTCGGCTCGTTCGCCGCGCTCTTCGCCGTGCCGACGATGATTGCGGGTATCTATGGTATGAACTTCGAGCACATTCCGGAGCTGCATTTCAGGTTCGGCTACCAGATCTGTCTCGGCGCCATGCTCGTGCTCGATATCTTCCTGTTTTTCCTGTTTCGCCGTATCAACTGGCTTTGAGGCGGGGCGGGCGAGCTTCGGGTTGCTGCGCTGCCGCATCGAAATCCGAAGTTGGCGCCTGAGTGGGCACCCGAGTTGACATCGCTCAGCGCCTGCGCCGAGAATGGGCCGGCAGAAAACGTTTGCGCATAACCAGAAAGCAGGGCCCAGCCGGGCCCGACAAACCGGAGACTTCCAAAAATGAACTCCCGCATTCGCCGCCGCATCCTTCTCGCCGCCAGCGCGCTCGCCACGACCGCCGTGACGGGCGCCTTGCCGCTCGCGGCCCGCGCGCAGGCGCCTCACAAGCCGAAGGTCGCGCTCGTCATGAAGTCGCTCGCCAACGAGTTCTTCCTCACCATGGAGACCGGCGCGAAGGACTACCAGAAGCACAACGCTTCCCAGTTCGATCTCATCACCAACGGGATCAAGAACGAGACCGACACCGCCGCGCAAATCCAGATCGTCGAGCAGATGATCGTCTCGAAGGTCGACGCCATCGTGCTCGCGCCCGCCGACTCCAAGGCGCTCGTGCCCGTCGTGAAGAAGGCCGTGGACGCGGGCATCATCGTCGTGAACATCGACAACAAGCTCGACGCCGACGTGCTCAAGTCCAAGGACCTGAACGTGCCGTTCGTCGGTCCGGACAACCGCAAGGGCGCGCGCCTCGTGGGCGACTACCTGGCCAAGCGCCTGAAGTCGGGCGACCCGGTTGCCATCGTCGAGGGCGTTTCCACCACGACCAACGCGCAGCAGCGCACCGCGGGCTTCAAGGACGCGATGGATGCCGTGGGCGCGAAGATCGTCTCGACGCAATCGGGCGAGTGGGAGATCGACAAGGGCAATGCCGTCGCCGCCGCCATGCTCAACGAGTACCCTGACATCAAGGCGCTCCTGTGCGGCAACGACAACATGGCGATCGGCGCCGTGTCGGCCGTGCGCGCGGCGGGCAAGCAGGGCAAGGTGTACGTGGTCGGCTACGACAACATCGACGCCATCAAGCCGATGCTCAAGGACGGCCGCGTGCTCGCCACCGCCGACCAGTACGCGGCGAAGCAGGCCGTGTTCGGCATCGACACCGCCTTGAAGGCGCTCAAGGAGCACAAGAAGCAGTCGGAGCTGTCGGGCATCGTCGAAACGCCCGTGGTGCTCGTCACGAAGTAAGCGGCGAGCGGCCGCCGTGGCCGGCCAGGCCGCAGATCCGCGCCGCCGCGGCGGTATTTGTTCACTCAACTCAATAAACGCTCAAGAATCCCGCCGCGCAGCCGTTATTTGTACCGGGATGGCCGCATGGGCGGCCGTCTTCCGCCGGGTGGCGAATCGCTGCCCGGCGCGCCGTCCGCCGCCGCTCTACCGGAGTGCGCAGCGGCGGCGCGGACCCGCAGTATCCGGGTGGCGCTGTCACCGGTTGAACCCGGCGGCGCGGCTCGCGACTACAGGATCGTGATGGATGCAAATGTCCCCGACGTAGCGTCACCTGCGCCTGCCGTGCTTACGGTCACAGGCGTCGGGAAGACCTACGAGCAGCCGGTGCTCGCCGACGTCAGCCTCGCGCTGTACGCCGGCGAAGTGCTTGCGCTCACGGGGGAAAACGGCGCGGGCAAGAGCACGCTCTCAAAGATCGTGAGCGGTCTGACGGCGCCGAGCGCCGGCAGCATGACACTGATGGGCCGTACCTACGCCCCGGCGAGCCGCCGCGAAGCCGAGGCGCTCGGCGTGCGCATGGTCATGCAGGAGCTGAACCTGCTGCCCACGCTGAGCGTCGCGGAGAATCTTTTTCTGGACCGCCTGCCGCAGTCTGGGCCGTTGCGGTTCGGCTGGATCGATCGCAAGCGGCTGCACGAAAATGCGCGGGCCGCGATGGCGCAGGTCGGGCTCGACGCGATCGACCCCGACACGCCGGTGGGGGAGCTTGGCATCGGGCATCAGCAACTCGTGGAGATCGCGCGCAACCTGATCGGCAGCACCGATGGTGCTTTGGGTGCCGATGGTGCCGAAGATCCGAAGCGCAGCGACATGCGCGTGCTGATCCTCGACGAGCCCACGGCCATGCTCACGGCTCGCGAGGTCGAACTGCTGTTCGAGCAGATCGCGCGGCTGAAGGCGCGCGGCGTGGCGCTCGTCTACATCTCGCACCGGCTCGAAGAACTCGAGCGCATTGCGCAGCGCGTCGCGGTGCTGCGCGACGGCAAGCTCGTGCGCGTGGACGCCATGGCGAACCTCACGCCCGAGCGCATCGTCGCGCTGATGGTGGGGCGCGAGCTTGGCGAGCGCATCGATCTGGGGCAGCGGCGCATCGGTGCGCCGCTTTTGAAGGTGGAAGGGCTCACGCGTGCGAAGGCCGTGCGCGACGTGTCGTTCGAGGTGCGCGCAGGCGAGATCTTCGGTGTTTCGGGGCTGATCGGCGCAGGCAGGACGGAGCTGATGCGGCTCATCTACGGCGCCGACCGCATGGAGCGCGGCACGGTGGCGCTGGCGCCCACGCCGGGCGCGGCGCCGCAGCCGGTGCAGATCGCCTCGCCCGCAGACGCGGTGCGGCTTGGCATCGCGCTCATCACCGAGGACCGCAAGGGCGAAGGGCTGCTGTTGCCGCAGCCGCTCGCCGCGAATGTGACGCTTGGCAACGTGGGCGCGGTGTCGCGCTACGGCGTCGTGGATGCGGCGCGCGAAAATACGCTCGCGCGCACGCAGATCGACGCACTGCGCATCCGCACGTCCGGGCCCGCACAGCCGGTGGGCGAGCTTTCGGGCGGCAATCAGCAGAAGGTCGTGATCGGCCGCTGGCTTGCGCGCGACATCACGCAGTCGATGCGCGTCGTGCTGTTCGACGAGCCCACGCGCGGGATCGACGTCGGCGCGAAGTTCGACATCTACGCGCTGATGGGCGCGCTCGCGCGCGAAGGCCGGGCACTCGTGGTGGTGTCGAGCGACCTGCGCGAACTGATGCTGATCTGCGACCGAATCAGCGTGATGTCGGCGGGGAAGATGACAGCGATCTACGCTCGCGATGAATGGAGCCAGGACAAGCTGCTGGCCGCCGCGTTCGCGGGACTGCGCGCCGAGGATGCACTCGTTGCCGACGCGGCCGAGCTGCCCGACATGGGTGAGGTGCCGCCACACGTAACAACGCGCAAGCCGCAGGTACGAAACGACGACCCACGAGGGAGCGCTTCATGACGAACGATCCGTTGCGCGGGCAACCGTCGCCCCAAGGTGACGAAAACGTTGGGCGAACCAGTTCGGCCAAAATCGTGCCGCCCGCTGCGCCAGATTCGGCGCCGCACAGGGTGCCAGCGAGTGGCAAACCCGTGGGTACGCGCTTTGGCTTCTCGAACTACCTGGGCCTCGCGCTCGCGTTGATCGCGATGATCGTGTTGTTCTCGCTGCTGAGTTCGCACTTCCTCACGTACGATACGTTCAGCACGATCGCGAACCAGATTCCCGATCTCGTGGTGATGGCCGTGGGCATGACCTTCGTGCTGATCATCGCGGGCATCGATCTCTCGGTGGGCTCGGTGCTCGCGCTCGGTGCCTCAGTGGTGAGCGTGGCGGCGCTCAAGTGGGGTTGGGGCGCGCTGCCGGCAGCGCTGCTCGGTCTCGTCGCCGCGGCGGCCACGGGCACGCTCACAGGAGCGGTGACGGTGGGCTGGCGCATCCCGTCGTTCATCGTCTCGCTCGGCGTGCTCGAGGCGGCGCGCGGGTTGGCGTACCAGATGACGAATTCGCGCACGGCGTATATCGGCGACGCGTTCGACTTTCTCTCGAACCCGATCGCATTCGGCATTTCGCCGGCGTTCCTGGTCGCAGTGGCGGTGATGGTGATCGCGCAACTGACGCTTACGCGCACGGTGTTCGGACGCTATCTGATTGGTATCGGTACCAACGAAGAGGCGGTGCGGTTGGCGGGCGTCGATCCGCGACCGTACAAGGTGATCGTGTTCGCGCTGATGGGCGCGCTGTCGGGGCTCGCGGCGCTCTTTCAGATCTCGCGCCTCGAAGCCGCCGATCCGAACGCCGGTGTCGGGCTGGAACTGCAGGTGATCGCGGCCGTGGTGATTGGCGGCACGAGCCTGATGGGCGGGCGCGGCTCGGTCATCAGTACGTTCTTCGGCGTGCTGATCATATCGGTGCTGGCCGCGGGGCTCGCGCAGATCGGTGCGAACGAGCCCACCAAGCGCATCATCACCGGCGCGGTGATCGTCGTGGCGGTCGTGCTCGACACGTACCGCAGCAGGCGAAGTCGTAAAAGCAGGACATAACAATTTATTCGAGGGCGCGGTCCGCAACGCAGCGCGGGCCGGCGGAAATGACCGGGGAAGCGACGCCAGACCATACCAACTACGGGCGCGCAGAGAGCCGGCAGCAACAGGTAGTAAAAAAGGCAGGAGCAACATAAATATGGCGACGATCAAAGATGTGGCCGCCGTGGCGGGGGTGTCTTTCACGACGGTGTCGCATGTGGTGAACAATTCGCGCCCGGTGTCGGCGGATGTGCGGGCCAAGGTCGAGCGAGCGATTCGCGACCTGAACTACGTGCCGTCGGCGGTGGCGCGCTCGCTCAAGGCGCGCGCCACGGCGACCGTAGGCCTGCTCGTGCCAAACGGCACGAATCCGTATTTCGCCGAGCTTGCGCGCGGCGTCGAGGACGCCTGCGCGCGCAAGGGCTACTGCGTGTTCTTCTGCAACTCCGACGACGACCCGGCCAAGCAGCGCAGCTATCTGCGCGTGCTGCAGGAAAAGCGCATCGACGGCCTCATCGTCGCCTCGGCGGGCGACGACGCCGTGCTGGCTTCGACGCTTGCCGACACCCGCGAGCCGATCGTCGTCATCGACCGCAACATCGAGGGGCTCGACGCCGATCTCGTGCAGATCGATCACGAGCGCGGCGCCTGGCTCGCCACACGGCATCTGCTCGAACTCGGGCATTCGCGCATCGGCTGCATCACCGGGCCGGTCACGACTGCAGTGAGCGCGATGCGTATGCACGGCTTCCTGCGCGCCATGTCGGAGCGCGGCGTAGAGATCGCGCCGGGTGCGATCGTCGAAAGCGACTTTTCCGGTGCGGGCGGCTACCGCGCGGCGGCGCAACTGTTCGACAGCGTGCGGCCGACCGCGATCTTCGCCGGCAACGACATGATGGGCATCGGCGCCTTGCGCGCGGCCGCCGAGCGCGGGTTGCGCGTGCCGGGCGACTGTTCGATCATCGGCTTCGACGATATCGAGCTTGGCAACTTCACGTGGCCCGCGCTCTCGACCGTCGGACAGCCGGCGCGCGCGCTCGGCGACATGGCGGCGCTCACGCTGATCGAGCGCATCGCGAACACGCGCGAAGAAGGCGCTCAGGCGCGACGCCGTGTGATGCCGCCCACGCTCTTTGCCCGCGAATCGACAGGGCCTCTGGTCGGCGCGGGGGAATACGCGCCGCTCGCGGCCTGAGGGGCAGCCGCACCTGAGACGCGCAGGCCACCATCAAGGAGGCATCGTGACGACTGACGCAGCAAAGCCGACCGGCGCGCGCGCTCGCGTGGCTGTGGTCGGCAGCCTGAATATGGATCTCGTCGCGCGTGCGCCGCGCCTGCCGGCTCCCGGCGAGACGCTTGCGGGTAGTGCGTTTGCGCAGGTGGCGGGCGGCAAGGGCGGTAATCAGGCGGTGGCCGCGGCGCGCCTGGGCGCCCAGGTCGCAATGATCGGCCAGGTAGGCGCCGACAGCAACGGTGAAGTACTGCGCGCGGGCCTGGTGGCAGAAGGAATCGACTGCGGCGCACTCGAAACGTCGCCGGGCGCGCCGACTGGCGTGGCGCTGATCATCGTCGACGACGCGAGCCAGAACGCCATCGTCATCGTGGCTGGCAGCAACGGCGAAGTCACGCCCGATACGATCGCGCGCCACGAGGCCGTGCTCGCGCAGGCTGACGTCGTGGTTTGCCAGCTCGAGACGCCCACGGACGCCGTGGCGGCTGCGCTCGCCGCCGCACGGCGGCTCGGCAAGGTCACCATCCTCAATCCAGCGCCCGCTACTGGGCCGCTGCCGGCGCAGTGGCTTGCGCTCATCGACTACCTCGTGCCGAACGAACTGGAGGCCGCGACGCTCACCGGCTTGCCCGCGAGCACGCCCGAAGAGGCCGCGCAGGCGGCGTTGGCACTGCGGGAGGCGGGCGCGCGCAACGTGCTGGTGACGCTCGGTGCGCAGGGCGTCTGCGCGCTGCTGGATGGCGCCGCGCCAGCTCATCTGCCCGCGCCGCGCGTGAATGCCGTGGATACGACGGCGGCAGGCGACACCTTCATCGGCGCGTTGGCCGCGCGCCTTGCCGCCGGCGCGCCTGCGCTCGAATCCATTGCGTTCGCGCTGCACGCGGCTTCCGTTTCTGTCACCCGAGCGGGCGCGCAACCTTCCATTCCGACGCTCGCCGAACTCGCCGGCTGAGCGAATTGGCACGTCTTGCAGACATGGCCGGCCGAAGCGCTGGTCATTCGTCCCGCGCATGAATGCTTTTCTCCAATACTTCATACCATATACATATTTCAAGACCAGGAAAGCCCGTGCCGTAAACGCCTGTTAGAGCGGCAACTCTACGTCGGGCGCTGGGCCCGACCACACTACAAGCGTTGGGGGAGTCATGGGCAAGGGCATCAGCATCAAGGCGCGCATCGGCATCACAATGGGCTTTCTGGCGACGTTGATTGTCGCGATCAGCGCGGTCGGATTGCTCGGTCTCACGCGTTCGAACGACGCGTATCGCGAGACCTTCACCGACCAGATGCCTAGTTCGCACGCGGTCAACCTCGCCGAGATCTATGCGGCGCGCGAGCGTCTCGCGCTCGACCGGGCCGCCTTCGAACTGGGTACGCCCGACGCCGCCGCAACGATCGAACGTGCGCACATGCTGCGCGGCGTATCGGACGACTTCTGGAAGAAGTACATGGCCTTGCAGCATGACAGCGAGGAAGCGCGCCTCGCTCAGGACGTCGCTGCGCGGCGCGAGGCGCTGCACCAGATTGCGGACCAGTTCTCTGTCACCGTCCAGTCGGGCGATCAGGCGAAGGTCACGGCTGGCGCCAAGGCGCTCAAGGAAGCCTACGACGGGCTCTCGAAGGCCGACGCCGTGCTCGACAAGTTCCAGATGACGCAGGCGCAGCAGGGTTTCGACGACGCACAGGCCGCGTTCTCGCAACTGCGCATCGCGTGTATTGCGGCGCTCCTGGTGGGCATCGGCGCTGCCGCGTATTCGTTCTTCTCGCTGCGCCGCGCCATTGCCGAGCCACTCGGCGAGGCGCTCGGCGCCTTCCATGCGATTGCCGCTGGCGACCTGCGCCGGCCCGTGGTCGTGCGCCGCAACGACGAAATGGGCGAACTGCTGGGCGGTGTCGCGCAGATGCAGCGCAGCCTCACCGAAACGGTGCGCTCGGTACGCTCTGGCACCGAATCAATCGCCACGGCCACGCGCGAGATTGCCGCCGGTAATCTCGACCTCTCGTCGCGCACCGAAGAGCAGGCCTCGGCGCTCCAGGAGACGGCCTCGAGCATGGAACAGCTCACGGGCACCGTGAAGCAGAACGCCGACAACGCCCGCCAGGCCAGCGCACTCGCCGCCAACGCCTCGGAAATCGCCAACAAGGGCAGTTCGGTCGTCAATCAGGTGGTCGGCACAATGGGCGATATCAATGACAGTTCCGCGAAGATCGCCGACATCATTACGATCATTGAGGGCATCGCGTTCCAGACGAACATTCTTGCGCTCAACGCGGCAGTCGAAGCGGCCCGCGCGGGCGAGGAGGGGCGCGGCTTCGCCGTGGTGGCGGGCGAGGTGCGCAGCCTTGCACAGCGCTCGTCGGCGGCGGCCAAGGAGATCAAGGGGCTCATCGACACGTCGGTGGAGCGCGTGCAGGCGGGCTCGGCGCTCGTCGACGAGGCTGGACACACGATGACCGAGATCATCGCCGCGGTGCAGCGCGTGACCGACATCATGGGTGAGATCGCGGCGGCCTCGCAGGAGCAGTCGGGCGGCATCGACCAGGTCGCGCGCGCTGTGACGCAGATGGACGAGGCGACCCAGCAGAATGCGGCGCTCGTCGAGGAGGCGGCGGCCGCAGCGCAATCGCTCGAGGACCAGGCGGGGCGCCTGCGCGAGGCCGTCGCGGTGTTCAGCCTCGACGACGCAGCGCTTGGGGCGCCGCCGGCGCAGACAGCTCGCTCCGTTGCCAGGACGGCTTCTGTCTCACGCTCGGTTGCGCGCCCCGCATCGGCCGGCGGTGCGTCTGCCGCCCCGGCAAAGCGCGCGCCGCGTAGCACTCCGGCTGCCGCCCAACCGGCCGCGCGGCCCGCTGCCGCCCCGAGCGCACCCGTGAGCGCGGTGGCATCGGGCACGGGTTCGAACGGCGACTGGGAGACCTTCTGACGCTGTTCTTATGAGGAACGAGGGCTTTCCCCGCACCCGAAAACCAGCCGCTGCGCCGCAGCGGCTTTTTTTTACGCCTTTGACCCCGATGTGCGGCCCCGCCGTGCGCCATATGGGCGCCGTTACGGTACATTGTCAGCCGTGTCATCTGCGCGGCCCGGTCGGCGCGCTACACTTCGGCGCCCAGCGGTGCCCACGAGCGGCATGACGTTGCACGGGGCGGTTCAGCCCGCGCACATGCACAAGGCGAACTGCACGGGGTGGTGCCGCAAGGCAAGGTACCCGCGCCGCAGGGCAAGGGAGGGCGCACGGCGCCAGGCAGGACGGATTGCGCCGGCATCGAGCGCCGGCGCCGCATGACAGCACAAACAAGGAACCAGACATGACGCATGACGATCTCGCGCAACGCCTCGTGAATGCGCGCCGGCATCATCATCTGATCGAAACCCTGGAGCCCGAGCGCGTGCCGCCGGACGCGGCCACGGCCTATGCGATCCAGCAGGCGGTGCTCGCCGGGCTCGAAACGACGACGGGCGGCTGGAAGGTGGGCGCGCGCGCGCCGGGCAGCCCCGCTTCCGGCGCGCCGATCCCGGCGCCGCTCGTGCACGCCTCGCCGGCGCGCTTCGAGCGTCGCCACTTCTTTCGCGTGCTCGTGGAGCTGGAGATCGCGTTTCGTTTTTCGGAACCGATCGTCCCGCGCGCCGAAGCCTATGCACGCGATGAGGTGCTTGCGCGCGTGGGCCAGATCCTCCCGGCCATTGAGATCGTCGATAGCCGTTTCGCGCAATGGCCCAACGTCGCGCCGCTCGCCCAGCTCGCCGATGCGCAGAACAATGGCGCACTCGTGACCGGCCACGCGCTACCGTACTCCGCGCTTGCCCGCGTGCTCGATTTCGTCGCCCCCGAGCTTGAACTGACGTTCGACGGCGCCTCGCTCGTGCCGGAGGCGCCAGGAAACCCCGCTGGCGATCCGCGCGAACTGCTCGTCTGGTTCGTCAATCATTGCGCCGCAATGGGCATCACGATCGAGCCCGATTGGACCATTACGACCGGCACCTATGTCGGTGCGCACCGCATCGATGCACCGGGCCTCCTGCACGGCCACATCGACGGGTTAGGGGAAGTCGAAGTCGAATTTGTCTAGGTCGCGCAAGTGTGCGCGATGTAACAATCGTACCTGTCACATTTGCTCTAACGAACAGCCGCCGCGCGCATTGCACGGCGGCTTTATTTTTTTGTACGCATTGCGCGTCTCATGGGTGTAAACCTGGCAGCCTGTCACGCGCGCCATCTTCATCGCGCGTGTGCGCGTCGTTCGATTCCAGCGGGAAAGCCACTACTGCCAACAGGGCCTGTCAACGCCGGCTCACATCCGCGCAAGAATGCGCGGCAGGTCACCGACACTGGCGAAATCGACGCGTAAAACGGGAAAAAAATCGCATTGACGCGTGCTCACAACAACCGCGTGGCAGTGCGCAATATGAGCGCGCCATGTGGGCCCGCGAACAAATCGTAACGAGTGGGTGTGCACCGGCGTTGCATTGGTGCGTTTGATGAAGAGGCACTGCGTATGCCGTAGCGCCGGACAGGCTGGACGACAAGGCGAAAAGCGGTCGAAGTTCAGGTGAATGACGTATTGCTGCGACTGCTCGGCCCGGGGGATTTGGGCAACATGCGGGCACAGCGTTTGAGAGGGAGCGTGACCCCGGTCTGAAATTTGCACCAGTGGGGAAGATCATTGTAAGTCGTTGTCCGGCGCCCTCCAAGCGCTCAATAATGCTTAGCTTTCGAGGGCACATCCGGCGCGATTTAACGGTGCGAAAAATTTCAAAAGGGTTTAGGATGAATTTGAGCGATGTCGTTTCCGAATAGCGCGCCGCGCACGACATCGGTCGCAGATCTCGGCGAGGAGGTAGCATGGATATCTACAGCAGCTTCGCGACCCGCTTCGAAAAAACGCGAGAGGAGGAGTTCTCGCTCGAGGAGTATCTCGCGCTCTGCAAGGAAGATCCCAATGCGTACGCCACGGCTGGCGAACGTATGCTGACGGCAATCGGCGAACCCGAACAGATCGACACCCGCAACGATCCGCGCCTGTCGCGCATCTTTGCGAACAAGGTCATCAAGGTGTATCCCGCATTCCGCGAGTTCTATGGCATGGAAGACGTGATCGAGCAGGTCGTCGCGTACTTCCGCCATGCGGCGCAAGGACTCGAAGAGAAGAAGCAGATTCTCTATCTGCTCGGTCCGGTGGGCGGCGGCAAGTCCTCCATTGCCGAGCGTCTGAAGCAGCTCATGGAGCGCGTGCCGTTTTACTCGATCAAGGGCTCGCCCGTGAACGAATCTCCGCTAGGGCTTTTCGACTACGACGAAGACGGTCCGATACTCGAAGAGCAATACGGCATACCTCGCCGTTACCTGCGGAGCATCTTGAGCCCATGGGCGGTGAAGCGCCTGCACGAATATAACGGCGACATCCGCAAGTTCCGCGTGGTGCGCCGCTTCCCCTCCATCCTGCGCCAGATCGGCATTGCGAAGACCGAGCCTGGTGACGAGAACAATCAGGACATCTCGTCGCTCGTCGGCAAGGTGGACATCCGCAAGCTCGAGCAATACGCACAGGATGACGCAGACGCGTACAGCTACTCCGGCGGCCTGTGTCTCGCGAATCAGGGCTTGCTCGAATTCGTCGAAATGTTCAAGGCGCCGATCAAGGTGCTGCACCCGCTGCTCACGGCCACCCAGGAAGGCAACTTCAAGGGCACCGAAGGATTCGGCGCGATACCGTTCAACGGCATCATCCTCGCGCACTCGAACGAGTCGGAGTGGAAGGCATTTCGCAACAACCGCAACAACGAGGCGCTGCTCGATCGTATCTTCGTGGTGAAGGTGCCTTACTGCCTGCGCTACTCGGAAGAGATGAAGATCTACGAGAAGCTCCTGCGCAATTCGTCGCTCGCCGAGGCCGTGTGCGCGCCGGGCACGCTGAAGATGATGGCGCAGATGTCGGTGCTCACGCGCTTGCAGGAGCCGGAGAACTCCAGCCTCTTCTCGAAGATGCAGGTGTACGACGGAGAAAACCTCAAGGACACCGATCCAAAAGCGAAGTCGTACCAGGAGTACCGCGATTTCGCAGGCGTCGACGAAGGCATGAACGGTGTGTCCACGCGCTTCGCGTTCAAGATCCTCTCGCGGGTGTTCAACTTCGACTCGACCGAAGTGGCCGCGAATCCGGTGCACCTCATGTACGTGCTCGAACAGCAGATCGAGCGCGAGCAGTTCCCGCCTGAAACCGAGCAGAAGTACCTGTCTTTCGTGAAGGACGTGCTGGCCTCGCGTTACGCGGAGTTCATCGGCAAGGAGATTCAGACCGCTTACCTCGAGTCGTATTCCGAATACGGGCAGAACATCTTCGACCGCTATGTCACGTACGCCGACTTCTGGATTCAGGATCAGGAGTTCCGCGATCACGACACGGGCGAGAGCTTTGACCGCGCGGCGTTGAACGCCGAGCTGGAGAAGATTGAGAAGCCAGCTGGCATCAGCAACCCGAAGGACTTCCGCAATGAAATCGTGAACTTCGTGCTGCGTGCGCGTGCTGCCAATGCCGGCAAGAACCCGGCGTGGATCAGCTATGAAAAGCTGCGCGTGGTGATCGAAAAGAAAATGTTTTCGAACACGGAAGAACTTTTGCCGGTCATCTCGTTCAATGCGAAAGGATCGGCGGAAGAGCAGCGCAAGCACGAAGACTTCGTCAATCGCATGGTGGCGAAGGGCTATACGCCGAAGCAGGTCCGGTTGCTCTGCGACTGGTATCTGCGGGTGCGCAAGTCGTCGTGAACGAGGAGGCTTTACCGTCCGAGCGCGCCGCCGCGATTTTGCGGCGGCGCAAAAGGACCCCCGGCGGGGCGCAGGCGGCGTGGCCATGAGCGGGTGAACGCGGCACGCACGGTGGCAGACGCGGCATTGAACACTGCGCACCTCGCCCATTCGCAACTGGAGCGGGAGACTGGATGTGCTTCATCAAATCATCGACCGCAGGCTAGCCGGAAAGAACAAGAGCATTGCTAATCGCGAGCGCTTTTTGCGCCGCGTGAAGAACTATATTCGTCACGCCGTTTCGGAAGCGGTGCGTGACCGCAGCATCAAAGACATTCAGAGCAACCAGAGCATCACCATTCCGCGCAAGGACATTGCCGAGCCGTCGTTCCGGCACGGCCCCGGCGGCAAGCGCGAAATGGTTCACCCTGGCAACGAGGACTACATTCGCGGCGACCGCATTCCGCGGCCGCAGGGCGGCGGGGGCGGTGGCGGCAGCCAGGCGAGCAACGAGGGCGAAGGTCAGGATGACTTCGTGTTCGAACTCTCGCGCGAAGAATTCATGCAGTACTTCTTCGACGACCTCGAACTGCCGCGCCTCGTCAAAACCCATCTCATGGCGGTGCCTACGTGGAAAAGCATCCGCGCAGGCTGGGCTGCCGAGGGCACGCCAAACAACATCGACGTCGTACGGTCGCTGCGCAGTGCGCTCGGCAGGCGCATCGCGCTCGGTGCGCCGCTCGTCAACGAACTGCATGAACTCGAAGAGCAGCTCGAAACGCTCAAGGCCGACCCAGCCGACCGGCGCGAAGAGATCGCATTGCTCGAAGAGCAGATTCATCACCTGCGCGGACGCATCTGGCGCATTCCGTTCATCGACCCATTCGATCTGCGTTACGTGAATCGCGTGAAGCAGCCACAACCGTCGAGCCAGGCCGTGATGTTCTGCCTCATGGACGTGTCGGGCTCGATGGACGAGCAGCGCAAGGACTTGTCCAAGCGCTTCTTCATCCTGCTGTACCTGTTCCTCAAGCGCAATTACGAAAAAATCGAGGTGGTCTTCATTCGCCACCACACGCGCGCCGAGGAAGTGGATGAGGACACCTTCTTTCATTCCACCGAAAGCGGCGGCACGGTTGTGTCGAGCGCGCTGGAGCTGATGAAAAAAGTGATCGAGGACCGTTATTCGCCAAGCGACTGGAACATCTATGGCGCACAGGCTTCGGACGGCGACAATTGGACTGACGATTCACCCAAATGCCGCAAAATCCTTGCGGATGACATACTGCCTCAGGTGCGCTATTTTGCGTATATTCAGGTGACGCCGGAGGAGCAGAACCTCTGGCTTGAATACGCGCAGCTCGCACTCACCGAACCGCATCTGGCGATGAAAAAAGTCGACACCGCGGCGGACATTTACCCGGTGTTCCGGGAGCTTTTCGAAAAGCAGGTGGAACACTCATGACGACACGCCACCTGCACAATGAGGCGCGCGGCTACCAGCCGGAGCGCCGGAAGACGAGCGGCCACGAAAAGGGGCATCATGGCGAACACGATGGCGAGCGCAAGCCCGATCATCGCGAAGACGCCGAAGCGCCCGGACATGCCGCCGGGGCTGCTCGCCACAAGGAGCATGGGCTCGCCCAGCAAAGGGAAGTGCAAATGAACGTAGCCGACAAACGGCCGTTGCCGTGCCCCTCCGACTGGACCTTCGAACTCATCGAGGAGTACGACACACATATCTCGCATGTTGCAGAGCAATACGAACTGGACGTCTACCCAATCCAGCTCGAATTGATCAGCGCCGAGCAGATGATGGACGCCTATGCGTCCGTCGGCATGCCGGTGAACTATCGCCACTGGTCGTTCGGCAAGCACTTTCTCTCGACCGAAAAGAGCTATCGCCGCGGCCAGATGGGTCTCGCATACGAGATCGTCATCAACTCCAATCCCTGCATTGCGTATCTCATGGAAGAGAACACCATGACGATGCAGGCGCTCGTGATCGCGCACGCCGCGTACGGGCACAACTCATTCTTCAAGGGCAACTATCTGTTCCGGTTGTGGACGGATGCGCACGCCATTATCGACTACCTCGTCTATGCGAAGAATTACATCGCCGAATGCGAGGAGCGTTTTGGTATGGACCGCGTGGAAGAGTTGCTAGATTCGTGCCATGCGCTCATGAATTACGGCGTGGATCGCTACAAACGGCCGCAAAAGCTTTCTCTCGAACGCGAAGCTGCCATGCGCCGGGAACGCGAGGCTTATCTGCAGTCCCAGGTAAATGAGCTGTGGCGCACGCTGCCCAAGCAGCAAATGCCCGTTGCCGAGGAAATCGACGAGCGCTTTCCGCCGGAGCCGCAGGAAAACCTGCTGTACTTCGCTGAAAAGAACTCGCCGCTGCTCGAACCGTGGGAGCGGGAAGTCATACGCATTGTGCGCAAGATCGGGCAGTACTTCTACCCGCAGCGGCAAACCCAGGTCATGAACGAAGGCTGGGCCACGTTCTGGCATTACACGCTGCTCAACACGCTCTATACGCAGGGCAAGCTCGAAGACGGCTTCATGATGGAGTTCCTGCATTCGCACAGCAACGTGATCTATCAGCCGCCGGTGACGAAGCCGTATTACAGCGGCATCAATCCGTATGCGCTCGGTTTTTCGATGATGAGCGACATTCGCCGCATCTGCGAGAATCCCACGGAGGAGGACCGCAAGTGGTTCCCGGAACTGGCCGGCAGTCCGTGGCTCAAGGCGCTGCACTATGCGATGCGCAACTTCAAGGACGAGAGTTTTATCGCGCAATATTTGTCGCCGCATTTGATCCGCGAAATGCGGCTTTTCTCGGTGCTGGACGACGACATGCGCGATGCGCTCGAAGTTTCGGCCATCCACGACGATAGCGGCTACCAGTACGTGCGCCAGGCGCTTTCGCGTCAGTACGACATGCATCACCGCGAGCCGAATATCCAGGTGTGGTCGGTGAACACTCGCGGCGATCGCAGCCTCACGCTGCGTCATTTTATGAGCGATAACCGTCATCTTTCGGGCGACACCGACGAAGTGCTGCGCCATATGGCGCGCCTGTGGCAGTTCGACGTGTTCCTCGAAAGCGTGGACGAGAACGGCACGGTCCGAAAACGCTACGAATGCCGTTATATGCCGCCGCCGATTCGGGTATAGCCATCTCGCTGCGTCACGCGATTGAGCGTATAAGTCATGAGGCCAGCCTGCGGGCTGGCCTCTTTCATTGATGCGCGTGCAACGACCTTGCCATCGAACACGTACAGGAGCACTCACGCGCGCTAACATACGTCGCCAGTCAACCCGCAGCAAAAACCACCGCACGTAGAGGCGGATTTCGAAAGGATGGCGTAATGGCGTTTGAACTGTTTCGCGGCGTGCGGCCGCTTTCTCGCGCGTCAGCATTGCGCGACGCGCTCGCCGGTGTGCAACTTGCCTCGATGAACGTGCCGCAATTGCTCGGCTACGCGCGCATCGCGGGCATGCCTGCCGTAACCGGCTTGTACACGGGCTTTCTCCCGCTCGTTGCGTTCGCGCTCTTTGGCGCGTCGCGTCACCTCGTGGTCGCCGCCGATTCCGCGACGGCCACCATTTTCGCGAGCCGCCTCACGACCATGGCCGCGCCTTCGAGCGCCGAATATGTCGCGCTCGCGGGCATGACCGCGTTGCTCACGGCTGTGATGTTGCTGATCGCACGCGTGTTTCGTCTCGGCTTTCTCGCAGACTTCCTGTCTCGCACCGTGCTCGCGGGCTTTCTCACGGGCGTGGGCGTGCAAGTGGGTGTGGCGATGCTCGGCGACATGCTTGGCATTGCTGTTAGTTCGCGCCGCACGGTCTTGCAGATCAAGCAGATCGTCACGCACCTGGGCACGATTCACTGGACGACGTTTGCCATCGCCGTGGCCGTCGTGGCTGCGATTCTGGTCTTCAAGAAGGTCCGGCCGGGCTGGCCCGTGCCGCTCGTCGCCGTGGTGGGGAGCATCGCGGCGAGCGCCATGCTGAACTTCGCGGGCCACGGCATTTCCGTGATCGGCCCGGTGCAGGGCGGCTTGCCGCGCGTGAGTTTTCCCGCTGTGGACTGGTTCCAGATGATCGATCTGCTGCAAGTGGCGGCTTCGTGCTTCGTCATCATCGTCGCGCAAAGCGCCGCTACGAGCCGTGCGTTTGCCGAGCGCTACGCAGAGCGCACCGACGACGACGCCAACCTCCTCGGCCTCGCGGCGGCCAATGCGGCGGCTTCGCTGAGCGGCGCTTTCGTCGTGAACGGCAGCCTCACGCAGACTGCCATGGCCGATCAGGCCGGCGCGCGCAGCCAGTTCGCGCAGCTCGTGTTCGCTGGCGTCGTGCTCGTCGTGCTGCTGTTCTTCAGCCACCTGCTGCAGTACCTGCCGCACTGCGTGCTGGCCGCGATCGTCTTCACGATTGCCGTGGGGCTCGTGAACATTCGCCAGCTGATCGATATTCGCCGCGAAAGTCCAGGTGAATTCCGGCTTGCGGTGACCACGGCGCTCGCCGTTGTCGTGATCGGCGTAGAGAACGGCATCCTGCTCGCGATCGGCCTGTCCTTGCTGCGCCACGTGCGCCATAGCTACCGGCCGCACACCATGGTGCTCGTGCCGAACGAGGAGGGGCACTGGCTGCCCGAACCCGCACAAGCAGGCCAGATCACGGCGCCTGGGTTGATCGTCTATCGCTTCGGCGCGGACCTGTTCTATGCGAACGACCATCTGTTCGTCGACGAACTGCGCGCGCTGATCGATCGGGCGCCGTCGCCGGTCCATTGCGTGGTCGTGGATGCGGGTGCGATTACCGATCTCGATTATTCCGCGGGGCGCGCCGTGATCGATCTTTGCTCGGCACTCGCGGAGCGCGGCGTGAAGGTGATTTTCGGGCGCGTGAACCGCTACTTGCTTTCGGACATGGATCGGCACGGCATCACCCCCGTGCTCGGGCGTGCGAACATTTTCCCGACGCTGCACGAAGCGCTCGCGGCAGTGCGTCCCGATCTGGAGTCGCGCACGGATGCGTAAAGCCCGTGTAGCCATGCTACAAGCCTAAAAGCCCTGTAGTGCGAAAAACAAGTGAGGCAGCTACATAAAAACGTCCAGAGAAACCCCGATTGCCCGTTGGTTTTGGCCGCTGCTATTGTGCGCCTCAAGCGCTGTGGAAGCGCTTCCACTCCAACCCGATCCGGCTACCCAGAACGCATAGGCCGGTGATTCCCGCGCAGGAGATTTCGTGAATCAGGACACCGCATTGCCGCATTCCGCCGCCGCAGTTGCCGACGATCCGTTCACTCCGCCCGCCAGCTCCGCATTGTGGCGCAGCGACTTCCTTCTTGGCGCGGCCACGGCTTCGTATCAGATCGAAGGCGCGATCCACGAGGACGGCCGCCTGCCGTCGATCTGGGACACCTTCAGCGCCACGCCGGGCAAAGTGCTCGCGGGCGACACGGGCGCCGTGGCCTGCGACCACTATCACCGCTGGGAGGCCGATCTCGACCTGCTCGAAAGCCTGAACTTCGAGGCGTATCGCTTTTCGATTGCATGGCCGCGCGTGATGGACGAGGCGGGGCGGCCCAATGCCAAAGGCATCGCGTTCTACAAGCGTTTGCTGGAGCGCCTGAAGCAGAAGGGCGTGCGCACCTTCGCCACGCTCTACCACTGGGACCTGCCGCAGCATCTGGAGGATCGCGGCGGCTGGCTCAACCGCGACACCGCGTACCGCTTCGCCGACTACGCGGATCTCATGAGCCGCGAACTATCCGGCCTCGTCGACGCCTGGATGACGCTCAACGAGCCGTGGTGCTCGGCGTACCTCGGCTACGGCAACGGCCATCACGCGCCGGGCCTCGCAAACGGCCGCTACGCCACGCAGGCCATGCATCATCTGCTGCTCGGCCATGGCCTCGCCACTGACGTGCTGCGCGCGAACGACCCGGGCTCGACCAAGGGGATCGTCGCGAACGTGGGGCGCGGCACGCCCGATTCCTCGTCGCCGGAAGATGTGCGCGCCGCGCGCCGCTTCGAAGTGCAGCACAACGCGTGGATTCTCGATCCGCTGCTCAAGGGCGCGTATCCTGAAGAACTGTTCGAGTTGTGGCCGGGCACTGAGCCGCTCGTGCTCGAAGGCGACATGAAGACGATCTCAGCGCCGCTCGATTTCCTCGGCATCAACTACTACTTCCGCACCAACTTGAAGAGCGATGGTGCGCATGGCTTTGTCGAAGTGCCGCTGAAGGACGTCGAGCGCACGCAGATGGGGTGGGAGGTTCACCCCGACGGTCTGCGCGACCTGCTGATTGGTTTCGGACGCAACTATGAGAACCTGCCGCCCATCTATATCACCGAGAACGGCATGGCTTCGGACGACCGCGTGAGTGACGGCGAGGTGAACGACACGCAGCGTATCTCGTTCCTCAAGCGCCACCTGGCCGCCGTGGACGCCGCGATCAAGGCAGGCGTGGACGTGCGCGGCTATTTCGTGTGGTCGCTGCTCGACAACTTCGAATGGGCGTTCGGCTATGAGCGGCGCTTTGGCGTCGTGCATGTCGACTACGACACGCAGGTTCGCACGCCCAAGCGCAGTGCGGAACTCATTGCGCATTTCATCGCGCAGCGGCGCGCGCTCGATGGCGCCTGAAGGCACTTCAGGACGCTTCACAGGGTTCCCGGGCAAGGGCAACAACTAGCATGACAATCACGGCATGGCATGCGACGCTCGGGCATGCCGCTTCACGCGCCGTGACCGCGAAACTTCCAACCATAAGCTTTTGCAGACCAACCCGGAGCAACCGGAGCCCGCGCGGGACCGGTTCAAGCGCTGCACGCCCGCTCCGGATCGACAGGAGACGCAATGAAGCATAACGCACCCGTTCTGCGCGGCATCGTGGCCGCTCTCGCACTGGCCGGCGCGCTCGCGGCCAACGCCGCGGAGCCGCTGAAGGCCAACGTGATTCACTGGTGGACGTCGGGCGGCGAGTCGGCCGCGATCAAGCAGTTCGCGCTCGCCTACGATCAGGCGGGTGGCAAGTGGATAGACAACGCGATCGCCGGTGCGGACCAGGCGCGTGCAACGGCAATCAACCGCATCGTGGGCGGCGATCCGCCCACCGCCGCACAGTTCAACACGTCCAAGCAGTTTCACGACCTCATCGACCAGGGACTCCTGAACAATGTCGACGCGGTCGCGACGAAGGAAAACTGGAGCGCCATCTTCCCCGAGTCGATCGTCAACGCGATCCGGATCAACGGGCATTACTACGCGACGCCCGTGAACATCCACATGCAGGACTGGTTCTTCTATTCGAAGCCCGCTTTTGCGAAGGCCGGCATCAAGGGTGACCCGCAGAATTTCGACGAACTTTTCGCCGATCTCGACAAGCTCAAGGCGGCTGGCCTGATTCCGCTCGCGCTGGGCGGCCAGGCGTGGCAGGAGAAGATCACCTTCGACGCCATTTTCGCCGACATGGACCGCGATCTCTACATGAAGGTCTACCGCGACCGCGACGCGAACGCCGTGAATTCGCCCGCGTTTCGCAACGTGCTCACGACCTTCAAGCGGTTGCATAATTACGTGGATCCGGGCTCGCCTGGCCGCAACTGGAACGACGCCACGGCGCTCGTGATTTCCGGCAAGGCGGGCATGCAGATCATGGGCGACTGGGCCAAGGGCGAGTTCTCGGCGGCGAACCAGGTGGCGGGCAAGGACTTCGGATGCTTCCCCGGTTTCAAGAATTCGCCGTACATGATCGCGGGCGACGTGTTCGTGTTCCCGAAGACCGACAACGCCGAGCAGGTCAAGGCACAGCAACTGCTGGCGACGGTGATGACGTCGACGGGCCCGCAGGCCGCGTTCAACCAGCGCAAGGGTTCGATCCCGATCCGCCCGGACGTGGACACCTCGGGCTTCGACATCTGCGCGAAGGAGGGCATGGCGATCATGAAGGACAAGTCGCGGCAACTGCCGAATCCGGAAATGCTGATTCCGCCTGATGTCCAGGGCGCGCTCCAGGATGTCATCACGAACTTCTGGAACAAGAACCAGTCCGCCGAAGACGCGCAGAAAGCCTTCGCCTCGGCAATCAAGAGCTGAGCGCAACCATGTACGCCGCCAAGCTGCACCCGGCCAAACGTCAAGCGGGACAAGCGCGTAGCGTTCGCCCCGTGCGCCGGCGGCTCTCGCTCGCCGCCTGGATCGCGCTCGCGCCCATGGCGGCGACGGTCCTCTTCGCGTATCTGGGCACGATGTTGTTTACAGCGCGCGTCTCGCTCAGCTTCTCGCGCTCGCTGCCCACCAACACCTTCGCGGGCGTGGCGCAGTACGTTCGGCTCTTCCAGAATGACCGCTGGATCCTGTCGCTGCAGAATCTCGTGATCTACGGCGCGTGCTTCATCGCGGCGTGCCTCGTGATCGGGCTTCTGCTCGCGATCTTCATCGACCAGCGCGTCGTGGCGGAAGGCGCGCTACGCACGGTGTTTCTGTATCCCTATGCGATGTCGTTCGTCGCAACGGGTCTTGTGTGGCAGTGGATCCTCAATCCTGAACTCGGCGTGCAGGCCGTATTGCGGCACATGGGCTTCGAGCACGCGCAATTCGACTGGATCGTCACGCAGCGCTTTGCGATCTACACGCTCGTGATCGCCACGGTGTGGCAGGCGTCGGGCCTCGTGATGGCGCTCCTGCTCGCGGGGCTGCGCGGCATCGACGACGAAATCTGGAAGGCCGCGCGCCTCGACGGCATTCCGCGCTGGCGCGTGTACGCGAGCATCGTCGTGCCCATGCTTAAAACGTCGATCTCCACCGCGTTCGTGCTGCTCTTCGTGATGGTGGTGAAGCTCTACGATGCCGTGGTTGCGATGACCCAGGGCGGCCCCGGCACCGCGAGCGAAGTGCCCGCGAAATTCATCATGGACTACCTGTTCAATCGCGCGAACATCGGGCTCGCTTCGGCAGCCTCGATTGTGCTGCTCGCCACCGTGCTCGCGATTCTTGCGCCGTTCTTCTACGCGCGCAGCCGCGCAGCGCTCAAAGGAGACCGCGCATGAGCACGCCTGTGGCCGATTCGCTGCATCCCGCACCCGCTCAACCGCGTGCGGCGCAAAAGCGGCGCAAGCCGCGCACCCGCTTCACGCCCGCGCGGCTCGGCGTTTATGCGTTTCTGTTCACCGCGGCGCTGTTCTTCCTGCTGCCGCTCTATGTGATGCTCGTGACCTCGGTGAAGCCGATGGTCGAGATCCGTCTCGGTCATCTGCTCGCACTGCCGGTGCATTTCACACTCGCGCCGTGGCGCGATGCGTGGTCCTCGGCATGTACGGGCCTCGATTGCGACGGCATTCGCGTGGGCTTCTGGAACTCGGTGCGCATCGTCGTGCCGAGCACGGTGCTCTCGATCGCCGTGGGAGCGGTGAACGGGTACGCACTGTCGTTCTGGCGGCCGCGCGGCGCGGGCGTGCTGTTCGGCATCCTGCTCGCGGGCGCCTTCATTCCCGTGCAGGTGATGGTGTACCCGCTCGTGCGCGTGCTGGCCTTCGTGCATCTCTTCAGTTCGTTGCCAGGCATCGTGTTGATTCACACGATCTTCGGCATGCCGGTCATGACGCTCTTGTTCCGCAACTACTATGCGTCTTTGCCGCAGGAGCTGTTCAAGGCGGCGCGGATCGACGGCGGCGGGTTCTGGCGCATTTTCCTGCAACTCATGCTGCCCATGTCGGTGCCGATCATCGTCGTGGCGATCATCATGCAGGTCACCGGCATCTGGAACGACTACATTCTCGGCCTCGTGTTCGCGGGCACGAAGAATCTGCCGATGACGGTTCAACTGAACAACATCATCAACACGACGACCGGCGAGCGTATCTACAACGTCAACATGGCCGCGACGATTCTCACGTCGGCCGTGCCGCTCGCGATCTATTTCATTTCCGGGCGCTGGTTCGTGCGCGGCATCGCCTCGGGCGCGGTGAAAGGCTAGGAGCAGGGCATGGGCAATCTCACGAATGTTTCCGTACGCAATCTGCGCATTGATCTCGGCGCGAACACGGTGATCGACGAACTCGATCTCGACGTGCGCGCAGGCGAGTTCGTCGTGCTTCTCGGGCCGTCGGGCTGCGGCAAGTCCACGTTGTTGCATAGCATCGCGGGCCTCGTCGACGTGACCGACGGCAGCATCGAGATAGGCGGGGAGGACATGACATGGGCCGACCCGAAGGATCGGGGTGTGGCGCTCGTGTTCCAGTCGTACGCGCTCTATCCGACCATGAACGTGGAGCGCAATCTCTCGTTTGCACTCCGTATCAATGGCACGCCCAAAGCGGAGATCGACCGCCGCGTGAAGCGCGCCGCCGACATGCTGCAGCTCGGGCCGCTGCTTGCGCGCAAACCCGCGCAGCTCTCGGGTGGCCAGCGCCAGCGCGTGGCAATCGGGCGCGCGCTCGTGCGCGAGGCCGACGTGTTCCTGTTCGACGAACCGCTCTCGAATCTCGACGCCAAGTTGCGCACCGAGTTGCGCCGCGAGTTGAAGCAGTTGCACCAGCAACTCGGCGCGACGATGATCTACGTGACGCATGACCAGGTCGAAGCGATGACGCTCGCCACGCGCATGGCGGTGATGAAGGGCGGGGCGATCCAGCAGTTCGGCACGCCGGCCGAAGTCTACGCGCGCCCCGAGAACCTGTTCGTCGCGACCTTCCTGGGCGCGCCCCCGATGAACCTGCTGCGAGGCACACTCGAAGCCGACGAAGGCCGGCTGCGCTTTCGTGGGCCGGGCATCGACGTCGATGTTTCGGCTTACGCGTTCAAGGGCACGCCCGATCCAACGCGCGCGTGCGTGCTCGGCGTGCGCCCCGAGGACGTGCGCGCGGCCGGCGCCGTGCGCCCGCACGATACCGCGTGGGAAGGGCGCTTGACGCTCGTGGAGCCGATGGGCAATCATCGTGTACTGTGGATCGAGCATCAGGGCGGGCAGGTCGCGTCGATCGATCAGGACAAGACACCGCTTGCAAGCGGGGCGGCAATGCCGTTCTCCATCGACGGTGCGCATGTTTCGCTGTTTGACGAAGAAACCGGCGCGCGGATTTGATGCACATAACCGACAAAGAGAGAGAGACCAGGAACGTGGCGACCCTGAAAGACGTGGCGGCGCTGGCCGGCGTAGGCCTTTCGACAGCTTCGCGGGCGATATCGGGCAACGGTCCCGTGTCGGCGGAGGCGGCCGCGCGCGTGCAGGCGGCGATCGAGCAGCTCAATTTCCGGCCTTCGTCCATCGGCCGGGCGATGGCCACGAAGTCGCTCGGCATCATCGGTATTTTCGTGCCAACGTTTTTCGGCTCGTACTACGGCACCATCCTTAAGGAAACCGATACGCAGTTGCGCGCCGTGCGGCGCCATGTGGTGGTGGCCACGGGTTGCGGCGAAGCGTCGCCGCGCGAGCAGGCGATCGAGGCTGTGCGCTTCCTGATAGGGCGAGACTGCGACGGTGTGGTTGTCATCAGCCACGATCTGTACGACGACGACCTGCAGATGCTGCACGCCATGCATCCGCGCATGGCCTTCCTGAACCGCGCATTCGATCAGTTGCCCGAAGCATCGTTCTGCGCCGATCACTTTCACGGCGGCGAAATGGCTGCCCGCACGCTCATCGAGCACGGCCATCGCGAGCTTGCTGTCATCGGCGGCCCGTCTACGTCATCCGATAATGCGGCACGTCTGCATGGCTTTTTCGCCGAACTGGCGCGCCACGGCATCGAGCGCAGAACCGTGCCGCATATCGTGTCGGACTTCTCGCCCGAAGGCGGCTATGTGGCTGCCGGCACACTCCTCGAGCGCAAACACCGCTTCACCGGGCTCTTCTGCGCAAATGACACGATGGCCATGAGTGCGCTCGCGCGCCTGCAGCAGGCTGGCTTGCGCGTGCCCCACGACGTCTCTGTAATCGGCTACGACGACGATTATTCAGCGGCCTACATGGCGCCGGCGCTGACCTCCGTGCACATTCCCACCGCGGAACTCACGCGCAACGCGGTGCGCTGGCTCATCAACCAGTGCTACGGCACACAGTGGCCTATCGAGCGCACCTTCCCGGTAAGCGTGACGTTGCGCGATTCGGTGGCGCAGGCGAAGTGACGCCTGCGCGCATCAAGCATCGGCGGTGAAGGTGAGGGTGGGGAGCCGCACCGGGGCGGCGCCAAGTCGCGTAAAATCGAACGTATTGCTCATTCCCACCTTTTCCATTCATGCCCGCGCAAGACCCGGCTGGTACGATCAAGAAAGAAGAAGGCGTCGCTGTCATCGACCGCGCGTGCGCCATCCTGTTCGCGTTTCGCCCCGGAGATAACGCGCTCACGCTCGCCGAACTCGCGGCGCGTACAGGCCTTTATAAAAGTACGCTGCTGCGGCTGGCCGGCGCGCTGATCCAGCATCGCCTGCTGCTGCGCCTCGACGACGGACGCTACCAACTCGGCCCCGCCACGTTTGCGCTAGGCGCTCTCTATCAGCGCAGCCTCAACATGGGCGACATTCTGTTGCCGCTCATGCGTGAGCTGGCCGCCGCGAGCGGGGAGAGCGTTTCGTTCTACGTGCGCGACAACGCTGTGCGCGTGTGCCTGCATCGCGTCGATTCACACCATGTGGTGCGCCACCACGTGCGCGAGGGAGACGTACTGCCGCTCGAAAGCGGCTCGGGCGGCCGCGCATTGCTCGCGTTCGGCGGCGAGGCGGGCGAGCCGTTCGAGAGCATTCGGCGCGACTTCTACTGCATATCGATCGGTGAACGCGATCGCGAGACCGCGGGCGTTTCCATGCCTGTATTCGGCGTTCACGATACGTTGCGTGGTGTGCTCACGCTCGCCGGACCGAGTTCGCGCATCGATGGGGCGTTCGTCGAGCGCCATCTCGATGCCCTGTTCGATTGCGCGATACGCGCGACCGACGCGCTTGGCGGCGACTCACGCGCGCTGCGCGCCGCCCAACGCGCGCGCGCACGCGAGGACGCCTGAATCCACGCCCGGCTAGCGGGAGCACTGCGGGCGCAGACCGGCGATTGCCCGAGTACATGCGGTCGCTTCCACAGCGCGTTGATCAGGACTGCTCCAGATGCCGCTCCGGCGCGCCGGTGTAGGCGTAGGGAATCTGGCGCGGCATGGGTCCCTTGTTACGCTCGCCGCGTCCGCGTTGCTCCCACGCATGCGCGAGAATGCCCACCGCGCGCGAGAGGCAGAATACGCCGCGCGCCAGTTCCGGCGCGAACCCCAGCTCCGCGTAGATGACCGCCGTTACGCCGTCGATATTCATCGGCACGGGCCGGTCCTTGCGTTTTTTCAGCAAGGCCTCGATGCCGCGCGCAATCGCCGCGTAGCGGCCCTTGATCGTGCCGGACGCCACACGCGCATCGACGAGCGCGAGCAGCCGTCCAGCGCGCGGATCGACGGGATGAAAACGATGGCCGAAGCCCGGCAGATATTTGCCATGTGCGGCGATGAACTCGTCCACGCCTGCCTCGACCGCGGCTTCGAACGGACTGCCCGCCACGATGCGCGCGGCGATGTCAGCATAGAGCTCGACCGCCTGCTGGCCTGCGCCGCCGTGCACATCGTCGAGCGCGTTGAGCGCCGACGCCATGGCACCGTTGATCGGCAGGCCACAACTCGTGGCCATGCGCGAGATCGCGATCGAAGGCGCATGTGGCCCGTGATCGACCGAGGCCACGAGTGCGGCTTCGAGCAGCGTGGCCTCTTCGTCACCGGGCAGCTCGCCGCGCAGCATCAGCCAGATCATCTGCGGGAAGCTCACGTTGCCAATCAGTTCCTGGATCGGATAGCCGCGCACCTTGATCGAGCCCGGATGGATGTCGGTGATCGAGGTGCTCCAGTAGTCGGCGCACAGGGCGGCGAGATCCGGCGTGGTTGTGTTCGTCGTCGACATGGTTCAGATCACTCCGTCGTGGTGCAGGGCGTCGATTTGGGCGGCCTCGTAGCCGAGTTGTGCAAGCGTTTCGCGCGTGTGCGCGCCAAGCGTCGGCGCCGGGGTGGCGGGTGCCGCGTCGGCATCGGCGAGGCGCAGGCCCGCGCGCGTCACGCGCTGCGCCGCTTCGCCCTCTGCAGCCTCGAACTCCCGTATGAAGCGCCGTTCGGCCAGATGTGGATGCGCAAGGATTTCGGGCACCGAGAGCACTCGGCCCACCGGAACGCCGCGCTCGAGCAGGCGCGCTTCCCAGTTTGCCGCGCTGTCTGCTGCGAGCGCGGTTTCGATCTCGGCCTTAAGCGCTTCGCGATATTGCTTGCGCGTATGGCGCGCGCAAAAGCGCTCGTCGCCCGGCAGGTCAGGGCGGCCGATCACCTCACACAGGCTTTCGAACTGGCGTGTTTCATTCGCAGCGATATTGAGGAGGCCCGCGCCGGTGCGGAACGTGCCCGAGGGCGCGGCCGTGAAATTCTCGTTGCCCATCGGCGTGGGCTCGACGCCTGCGTTCAGGTAGTTCGACACGACCCAGCCCATGGTCGCGAGCGTCGCTTCGAGCATCGAAACGTCGAGGCGCCGCCCGCGGCCGCTCGTGCGCGCGTCGACGAGCGCCGCGCAAATGCCGAACGCAGCGGTGAGGCCGCCCACCGTATCGGAGACGGGATAGCCCACGCGCAGCGGCGCGCTCTGCGCGTCCCCCGTCACGCTCATCACGCCGGACATGCCCTGAATGATCTGGTCGTAAGCAGGGCGTCGCGACAGCTCGCCTTCGTCACCGAATCCGGAAATCGCACAGTAGACCAGCGCCGGATTCACTTTGGATAACTGATCGTAGCCAAGTTCGAGGCGATCCATCACGCCAGGCCGGAAGTTTTCGACGAGCACGTCGGCGTTGCGTACCAGATCGAGCAAAATTGCCTTGCCGCGCGGGTCTTTCAGGTTCAGCGTGATCGAGCGTTTGCCCGCGTTCACGGCCACGAATGACGCGCCCATATTGCGCGCTGCGGCATCCTTGTCGGCGCCCAGGCGCCGGGCAAGATCGCCGCCCTCAGGATGCTCGACCTTGGTGACTTCGGCGCCGAAGAGCGTAAGTTGATAGGCGCAGAACGGACCCGCGAGCACATTCGACAGATCCAGGACGCGCACACCGGCTAACGGGAGCATGATTGCAGCCTCGTATTCAAAAGATTAGTGGGAGATGTCGTCGAGCGCGCGATTCTTCGTGCGCGGCCCGAAGATGCCGATAGCCGCCATCACCACGATCATCGCGCCGGTGATGAGCGCGAAAACGCCTGGCACACCGAAGTGACGTAGTGCGAACGCGATCATGAAGCCGGAGAACATCGCGGAAAGACGCGACATCGAATAGACGAAGCCAACGGCCGTGGCGCGCATGCGAGTCGGGAACAGCTCCACCTGGTACGCGTGATACCCGACAGAGAGCAGCGTGCCGCCGAGCGTGATCAGGACGCCGAGGAACATGAGCATGGCGGCGGAAGTCTGCATGGCGAACAGCGTGCCGCACACGGCGATGGCGAGCGCGGAGAGCACGACGAGCGTCTTGCGCTCGATGCGGTCGGCAATCACCATGCCGAGCAGCGGGCCGAACGGATTCGACGCGGCGATCACGAACGAGTAGAGCAGGCTGTGCGTGACCGTGACGCCTTTGGATACGAGCAGCGTCGGCACCCACGACGCAAAGCCATAGAATCCGATCGCCTGAAACAGATTGAACACGAGCAGCGTGATGGTGCGGCGGCGATACGGCGGTTGCCAGATCTCGGCGAAACGCGCCTTGGTGAGCGTTTGCGCGCCAATAGATTCCACGACAGGCGCGGGAAGCGGGCGGCCATGCTGCGCCTCGATTTTCGCTTCGAGCCTGGCGAGAATGCGGGCGGCTTCCTCGGTTCGGCCGCGCTGCGCGAGCCAGCGTGTACTCTCGGGCACTCGGCGGCGGATCGCCCACGCGATGAGCGCGCCGAACGCGCCGAACATAACGACCCAGCGCCAGCCGTCGAAGCCGAGCGGCGCGCGCGGCACGAACCACCACGCAAGCAACGCGACTGCCGGTACAGCCGTGTATTGCACGAGATGCACGAAGGCGAACGCGCGGCCGCGCATGTGCTTGGGCACGAGTTCGCTCACATAGGTGTCGATGGTGACGAGTTCGACCCCCACGCCAATGCCGGCGATGAGCCGCCACAGGTTGATGCCGGGCGCGCTCGTCTGCAGTGCCATGATGCAGGTCGCAACCGAGTACCAGAGCAGCGACGCCGTGAACAGGGTGCGGCGGCCATAACGATCGGCAAGACCGGTCAGGCAGAACGTGCCGATGAAGAGCCCCGCGAACGACGCCGCCACGAATGCACCGAGCCCCGAGAAGCCGAAAAACGAAGCCGTGGTGGTCGAGTAGAGGCCGCTCTTCACGAGGCCCGGTCCCACATAGGCGGTGAAGAACAGATCGTAGAACTCGAACCAGCCGCCCATCGAAAGCAGGAGCACGAGCGTCCAGATGGCGCGCGTGGCGGGCAGGCGATCAATGCGCGCGTTGATCTCGGCGGCACTGGCGGGGGCGGCGGCATCGTCCCGGAGCGACGTGCGCGTCGCTCCGATTGGCAGGCTGGACATCGGGCTCTCCTGAACGCTTCGTTTACGTGTTTGTGCGTTCTATCGGATAGAACGTCGTTCTAAAATATGAGGCTTGATGTTACTGCGTAACGTCGAGCTAACCGACCAGGGCTTTTACTGAGTGAACGGCAGTGCGACCGGCCTGGGAGAGGGCGGCTCGCATGCTTCACATGGGGCCGCGTCCTGGTAGCATCGATCGTCGCCCACGAGCGGCTCGTTGGGCACGCCGCTCGCTATTAGCCTGTCGTTTGGGGCGGATGCTCAGTCAGGAGACGTCGTGACCAAGAAAAGTTTTCCTTCCAGCCTTCGAGGCCGCGTCGTGAGGTGACGTATCGCTGGAATCTGTCGCCATCATTCGTCGCGTCGACATTCGTGTTCCATCCGAAAGCCGGTGCGAAGCAAACGGAACTGAAGCCGGCTGCCACGCGGCTTTCGTTCGAGGAGGCTCAATGACGTGGCAACGCAAGCAACGGGTCCCGATGATCGGGGGCTTATCGGGACCGAGGCGACGAGGCGCGGGCACATCTGGCGAGTGGTGCCATCTGTGCATTTTTCGTATTTAACATAAGATAAATTATCGATGTTTTTAAATTTTCGCAAACATCGAAATCCACCGCATCACATCTCGACAATGACCTTCAGCGCGTGCGTGCTGGCCGCCTGCGAAAACGTCTCATACGCCTTGGACATGTCGTCGAACGCAAACCGATGCGTGATCAGCCGGTTCGGATCAATCCGTCCGGCGCGCACCGTCTTGAGCAGCATGGGCGTGCTCACGGTATCGACAAGACACGTCGTGATCGACACATTACGGTCCCACAGCTTGTCGAGGAACAGCGACGCCGGCACGCCATGCACGCCGATGTTCGCGACCACGCCGCCCGGCGCCACGATCTGCTGGCACAGTTCGAACGTCGCCGGCACGCCAACCGACTCCATGGCGCAATCCACGCCCACGCCGTCCGTGAGCTTCATGACCGCGTCCACGGCGTCGCCCGCGCGTGGATCGATGCACGCCGTCGCGCCGAATCGCTTCGCGCACTCCAGGCGGTTGGCGTCCATGTCGATCATGATGATCTGCGCGGGCGAATAAAACTGCGCGGTCAGGAGCGCGGCCAGCCCGATCGGTCCCGAACCGACGATGGCGACCGTGCTGCCGGGTTCGACCCGGCCGTCGAGCACGCCGCATTCGAAGCCCGTCGGCAGGATGTCCGAGAGCATCACGAGCGCCGCCTCATCGAGACCAACCGACGGACCGCTACCCAATGTCCGATGGCCACGCAGTGATGGCGTGCACGTTCATGCGTTGCGCACGGTCCCTTTGCGCGCTCGAACACTAGAACAGATGCCGGATGCCGACCTGTACGCCGAATTCGCTCTGACCGGGTCCCGGCGTGAGGAACGAACCCGTCGTAATGCTGGCGCCCGCCATCTTGAACTGCGCGGTGCCGTAGTTCTTCAATTCGGAAACCGTGCCGTAGAGCCGAGTCCCCTTCGAGAGGTCGTAGTTGACGATCGCCCCATATTGCAGCGCGTCGTTGCCGAGGTGCGTGCTGTCCTTGGTGTAGGCGGCGCCCGCCCCCACGCTGAAGAATGGCGAGAACCGGTAGTCGGCCGAAAGCGAATACGTGCTATGCCAGTCGCCAGCCGTGTTGCCAACCGGCCCCACCGTCGGATCGTATTTGCCCGCAGGATTGCTGAGCGCGTTGCCGGTGGTCGCGGAAATCACCTCGTTGGCGCGGAAATAGCCGACGTAGATGCGCCCCCACCCGTAGTCGAGATTGCCGCCCGCCATGAATTCCTGCACACGGTTGGAGGCCGTGGCGTTCGCCGCGTTCAAATAGGCGAGCGCGAGATAAACAGGGCCCTGGGTGGTCTGCACGCCGGCCTGATACACCGCATTGCCCGCGAGCGTGCCGGGCTGGCCGCCCACTGAATAGTGCAACTCGACCTGCGTGCCCACGAACTTCGGCGAGATCCACGCAATGTCGTTATCCACGCGCGCCAGCCAGTTCGCAAAGTTGTTGTAACCCGAGGCGTAGGTCGCCGCGCTGAAGGCGTCCATATTGCCGCTCCAGGCGAACATCGGCGTGTTCTGCCGGCCGAAGCGCACCTCGCCGAACCCGCCGCCCACACCGACCCACGCCTGACGATCGAAGAAACGATAGCTGTTCTGCAACTTGCCCGTGCCCGGATCGAAGCCGCTCTCCAGCGCGAAATTCACGCGGTATCCCCCGCCTATGTCCTCCGTGCCGCGCAAGCCCCACCGGCTCGTCATCAAGCCGTTATTGCCGAGCACGGCGAGCGACGTGGTCTTGCCGTCGACTTTCGTGTTCTGGTAGCCGGCGAACACGTCCAGCACGCCATAGAGCGTCACCGACGATTGCGCCATCGCTGACGTACTGACGGTCATCGCCGCACTGATTACCAAAAAACTAAGGATTCCTCTATTTAACGACATCGTCATGTTCCCCTGTTGTTGACTTTTTGATAGTTCAGTGCCGGTCTTAAGGCGTCAGCGCGCGCCCGGTCGCAAGCATGCGCTTGACCACGAGTGCGAGCGGCACGGTGAAGCAAAAGTGCGACATGAAGCCGCCGATGATGACGACCGGGTCGTAGTAGTTAGGATGGTTGTCGGACGCGATACTGATCGCGACATGCATGACGATCCAGGCGAGAATCGCGTAAAAGAGCGCGACGAACGTGGCCTCGTAGCCGCGGCGGCGGAAATACGGCCATACCGTGGCGAACAGCACGCCCCACGCAATGGCGAAGACGAAATGGATGGCAGTCCCGAGGAAATACGCCCAGATGCCGAGGGAGTCCTGCACGCCCTTGCCGAACACGAGGCCGGTGGCGTTGCGGGGAATGCCCGCAAGCGGCATGAGATGCTGGGCGCCAACCCAGATGAGCGCCTCGTAAATCCAGATGATCACCGCGCCTGTCAAGCCGCCGGCAATGCCGGCGCGCAGGATTGCGCCGAGAGTCGGCTTGCCATCGATTGCCCTTCTCGTCCCTTGATATCGACCTTCACCCACGCTTGCATTGCCGCTCATAGCCGTCTCCTCTTGTATTCCTGCACGAAATGATTTTTCGTCAAGATAGAAATGGAGTAAGCGGAAAACTACATCGGGTTAACGGCAAGCGAGTGGCGCTCCGCAAGCAAGAAAGCGCGCGCAAGGCGGGCGTCTGGCTCGCGACGAACGCCGCCGCGCCAAGCTGGACAAGGCTTGGCGCGGCTCAGCGGTGCGAGGCGGGAGGCCGGCGGACAGGTTTGCAGGCTCAGTCGCCGATAAAAGAAATCGATACGGTGGAAACGACTTCGCAACTCCGCGTCTGCAAATCAGCTGCACACCGCTTCGTTTCGCACCTCGTTTTCAATTTGCCGCCACTCACCTGCCCTCCTTCAGCCGCAGCAAGAGACGCAGCAGCACAGGCAGCACCAGCAGCACGAGCGGCATCTGCACGATCAGGCCCGAGATGATCGCGACGGCGAGCGGTTGCTGCATCGCAGAACCCTGGCCAATGGCAAAGGCAAGCGGGAGCAGCGCGAGAATGGCTGCGATGGTAGTCATCGCGATGGGCCGCAGACGGTTGCGGCCCGCGGCCTGCAGCGCCTCCTCGAGCGGCATGCCCTCGTCGCGCACGAGCCCCTGGAACTCGGAGACATAGAAGATCGCGACCTCCGTCACGATGCCGACGATCATCGTCATGCCCATCATCGCGGAGATGTTGAGTTCGATGCCCGTCACCCACAGTCCGATGAAAACGGCGCCGGTGGCGAGCAGCGGCATCGCCATCACCGCGAGCGCCACGCGAAAGCGCTCGTAGAGGAACAGAAGCAAGCCGAACACCAGCGCCACGGCGGCGCCGAACACCGCGAGCAGTCCCTTGAATGCGATCTGCTGTTGCTGGTACAACCCGCCAAGCTCGTAATAGACGCCCGTTGGCAGAAGCGCGGGATCGGCGAGCACGCGCTGCACGTCGGCGATGGTCGAGCCGAGGTCCCGTCCATCGATGCGCGCCGTCACCGCCACCATGCGTTTGAGGTTGTCGCGGCTGATCTCGGGCTGCCCGCTCACGTGCACCGGGTCGGCGACGCGCGACAGCGCGAAAACGTGTCCGTCCGGCGCGCGCAATGGCAGGCGCGCAAGTTCGGTGTCCGTCATTTGCAGCGCGCCTTGCGCACGCACGCGCACGCCGACCGTCTTCGGGCCGTTCTGGAACTGCGTGGCGACGTTGCCGTCCAGCAGGTCCGAGACCTGCTGCGCGATGGCCTGCGGATCCATGCCCTCGGCAGCCGCCGCGTCGGGGCGTATGCGCAGATCGATGGCGTCGCCGGCGGGATTAATGCCATCGTTCACGTCGACGATGCCGCCAATCTTGCCGATGCGTGCGGCCACGCGTTGCGCTGTCGTGTCGAGCACGTTCTGGTCGTCCGAGTAGATCTTGATCTGCACGGGCTGTGGAACCGCAGTGAGATCGCCAATCAGGTCTTCCATCAGCTGCGCAAGCTCGACGTTCACACCAGGCACGTTTGTTTCGATCTGCGAACGGATTTCCTCCATCACCGTGTCGATCGGCTCGCGGCTGCCCGACTTCAGGCGCACGAAGAAGTCACCCTTGTTCGGCTCGTTCAGGTCGCCGCCGAGTCCCGCGCCGGTGCGCCGGGAATACGTCGCCACATTCGGGTTCGCGCGGATGATCGCTTCGATTTGTTGCATCAGACGATCGGTTTCCGTGATCGACGTCCCCGGTTGCGTGTGATAGTCGAGCACGAAACCGCCCTCGTCCATCGACGGCATGAATCCGCTCCCCACGCGCGTGAACGCGAGCGCAGAAAGCAGCGCGAGCGGCACGACGAGCGCGAGCACCCACACGGGCCGTGCGCTCACGCGCGAGACGAGTCGCGCGTAGGTCCGGTTCAGCCACGCGGCGAAGCGCGTTTCGCGATGCTCCTCGGCATCTTTCGCCGTGAGCCAGCGGTCGCAGAGAATCGGAATGGCAAGCCAGGTGACGAGAAACGAAATAAAGAGCGCGCTCGCCATCGTCACGGAAAGCGCCTTGAAGAACGCCCCCGTTACGCCTGAGAGAAAAGCCAGCGGGACAAAGATGATGAGGGTTGCCGCCGAAGAGCCGGCGAGCGGCCGCGTGAATTCGAGCGCCGCGCTCATCACGCGGCCATGGAACGCATGCGCGCCGGCTTCGCGCATACGCCGCGCGATGTGCTCGATCATCACGATTGCATCGTCGATCACGAGGCCCACCGCCGCCGCCATCCCGCCGAGCGTCATGATGTTGAAGCCCATGCCGAACACGTCGAGCAGCAGAATGGTCGCGGCCATCACCACAGGCACGAGCGCCACGGCAATGAGCGTGATCTTCGTGTTGCGCAGAAACACGTAGAGCGTGAGCGCTGCGAGCACTACGCCAATCATGATGGCATCGCGTACGCTCGTGGCCGAGGCGATCACGAGTTCGCTCTGGTCGTACCAGTTCGCAAGCTTCACGCCTTGCGGCATCTGTGCGCCAAATCCTTTGATGCGCGCGCGAATCGCCTGCGCCATCGCCACACTGTTCGCGCCTGGCTGCTGGTAGACGTTGAGCAGCACCGCGTCCTGGCCATCGGCGGTTACGCGAATCCATTGCGGCACGGTCCCCTGTGAAACGCTGGCGACATCACCCAGGCGGATCTGCGTTGCCCCCGCGGACGAGACGACCACGTTTTTCAGCGTATCGAGCCCGCTGAAAGCCGAATTCGCCACGACGAGATAGAGCTTGTCGTGGTCCTCGATGCGACCCGTGGCCATCAACACATTGCCCGCGCCGATCGCGCGCGAAACATCGGCGACAGAAAGCTTGAACGCCGCGAGGCGCGCGGGATCGACGGCAACCTCGAGTTCGTCTCGCGCCCCGCCCGTCACATCCACGCGCGCCACGCCCGCAACAGAGGACAGCAGCGGACGCAACTGGAACTGCGCGAGATCGTGGAGTTGCGAGAGTGACAATCGCGACGATGTCAGGCTGTACGCGAGGACCGGAAACACCGTCGGGTCCATGCGGCGCACCTGCATCGTGGTGCCGGGCGGCAGCGTCGCGAGGATTTCGGCGATGGCCGACTGCGCCTGCAACGTGGCTTGCGACATGTCCGTGCCCCAGTCGAAATTCAGCGAGATCTCCGCCGCGCCCCGGCTCGTGCGAGATTCCACGTCGCGTACGTTCGGCACGCGCCGCAACGCTTCTTCCACCGGCATCGTGACGAGCGTCGCCATCTGTTCAGCGGGACGATCGCCCGCGTCGAGCGAAATCACGGCGCGCGGAAAGGACACGTTCGGAAAGAGAGAGATCGGCAGGCGCAACGCGGTGAGCGCACCGGCAAGCGCTGCAAGCACGATCACGAACAAAAGCGAACGCCGATGGCGCTGCATCCACTCGCTGAACGTCATCGCGCGCCGCCTTGCGCCACACGCACGGCCATGCCGTCTTCGAGTTCGTAGTTCCCTACGACGACGAGCGGCCGCGAGGCGTCGAGCGCGCCATCCACGCCGTACGCATCGCCATGCTCGACCTTCACGGTCACATCGACGCGGTGCGCCTTGTTGTTCGGCGCGACTTGATAGACATACCTGCCCTTCGCGTCCTGAAGTACCGCGGCGCGCGGCACGTTCCACCACGTGCCAGTCTGCGTGTCGATGTCGGCCCGCACGCGCGTGCCTGGCAGGAATGCGGTGCCCGCGAGCGGTACGTTCGCGCCCACGTTCACTAGCTGGCTCTGCGCGTCAATGGCTGCGCCGACAAGCACGATGCGCCCTTGCGCACGCTGCGAACCGAGCGAGGCCGACAGCGGGCGCAGCACGACACGATCGCCGGCGTGCAGCGCGAGCGCGTCGGCAGGTTCGACGCCCAGCGAAATGTTCGCGGTATTGCCCGCGGGACCGTTGGCTGCGACGAGTTGCGCGAGCGCCGTGCCCGCCTGGATCTGGTCGCCGGGCACCGCGGCAAGCTGCACGACGACGCCAGCCACAGGCGCCGTGACGGTTTTCGAACCCGGCGCAACGCCCGTCGCGCGTTGGGCAGCAAGCGCCTGCTGTGCATCGTCGAGCGCCTTTTGCGCCGCCGCGAACTGCGATTGCGTGGCGAGACCGTCGTGCAAGAGCGCGCCGGTGCGTGCGAGTTCGCCACGTGCGAGCGTCGCCGCGCTTTGTGCCTGCGTATACGCGATCACGGCGTTCGGATCGGCTTGCACGACGAAGAGCGGCGCGCCTCGCGCTACGGTCTGTCCCGGCTGCACGAGCACGCGCGTCACGCGTGCGAGATACGGAAGGCTGATGGTCGTTGCGTTCGAGGCTGCGGACGCAACCGAGCCATAAGCGACAACGGTTTGAGAAACCGGCTCGCGCATCACATGCACGACCTGCACGGCGGCAGATGGCGCGGGCGAGCTGCCCGCCGTGCCGGTGTCGTCCGCGCGCGCGACATGCGGTGCGAAAAGCGCTGCGCTGGAGGCTAGCGCGGCCGCAGCGCCGAGTGCGCAGACGGTGACGCGCGTGCGCGCGCCGCAAAGGAAGCGGTGGTCGGTCATGGAGATCAACGTGCAACGATGTTGTTGGAGGACGCGCTTTCAGCCGTGGCGCCTCGCGCGGGCGGAGTCTTGTACGGATCGGGAATCGCGCTGCCGAGCAGCGCCTGGAGAGCAATACGTTGTTCCGCTAGCGCTTCGCGCGCAGTGGCGGCATCGACGCGACGCGCGAGCGCCGCGCTTTGCGCGTCGACGTACTGCCCAAGCACGATGTTGCGCGCCGCGTAGGCGTCGCGCGCCTGCGCGGCGGCACGTTCGAGCCCTGGCAGCGCAGCGTCGTCCTGATCGAGTTGATGCGCGGCGATCGCGCCATCTGCACGCAGGTGGGCGATATCCGCGTAAGCCGCGTTCAGGCGCGTCTGGTATTCGTCCGCCAGACGCTGTCGTGTCGCTTGCTCGATGGCGATATTGCCGCGATTGCGATTGAAGACCGGCAACGTGAGATTGATTGCGAAGCCGCTTGTGTAGATTTCCGAAGTGTCGCGCTGCCGCGTAAAGCCCACCGAGAGGCTCGGGAACTGGTTGAGGATCGCGGCGCGGTACTTCTGCTCCTGCGCTTCGTAGCCTGCCTGGAGCGCAATCAGATCGGGACGGCGCTGCGCCAGCATCGCAGTCGCTGCATCGAGCGTGCCGTCGGGTATCGGCGTGACTGCCGTGTCGCCTGTAAGCGCAAGCGTCGTGTCGGGCGCGAGGCCGAGCAGCGCGTTGAGGTCATGGTGCGTCTGCTCGCGCGCGCGCTGCATATCGGTGTACTGCTTGCGAGCGTCTTCGTATGCGGTGAGCGATGCGGTGACGCTGTCTTGCGTCACGTTGTGTTCGCTTGCCGCGCGCGCGGTGCGTTCGTAACGCGTGCGGGCCAGTGACATCTGCTGCTCGAACAGCGGCAGCACCTCGTCCTGAAAGCGCGCTCTCACGTACAGTTGCTTCGCCTGCGCCACGACCTGCCACTCCTGCCAGAGCAGACCGAGGTCGGTCTTGCGAACCGTGGCGTTGGCGGACTTCGTGTTCGCACCGCGTGTGACAATCGCCATCACGTCCATGCTCAGGCCATAGCTGAACGCGCGCGAGAGCCCCACAGCGCCGGGATAATCGCTGGAAACGCTCACTTGGGGATCTGGCAGGAGTCCGGCCGAAAACGCCTGCGCTTGCGCGATGCCGAGATCGTCACGCGCAAGTGTCAGGTCCGGATTATTGGCGACGGCCAGCATCGCGACGTCTTCGATGTCGAAGCCATCGGACGGATCGAAGCGATGTGCCGCAAGCTCGGGCAACGGCATTTTCGCGGGATCGATCTGAACCCGTTCGAGCCCGTCCTGCGTGACCAGCGAAGGCCCCGTAGCCAATGGCTGTGCCATGTAGCTTGTGCATCCGGCAAGCAGTGCGGTGCCCGATGTAACGGCGACGAGCGTGGCACGCGCGCTAGCAGGAATGGAGAGACGAAAGACGCGCGGCAATGTCGCGCGAGACTGCGGGCTGGACAAAATACACTCCTTGAGCCAATCCCGCGCAGCATGAATGCGCGAGCATGAACCTGAACGCACACCACTCGTTCGTGGCGTAGCGGCAGGCATGCGGCGCATTCTGCAGGGTAAACGCTTATGCAATCCTTAAGCACGCGTTCGCGTCTGCTATCCAGGGCTTTTTCGCCGTCAGGTACGCAATGCGCTCCGCGCCGAGTTGCGTTCCGCTTTCAAAAATCGCGCGCATTCGCACTTCCAGGTACATGCGCTCATCGCGGGTAAATTCCTTCTCGAAGACCTCTTCCAGGCTGGGCGCCAACGGGTGCGGCGAGGTGCGGAGAAACGTTTCCCAAGGAAGGCTGTCTTCAGTTCGCACATCGATGTGCAATTCCAGATGAATGTCTGTGAATCCCGCGTCGATCGCGAAGCGGACAAGGTCGCGTTCGCCATAATTCGTAATCGGCAGCGCGCGCGCCTTCTCCTCAGTGTCGGGAAACTGCGCCGCCCGGCATCGGAGCAACAAGGGAAAGAACGGATCTTCCGTGTTGAATGCACGGGCATCGACCAGTTGCTTGAGCATGCAAACCTCAAGCGCTTCGTCACGCAAAATCGGCTCTGCGATGGCCAAGCGCCCGCCCGGTTTGAGTATGCGGTTGAGTTCTCGCATTGCAGCGGGCTTGTCTTCCACATACGCCAGAACTGCGCGCATCGTGGCAGCATCGACAGCTTCGTTGGCAATGCCTTCCAGATGCTCGGCGCGGCCGTGTATGAATGCGCACTGTCCGCTCACCCCCAGACTTCGCGCGGTCTCTTCCGTGTGCCGCAGCAACGGAGCCGAAATATCGGTCATGAGCACCCGGATTGATGCGCCGGCCCGCTCTATCGCGCGAAACCCGACGAGACCGTCACCCGTGCCGATGTCAGCCAATGTCATGCCGGGACGAAGGCGAACGTTATCCAGCACCCGGTCTGCGTATCTCGTGATCTCAGCACGGACGTCGTGCTCATGGGCGCGATCGTCGCCATGACGCTGCCGGAGGACCCATGTGGACCAGTTATCGTGAGTGACGTTGTTCGTGAGCGGCAGCAAGATAGATTTCCAGGGGAAACTTGAAAGACCTGGGGGATGGTAGCCATGTATTCTGATGAACTCCTTATCGAAGAAATATTCTCGACGTGGAGTCCCTATTTTTCGAGAACAAAGATTTACTTTTTAAACCTGAATAAAAGTCGCTTCTATTCCAGAAAATACCGTCGACAGTTTCGATGGGTAGACACACCAAGGCACCGGGTGTCGGGAAACTCGGACCTGTGCAGCTATAGAAGGCAAATCGCCCGGATATTATAAATAGCGCTAACGCAAATCGAACCAAAGCTTATGCGAGCCTTAAGTTGATTCGTTTTCAAAGAATAAATACTTCTTAAGTATTTGGAAGGTGCTCCGATAAACCGTGCGCTGTTCACGGTTTTTTCTCTCTTTTTTGGAGACCTTCTGATGACGATCCAGGCAGTTTCTAGCCAACCCGCCGCTGCGACAGCAGCGAATAACGGCGCGCAGAACCAGCAGGCGACTGCGGCTGCGCAACCGGCCAGCAAGACACAGCCGCAGTCCAATACGACGACACAGGGTTCCACGTCGTCAGCTTCGTATGCCGTCACGATCAGCAACGCCGCACGCGCTGCATTTGCCGAAGCCACTGAAACTTCGGTACAGACCGCGCAGGAAGCCAACCGCGGAGATCGACAGGCTCAACGCCTGCTTGCGAAGGAGCAGGCCAATAAGGTTGGGTGACGAGCGAAGCGTGCGATAGACGCTGTCTGACGGCTACGCACGCGCCACGCTCCAAGGAACGGGCGCCGGAACTCGTCGATCCGTGCTTCGGCGTTCGTGATCCGCTTGCACGTTGCGCGAAAGCCGCGACGTGCAAGCCTCCCCTATTCGGCAAGACCACTCGACGCGCTCCATGTTCGCCACCAAATCTGACTGATAAGATAACTATTGTTATCACAATGAGTCTGTATTTTATGCAAACACGCTGTTCCAGAAACGTGCCGCAACCAGCCGACATGTCGGCTCGGTTTCCATCGCGTTGCGCGAGAGCGGGAGCGTGCATGCGCCTCACGCAAAGTGCGCTCTCCCATCACATCGAGGCGCTCGAAGGCTCCTACGGCATGCCGCGCTTCGGGCGCAAATCGGCGCCCCGACCCGTTTACGCCGGTCGGCAAGCGTCTTTCATCCGTTGTTTCGTTTCGAGATGGTCGAACTCGTCGTGAACAATCATCCGCTTGCGCAGAACGATTACCTTGCGGCAGCGGATTTCCGTGACGAATCGCCGATTCCCATGCCGGTCGAAGACGACGCACTGAATATCGTGAAGGCACTCCTCGAGCCCACGAGCGCGACGCCGCCGCGCTGGGCCGTCCAGATCTAGCTTCAGTGACAATATGGACAGTGCGGTCGGTCACGCCCGAAGGCCTACCGGCGCGCGGCAGGGCGCCCTATGTCGTCGAATTCTTCGTGCTACTCAAGGAAAAGAGTGCGCAGACGCTATCGGACGTGGCGCACCGTTCATGCTGCTGGACAGGCATGCGAGGAGCATCACACGCCGGGCGTCGCAACGCAGGGGTTCATTGACGGCATGCGCCGTAAAGAGATCTCGTGAACGCGTTTATCGCGGACGCGCCGTTTCAGGATGCGAACGCGAGCGCCGCATCTTCCGGAATATTTTCGAGCGCACGGCTGCCATCGCGCAGCGCTTCGCTCTCGCCGGTGAAGGTCGTTTCGCTGTACGCGATGAGCTTGAAGCCGCTACCCGCGCTGCGAGGGATGGTGATACCCCAATGCCACCCACCTTCCTGTTCGAAGACGTGCAGCTTCAGAGATGCATGCAATGTATTTGATCGAGTCGTCATGTCACGCCCTCCTTTGCGAAAGCGTCGAGGTAGCCGGCAGACCTGGTCAGTGTAGGCATCATTTTGTTGCGGCGCAATAAGTATCGACGTTGAGGCGCGATGCTACGCCATCCGGCGTCGTCATCCGGCAACAAAGCGAAACAGGCGGCAACGAGAAGCAACAAGCGGAAACAAAAGTAAGCAGGCGCGGGCAGCGCAGAATCGGGCCGCAGGGTCGTGCGTCATGCACTCTGCCCCCAAACGAACGTGGGCGGCGACGCCGCGTTCGCGCTATCCTGCGCGATACGAGAAAGTTTGCGCGCCCCATTTCCTTATGTCCCACGACGCATGACTGAACGCACCGAAGATATCTCCAGCAGCACACAATCAGCGCTGCGCTACCCCTACGCGGAACCGCCTGCGCCTGGCTCGACCATCGAGATCGCGCCGGGCGTGCGCTGGCTGCGCATGCCGCTGCCGTGGGCGCTCGACCACATCAACGTGTGGCTCATCGACGAGACCGAAGGTTGCGCCGTGGTCGATACGGGCGCCCGCACGGACGCCGCCACGGCTGTCTGGCGCGCGATCCTGGCGACAGGCGGCGAGCCGCGCGCGGTGTCACGCGTGACGCGCGTGCTGGTCACGCACATGCACCCGGATCATGTGGGCATGGCCGGCTGGCTCACGCGCGCGTTCGACTGCCGGCTCTGGATGACGCGCACCGAGTACTTCAACTGCCGCGTGGCGGCGGCCGACACGGGCCGCGAAGCGCCCGCCGACGCGCTCGACTTCTATCGCCGCGCGGGCTGGAGCGAGTCGGCGATCGATGTCTACCGCGCGCGCTTTGGCCGCTTCGGCCAGCATATCCACGCGCTGCCCGAAAGCTTCCGGCGCCTGCAGGACGGCGAGGTCGTGCGCATCGGCGCGCACGACTGGCGCGTCATCGTCGGCATGGGGCATTCGCCGGAACACGCCTGCTTCTACTGTCCGGCGCTGAAGCTCTTCATCTCCGGCGACCAGGTGCTCCCACGCATCTCCTCGAACGTTTCGGTCTATCCGATTGAGCCCGACGCGGACCCGATGGCCCAGTGGTACGCCTCGTTCGACAAACTGCAACGCGAAGTGCCCGACGATGTGCTCGTTCTTCCCTCGCATAACGACTGCTTTTACGGGCTGCACGCGCGCATCGAGCGTTTGCGCCAGGGGCAGGACAAGAGCCTCGCGCGTCTGCGCGCAGCGCTTGCCGAACCGCGTCGGGCCGTGGATGTGTTCGGTGCGCTGTTCGCGCGGCGCATTGGCGAGGACGATCTCGGGCAGATGAGCCTCGCGACCGGCGAGAGCCTTGCGTGCCTGAACTACTTGACGTACCGCGGCGAAGTCAAACGCGAGCTGCACGACGACGGCATGTACTGGTATTCGCGGACGTAAACTCGCGGGCGTAAAAAATGGCAGGGAAGGCACAAGCCCTTCCTGCCACAAGCCGCATCGACGGCACGCACCGGAAAACCCGGAAAATCGCCGGTCGGCCGGTACGTTTGCACTGGCCGCGCTGCGTCGCCTAGAGCGCCGCGACCAGTTCAGGCACTGCCTCGAACAGGTCCGCTTCGAGGCTGAAATCTGCCACACTGAAGATCGGCGCTTCGGCATCCTTATTGATCGCCACGATCACCTTCGAGTCCTTCATGCCCGCGAGATGCTGGATCGCGCCGGAAATGCCGCACGCGAAGTACACCTGGGGCGCGACGATCTTGCCAGTCTGCCCCACTTGCCAGTCGTTCGGTGCGAAGCCTGCGTCCACGGCCGCGCGGCTCGCGCCAAGCGCGGCGCCGAGCTTGTCGGCGAGCGGCGTGAGCACGGCGTTGAACTTCTCGCTGCTGCCAAGCGCCCGGCCGCCGCTCACGACGATGCGCGCGTCCGCAAGCGCGGGCCGCTCGCTCTTCGTCACGACGCGTTCGACGAACGCGCTAAGGCCGCTGTCCGCGACCGCTGCGACGCTTTCGACCTGTGCCGCACCGCCCTGCGCCGCCGCGTCGAAGCCCGTCATGCGCACCGTGACGACCTTCACCGCTTCGGCGCTTTGCACGGTCTGAATCGCGTTGCCCGCGTAGATCGGCCGCTCGAATGTGTCCGCGCTCACCACGCGCGTGATCTCGGAGATCTGTGCGACGTCCAGCAGCGCCGCCACACGGGGCGCGACGTTCTTGCCGACACTCGTGGCGGCAAAGAGGATGTGCCCATAATTGGCGGCCACGGCCAGCACTTGCGCCGCGACGTTTTCGGCGAGCGCGTCGGCGAGTGCCGCGCCATCGGCGTGCAGCACCTTCGCGACTCCCGCGATGCGCGCCGCCGCCTCTGCCGCGCCTGCCGCGTTGTGCCCCGCCACCATCACGTGCACTTCGTCGCCGCATTGGCGGGCGGCCGTTACCGTGCTGAGGGTAGCCGACTTGATCGAGACGTGGTCGTGCTCGGCGACGACCAGAACAGGTTTACCAGCAGTCATTTGCATTCCTTCAGATCACTTTCGCTTCGTTCTTCAGCTTCGCGACCAGCGTCGCGACGTCGGGCACCTTGACGCCGGCCGCGCGGCCCGCGGGCTCCGCGGTCTTGAGCGTGGTGAGGCGCGGCGCGACGTCCACGCCGAGTTGCGCGGGCGTGGTCGTGTCGAGCGGCTTTTTCTTGGCCTTCATGATGTTGGGGAGCGTCGCGTAGCGCGGCTCGTTCAGGCGCAGGTCGGTCGTCACGATGGCCGGCAGCGCGAGTTGCACGGTCTCGAGGCCGCCGTCGATCTCGCGTGTCACACGCGCTTTGCCGTCTGCAATTTCGACTTTGCTCGCGAACGTCGCTTGCGGGCGCGCGGTGAGCGCGGCCAGCATCTGGCCCGTCTGATTGCAGTCGTCGTCGATGGCCTGTTTGCCGAGAATCACGAGCTGCGGCGCTTCCTTGTCGATCAGCGCCTTGAGCAGCTTGGCGACTGCGAGCGGTTCGAGCGCGGCGTCCGTCTCGATTAGCACGCCACGGTCGGCGCCGATCGCCATGGCCGTGCGCAGCGTCTCCTGGCAGGCGGCGGGACCGCACGACACCGCGACCACTTCGCTCGCCACGCCCTGCTCTTTCAGCCGCACGGCCTCTTCCACGGCGATCTCGTCAAAAGGATTGATGCTCATCTTGACGTTCGCGAGATCGACGCCCGAGCCGTCCGCCTTGACGCGAACCTTTACGTTGGCGTCCACCACGCGTTTGATTGCTACCAACACCTTCATGTCTTCCTCCAGATCGATACATTCAATGCCGCTGTTTGATACGCGCAACCGCGCTGCACAGCGTCACTTACTCCTGATAACCGAGCCCATGCTCGCGCATGCGCGCAACCGTCCGTTCGTCGAAGCCCCAGTCGAGCAGCGCGGCAAGACCATGCTCGCCTCTCGCCGGGGCCTTGTGGCCGATGGCCGAAGGCGTGGCCGAGAAGCGCGGCGCGGGCGCCGGCTGCACGACGCCGTGCGCCTCGACGAAGCTTGCGCGCGCAACGTTGTGCGGATGCTTCGGCGCTTCGGAAAAACCCAGCACGGGCGCGACGCAGGCATCGCTGTCCTCGAACACGGCGCACCATTCGTCGCGTGTACGCGTGAGGAACGCCGCCTCGAAATGTTGGCGCAGCACGGGCCAACCCTTGCGGTTGTGCTGCTTCGGCAGGTCGGCATTGGCGAGCCCGAGCTTGTCGAGCAACTGCGCATAGAAGCGCGATTCCACCGCGCCCACCGCCATGTACTGGCCATCTTTCGTGAGGTAGCTGTCGTACCAGGGCGTGCCGCCGTCGAGCAGATTGCTCTCGCGCGCTTCGCGCCAGTTGCCGGACGCCATGAGCCCCCACACGATGGAGCCGAGTTGCGCCGCGCCCTCGACCATCGCCGCGTCTACCACCTGCCCCGAGCCGCCGCGCTGCACGTTGCACAGCGCCGCAACCACGCCGAGCGCGAGCAGCATGCCGCCGCCGCCATAGTCGCCCACGAGATTCAGCGGCGGCACCGGCGCCTCGCCAGCGCGCCCGATGCCGGAAAGCACGCCCGAAAGCGCGATGTAGTTGAGGTCGTGCCCGGCGCGCTGCGCGAGCGGCCCGCTCTGCCCCCAGCCGGTCATGCGGCCGTAGACGAGTTTCGGGTTGCGCGCAAGCGCCGCTTCGGGGCCGAGGCCCAGCCGCTCCATCGTGCCGGGGCGAAAGCCCTCGATGAGGACATCGGCCTCGGCGATCAGGTCCAGTGCGACCTGTGCCGCTTCGGGTCGCTTGAGGTCGAGCGTGATCGAGCG